>NZ_JBVVPL010000014.1:0-157246 GCF_055807615.1 Bradyrhizobium sp. MV1.5 | reverse complement strand
ACCTTCACCCAACCGATCATAGAGCTCGCTCTGCCCGCGCGCATGCGTCAATCTGGCGGTCTTCATCGTATGCGTACGTTGTACCATCTTTTACGCCGATGCAGATCGCCGCCGTAGCGGCCTCGACTGAAGAAACTGCGAAGCTTTTGCCTACGGTTGATGGCCGAGTTCGCTCGGCGGCAGCCGCGCGTACTGGATTGATAGAGATCGATCTCGGCAACCGACGGTGCATCCGGGTGGATGCGCACGTCGATCCGGAGGCGCTGGCGCGGGTCCTCGATGTGCTTGGACGCCGATGATTGCTGTACCAGGGAATGTGCGAGTGTGGCTGGCGACAGGCTACACGGATATGCGCAGAGGCTTTCCGTCGCTGGCCCTCCAAGTGCAGGAGGTGCTGCACAAAGAACCGCTCAGCGGTCATTTGTTTGTCTTCCGCGGTCGCCGCAGCGATCTTGTGAAGGTGATCTGGCACGATGGTCAGGGAGCCTGCTTGTTCACAAAAAAACTCGAGAGAGGAAAGTTTATCTGGCCATCGGTTGCCGGTGAAGCGGTAACGATCTCGCTGGCGCAGTTGAGCTATCTGCTGTCCGGGATCGATTGGCGCAATCCGCAAGAAACCCAGCGGCCGACGCGGGTCGGATAATCGTTTTGGGTTTGAATCTGATGCTCGATCTGATTCAATGGCGTCATGACATCGAAGCCGGACGATCTTCCGTCGGATCTCGCGAGAGCCTACCTTGCTCTGCTGGCCGAGCGCGAGGCGTTGCAGGCTGAACGCGATGTGGCAGTCGCGGATGCCGCCAACGCTCGGGCGGAGCTGTCGGACAGCGAGGTGCTGATCGCTCATCTTGAGCTACGGATCGAGAAGCTCAAACGCGAACTGCACGGGCAGCGCTCCGAGCGCACGGCGCGGTTACTCGAGCAGTTGGAATTGGAGCTCGAAGAACTCGCCACCACGGCGACCGAGAATGAGCTTGCCGCGCAGGCCGCAGCAGCGAAGACGCAGAACGTTCGCCCCTTCATGCGCAAGCGGCCGGTTCGTCAGCCATGGCCGGACGACATCGAACACGAGCGCGTCGTCATTGAGGCTCCAACGAGCTGCGCCTGCTGCGGTGGATCTCGGCTGGCGAAGATCGGAGAGGATGTAACCAAGACGCTGGAGGAGATCCCGCGTCGCTTCAAGGTGATCGAGACGGTACGCGAGAAGTTCACTTGCCGCGATTGCGAGAAGATCAGCCAGCCGCCGGCACCGTTCCATGCCACGCCGCGCGGCTTCATCGGTCCGCAATTGCTGGCGACAATGCTGTTCGACAAGTTCGGCATGCATATCCCGCTCAATCGCCAGAGCGTGCGCTTCAAGGCTGAGCGGATCGACCTGCCGCTGTCGACGCTGGCCGACCAGGTCGGCCACGGAACCTTCGCCGTCATGCCGCTGTTCCAGCTGATCGAGCGTCATGTGCTCGCGGCCGAGCGCCTTCATGGCGACGACACCACCATCCGCGTCCTGGCGAAAGGCAGGTGCACGACCGGCCGGATATGGACCTATGTGCGGGATGACCGGCCGTTCGCCGGGCCTGCGCCGCCGGCGGCGGTCTATTATGCCTCGGGCAACCGACGGGGCGAACATCCTCAGAAGCATCTGGCCGCCTTCGCCGGCATTCTGCAGGCGGATTGCTATGGCGGCTTCGAGCCGTTGTTCGACCCAAAAAGGAAAGCAATGCCGATCACGCCGGCATTTTGCCTGGCCCATGCGCGGCGGGGATTCTTCGAGCTGGCTGACATCGAAAAAGCCGCCCGGGAAGGCCGCAAGGGCAAACCGGTCTCCCCGATCGCGCTGGACGCGGTCAGACGCCTGGATGCGTTGTTCGAGATCGAGCGCGCCATCAACGGCCGTAGTGCCGACGAGCGGCGGGCCGTGCGCCAGGAGCGGAGCAAGCCGCTGCTCGACGACATGCACGACTGGCTGCTCCGCGAGCGAGAAAGCCTCTCGCGCTCCGCTGAGGTCCTGAAGCCCATGAACTACATGCTCAAGCGCTGGGACGACTTCGTCCGCTTCCTCGACGATGGCAGGATCTGCTTGACCAACAATTGCGCTGAGCGTGCATTGAGAGGCATTGCCTTCGGAAGGCGCAACTGGACCTTCGCTGGTAGCCAACGTGGCGCCGACCGTGCCGCGATCATGCTGACGATGATCACGACTTGCCGCCTCAACGACGTCGACCCAAAGGCCTGGCTCGCTGAAGTCCTCGCCCGGATCGCCGATCTTCCCGCGTCGCGGCCGCGCGAACTGCTGCCCTGGGAATGGAAGCTCCTGCACCAAGCCGGCAAGTCCGCCGATCAGCAAGCCGCCTGACCTTCCCGCAAGCCATCATATGGCTCGCCGTGCCCGCGCGCACGCGTCAATCAGGCGGTCTTCGTCGTATGCGTACCGCGCAGCACTTTGAAGGCCTACTACACCATTCGACTCCGCTCCGCCAACGAGGTCGCCTTCAGCGGACCTAGGGGGCTCCACACTCACGTGTTGCGGACCAAGCATGGAGCAAGGCGTTCTTCGCGCACCAGCGACTCAGCGGATCACAAACAGCGCTGGCGTTCAGGCGTTAGTGACCGTTTCGGCGCGAAGCAAGGGCCGACGCCAGTGTCGTTGGCGGCGATGCTGTCGCTAGGACCAGTGTCTCTCGTGTGCCGGCAGGTTAGCTTGGTCGGGTCAACTTCAAGGTTTCAGTCAATGAATCCTCGAATATATCGAGCCCTTGTTCCAACGTTTCTTCGGCGATCGTAAGTGCAGGCAAGAACTTGACAACCTGATCCGTCGGTCCGCATCGCTCGATAATCAATCCCTTCACAAATGCTCTCCGTGACGTCGCCTCTGCGATCTCGCTCGTTTTGCAATCGAAGCCGCATACCATGCCGCGTCCACGAACGGCAAACTCGTTTCCGTGCTGATGCGCGATAGCATCGAGTCGACGCCGCATAAATGCACCCAAGCGTTGGATCTGTTGCGAGAACGTCTGGTTGCGCCAATACAGATCCAATGCCGCCTTGCCAGAAACGAGTGCAAGGTTGTTTCCGCGAAATGTTCCCGTATGCTCGCCTGGTTCCCATGCGTCGATCGCTTCCTTGATCAAGAGCATCGACAATGGCAAGCCGTAACCACTCAGCGATTTCGACATCACGACAATGTCTGGCGACAACGCAGCGAACTCGAAGCTGAAGAACTCACCTGTGCGACCACAGCCCATTTGGATATCATCAACTATGAAAATAGCTCCGACCTCTTTTGCCAAAGCCTGCATTGACTGCAGCCATTCCTTGCCGGCGACGTTAATGCCTCCCTCTCCTTGCACGGTTTCGACGAGAATGGCGGCTGGAAGATCAGTACCACTGCTCTCGTCCATTAACACCTTTCGAACGTAATCCGCCGGACTGTACGAGGAGCCAAGATACCCATCATAGGGCATGAAAGTTGTGCCGGATAAGGGAATCCCGCTGGCTTTACGGTAAAAGCGGTTACCGCTCGCGGCTGTGGCTCCCAAGCTTTGGCCGTGATATCCGTTCGTGAAAGAAATGACGTTGTGACGCCCTGTGATTTTACGCGAGAGCTTTAGAGCTGCTTCAACGGCGTTAGCTCCTGTAGGCCCGGTGAATTGAAAGCGATAGGAAAGATTCCGTTCCCGAAGAATAACAGAGCTAAAGGTCTCCATGAATTCGACTTTTGCTGGAGTGGCCATGTCCAAGCCGTGGACGACCCCGTCCGACTCCAGATAGTCGCTGATTGCTGCTTTGATCTGCTGATTGTTGTGGCCATAGTTTAGCGTTCCAGCGCCAGACAGAAAGTCTATGACCTTTCGGCCGCCCTCTGTGAACATAATTGAACCGCGCGCCCCATTGAAGACAGCAGGAAAGGAACGTGAGTACGCACGCACATTGGACTCTAGCGTTTCAATTGTCTTCATTCGGCTCCCCTGTGTACTCCAACCATGCGGTCGTCGCGTCGACCAGACAATCTGCCCGATGAAACAACGCGGGCCAACATCGTGCAGGACTGGCAGGCCATGACCGCGGGTTCCGCGCCTCTCGGCATCGTTTGGGTTGCGCGTAGCGCATCTAAAAATCAGCTCCAACGGGTTACCTGAGAACCAGGCGGAACAAAGCTACCATCTCTAGTAGCTTCGTCCCCATCCAGCGACGGCCCCCGTGTTAAGTCATCTTTCGCGAACAGGTTTACCTAGCCGCGCGGGAAGACGTTGCGCATGCGTGCGGTACCTTGCGTCAGGATACCGCGAGCCGGAAGCGACATGCTCAGGCCACGGTCTCAGGGACTAGAAGGACACGCCCGCCGCCCGACCGGTTTTGGCCTTGCGCTTGGTCGACACAATCGCCGGGCAGTCGTCGGCGTGGATGCGTTCGGCAGCAAAGGCATGGCTTGAGATCGAATCTGCCAGCGGCACTTGTGTTGCCATTCCAACGGATGCGTAAGCTTCCGGTGCTTCAGTCCGAAGAGTTGCTGGGATCGAACCGAATTTAGCGGATCTGGCGGTGCAAACCGTTCGATCCGCCAACATTCGATCTGCCAACATACGTCTTTGCGGCTTCTCGGAATTCCGCAGCGAACGTCTTGACAAACTCCGTGATATTGGCCGCGATCGCCGCCTCCTTTTCCCCCCACTCGGCGGCCGGACCCGTGGCGCTTTCGCGCCGAACTCAGCAATGGTTGTCGCACTCAAGATCGCGCGCTCCTGGGTTAACGCGACGAGCGCTTCGGCCTCGTCGGATTACGCGATCATACGAGAGGCATATTGTCAGCGGCCCGAACTAGCAAGTGCTTCAACCAGACGTCGAAAGTGGACAACAGCGACAGGAGTACGGCTACATGGAAAGGTGATGGTTGCCACTGGCACGTGGTAAGCACGAGCAATCGCGCGTTGATCGACATCGTGAGTGCCGCGCGGGCGCGGCTTGGTCCAGATTGCTTGCCCCGCTTTCAGGCGTTTGTTCCGGGACGGTGCTCGCGGAGTACTTCATCGACGCAGGCCATCAACTCCAGAGCGGGAAACGGTTTAGCGAAAAAGCCGGTCACGCCGGCGCTCAAAGCGCGGGCTCGCGTGCGATCATCCGCGAAGGCAGTAATCAAAATGAATGGCGCAGCGTGGCCTTGGGCCCGCATCTGTTCTAAAAGTTCAAAGCCGCTCATCGTGGGCATCTGCACGTCTGCAATTACACAGGACGTGCCGTTCAATTGAGACGACTCCAGGAATTCCTCAGCCGAAGCAAACGTATGAACGATGTGGCCCTGTGATTTCAAGAGGTTGTTCAGCGCGACACGAATTGAAGGATCATCGTCGACAACGGAAATAGTGTTAGACAAGACCACCCGTCCTGGTTGGGCGAAGGCACTGGCCGAAGCATGGCGGCCAGCTGAAGGGTGCGCGTGTACGAAGAAATTGTAAAATCATACTTAGGTTTGTACTCTGAAACGGTCGGTCCCAATTCCCAGCCTCTCCGCCATTCTAATCAAATCGGCTAGTGATCGAGCACCCATCTTCTTCATCACGTGCCCCCGGTAGATTTTGACTGTAATCTCGGCAAGCCCGAGTTCCGCGGCTACCTGTTTGTTCAAGAGGCCCGTGGCGACCAGTCTCAAGACATCCTGCTCTCGTGGACTTAGAGCCTCGAACAAGGACTGCAGCTTCGTGACAACCTTGTCTATAGCTCGTCTCTTGCGATCCTGTTCGATCGCTGCGACCACTCCATCGAGCAGTTCCTGATCGCGAAACGGCTTGCCGAGAAAATCGATTGCTCCATTCTTCATCGCTTTGACGGTCATCGGAATATCGCCATGAGCGGTGATGAAAATAATGGGAATGTGAACCTTCAGTTTGGCTAATTCAATCTGGAGCTCCAGCCCGCTCAAGCCCGGCAGTCTGATATCAAGCACAAGGCAGCTGGGAACATCAGGAAGCTCGCTCTGGAGCAGTTCTTGGGCCGATCCGAAAGCAACAACGTCTAGACCGATCGAACGAAACAGGTTGACGAGCGATTCGCGCATTGAGAGGTCGTCGTCGACGACCAACACGCTCGGTCTCACCTCCGGCCCTTCGACAGTTGCGGCTTGCTTCCGCGGTTCAGAGCGCTTGGTCACGATAAAAGCCTCACTTTTGAAATCGTGGTAGAAGTTCAGTGGGGCCACGACCAAAGGTTGCTCGTGGCGGCCTTCTCAGGAGCTTTCGCGCAGTGCAAATCTCTGAGATCTTCCAGGTATGCGAACGGCCAGCCGTTTGCGTGCGTAAGACATTATCACGAAAGTCTAGCAAAAAGGGCCCGAGTGGTCGAGAACTGGCTTCCGTCTGTCCGCCGTCCCGTTGGAACGGCCCGGCGGCATTGATCAAATCAATCAGCAGCCAAGTTGAGGCGCTCGCTCTAGCTGGCGGCGGATGCCGCTTGGCATCCCCGTTCAGGCGCATGAGGCGTCGGCGGACTCTCGTTAAACGGCAGGATCAAAATGCCCGCCGCCTCGGTAGCTGCACGCGGGGGCGCGAGCTCAGCGAATTGGGGCCAATGTGCCTGTGCATGCGCCGATCCCGCCGGCGTTGTTGAGATCGGCATGCGGCGTAGACTATCGCACCCGCAGTAAAGAAAATGGACATCAGAACGAGTAGCAGCTGCATAAGCACATAAATTCTTTTTTGCGTCGTCAGAGCGCCTGTGAGTTGCGTCTTTAGCGAGCTTGGGAAAGCACCTTGCATCGGTTTCGTACAACCTGACGCATGGTGCGATTCAAGTCCTTTCGGTCGTGCTTTGTAGGAAATGTAATCATCTCGAGCTGCGGGGCCGCCCACGTTCGTGCGTCCTGCCGATTGCTTCGCTGCTCGTATCCGAGGATGATGTGTGTAATTCAAATGGAGAGGGCGCATTCGCGGGATTGGCGGGCACCATAGGTGCGTATCGAGCACGCTGATTCGAAGCTTAGCTCCTCAATGCCGCAGTATAGGGCTCAAACTGGCTCGAGCGGTCCGCTTGGAGCAGCCGCCAACCGCCCACTAGCTCATCAATCTTCCGACGCAACTCATTAAGGCGGCCCGGCGCACTCCTTTGAGAAGAAGTGTGCCGGGTTCGCCCCACATCGCCAGTACATCCGTGGTGATGGTGTCCCAGATGATGTGACCCGCGTGGCAAAACTGAGACTCGTTTAGCAGCCAAAGTAGATGGTGACTCCCTGCTACTTCACACAGACGGGAAAGGCTTGAATCGTACGTAGGGTCACGATGTACATGTCTTGTAGATTGATCGAGTTAGCATCTCTCGAGCCGACTAGGTGGAGTTCGTAGTTGGCAAGTTAGATCTGTCGCAGCGCGACTGGGACGAGAAGGCGTTCCGCTGTTCTCCAGTGGCTGGGATCTCCAGTCGGAGGGTTTCGGAAGCTTCATGCGGTGTTTGGAGTCGTCCGTTGGCCTGCGTCCTGGCCCCGGGTGGTCGAGCGTGAACGAGACCGTCTTAACGGCCCACTGTCATGCTGACATTGCGGGGTTGTTCGCCAATCCAAGGCTGGTGGCCGGCCTTGGTCAGGGCAAGGAACACGTCGTTCAGGATCGCAGCCGTCTCCGTTCGAAAGGGCTATCGAAGAAGGGCTCGCTGGAACCCAGCTTGTAAGGAGCGTCGCTGGGTTTTAGGCAGCGCACCCATCTTCGTCGAGGAGATGACGGATCAAAGTATGTGCCGATCCGAGATTGCCCACAAAGCGAACCTTGTGCTCTCCTCATCCGAAGCCGGTGAACGCGCATTGCAGAACACGATTCGTCGGCGCAATCGACTTTCAGTACGATCCGTCCTGGCTTGCCTGGGAGCATGCGCTGCCCGTGTCGCTATTTCTGCTCTGCGTGAGGGACCGCTATATCGTCGTCCGTGAACAAGGCTCTAAGCGATTGAGCAGGAGTCAGTTTTCCGGTTGCGGCGGCATTTGAGATTGCAGGGATTGGGGGCTTGAGGCCCCCAAATCTTGCAATTGTCGTTTGTGGATTCCCTTTCGCTGCGGACCATGATTCTGTGGTGCATCGGAGGGGCCGATGCGACCGAAGAAGCACAGGACGACGGGATCGAACGATCTGTTCCGGGCGCGGCTGGACCAGATCATCAACATGAAGCACGAGCTGGTTCAGCTCGCCGGCAAGATCGATTGGGACTGGATCGACGGCGAGGTCGCGCCGCTCTACAGCGAGAATGGCCGGCCCGGGATCGAGACCCGGTTCATGATCGGGCTGCTGTTGCTCAAGCACACTTACGGGCTGTCCGATGAGGGCGTTTGCGAGCGCTGGGTTCACGACCCGTATTTCCAGTTCTTCACCGGGCAAGAGTTCTTTCAGCATGCCTTGCCGCACGAGCGCTCGGACCTGAGCCATTGGCGCAAGCGGCTCGGCGACAAGTTGGAGCTGCTGCTGGCGGAGAGCCTGCGGGTGGCGCACGAGGCCGGCGCGTTACGCGGCCAGGACCTCAAGCGCGTCACGGTCGACACCACGGTGCAGCCGAAGGCCATCACCTTCCCGACCGACGCCAAGCTGCTTCATGCGGCCATCCAGGGCCTCAACCGCCTGGCGAGAAGGCACAGCGTCAGGCTCCGGCAATCCTATTCTCGCGTGGCCAAGGCCGCTGCGATGATGGCGGGCCGCTACGCCCATGCCAAACAGTTCGGGCGGCATCAGCGGCAGTTGCGCATTCTGCGCAGCCGGCTCGGCCGCATCATCCGCGACATCCGCCGCAAGATCGAGGGCCAGCCGGCACTGGAGGAGGCATTCGCCCTCCCGCTTGGCCGGGCCGTGCAAATCCGCTCGCAGCAGCAGCGCCAGCGCGGCTGGAAGCTTTATTCCTTCCATGCCCCGGAGGTGGAATGCATCGGCAAAGGCAAGGCCGCAGCCCCTTACGAGTTCGGCGTGAAGGCCTCCATCGTCTCCAACAACCGCCGGGCGCCCGGTGGCCTGTTCGTACTGCACGCCAGGTCGCTGCCCGATAATCCCTACGACGGTCATATCCTGCGGGACGTCATCGACCGCACCCAGGCGCTCACCGGCTGTCCGATCGAGCGGGCCTATGTCGACAAGGGATATCGCGGCCACGACACGAAAAATCCCCGTCGCGTCTTCATTTCGGGCCAGAAGCGCGGCGTGTTCGGCACCATCAAGCGCGAGCTCCGGCGCCGCTCCGCCATCGAGCCCATCATCGGACATCTGAAGGCCGAAGGTCACCTTGGCCGCTACTATCTCAAAGCCGCGCCGGCGACGCCGCCAACGTCGTGCTCTCAGCAGTCGGCCACAACTTACGCCGTATCCTCGCCTGGCTCAGAGAACTCTTGTGCCTCTTCCTGATCCAGCTATCGCATACGCTTGCCTGTCCGCTCCCGCTCAATTCGGCTTCTTAACGGACGACTATATCGGTGCCGCTGTCGTCGCCGTTTCCGACAATCTCCTGCCCGACAGCATGCCCATCCGCCATCGTATGGCGGAGCGAGTCCACGCTCAGGGCATCGACGCTTACGACCTACTCACTGGTGTCGGACGGGACTGCGTCGGCCCATTGCAATTCCTGCCGGACGGCATCGAACCCGGGCGCTGCCGCGGCTGTTGACGGCAGACCCGTTGACGACGAGAATCGCCCGGCTTCTCGGCGACCTTTGCATCGGCTCTCCTTGAGCTTGGTGAGGACGAGGACTTTCGGATCTCGATCGCCGGCGCCCAGGAAAAGACCGCGCTCTTGTTCTGGAAAGGGCGTTGGTACAAGCCGCTGGCGACTACAGCCACGACGCACATTCTCAAACCGCGGATTGACCGACTACCGAACGGCCTCAATCTTTCCTACAGCGTCGAGAATGAGTTCTTCTGCCAGCTGACAGCAGCTCTCGGACTTCCGAGCGCCGCCATCGCGATCGAGGAGTTTGAAGGCAACCGTGTGCTCGTGGTTGAGAGGTTCGATCGCCGCTGGACCGGCGACAACCGTCCCCTACATTTGCCTCAAGAGGATTGCTGCCAGGCTTTGTCCGTGCCGCCGCCTTGAAATACGAATCAGAGGGCGGCCCAGTATTCCAGCTATCTTTAACCTTTTCGTGGCAACCCAGCGGCACCACGCAGTTTCGGGCGCTCCAGCCGGGCGAGTTGTTCCTCTTCAAAGTAGACGTGCCAAACAACTTCATTGTTAGTGGCGGCATTTTCGGCCTCACGTCAATCGAGCCGCTGTCCTTGGCGTGGGAAGCCTTCGGCTTGAGTCGCTCTATCGCGAAGGACTCCTTCCGCGCCGGCGCGCTGCGTAGTCCGGAGCCGCCGCCCGGGCTCGAGCTGCGCGCAGGGCTGCGCTCGATCGACACGATCGGGCTCTAACATACAGCTTGCGTCCGTTATATTGTGCTTGCTGCGGGCTCTCTTTGGCGGCCATGATCCGGACCCTGCAGCGAATTTTGTGAAGTTCCTTCACAATGGCGCCTCTTATGTGTCAGATTTGGCGCGCGTCTTCTTAGTCTGGTCAGGCAAATGCCGCGCGCCCCTCCCAGCCGAAATGTGTTCGGCTCAAATCTCGACAACGACATCCAGCCCCTGTGGAGGGACGGAGGTCGTGTGTTCTGCCGTGCGTGCCGGCAAATCAACGGCAGCAAGGCTGTCGTGCTTCTCGTGCGGCCCACCGGGGAACACCCCGCCACGATCGAGTGCCTCGCCCACGAGTATGAGCTGAGAGACGAGCTAGATGAGGCATGGGCGGTGCGGCCTCTGGAACTCATCCGGGAAGCTGGTCGTACCATGCTGGTCCTGGAGGATCCATGCGGCGAGCCGCTGCTAAACTTAGTTGGAGTCGGCATGGAGCCTCAGCGCTTCCTGCGCCTTGCTATTGGTGTCACGAGGTCCGTGGGCAAGCTCCACCGCCGCGGCTTAATCCACAAGGACCTGAAACCCGGTCACATTCTGGTCAATTGTCCTGACGAACAAGTGCGACTCACCGGATTCGGGCTGGCGTCCCGGCTTTCCCGCGAGCGGGTGCCGCTTGAGCCTGCCGAGTTCATCGCCGGCTCGCTGCCCTACATGGCGCCCGAGCAGACCGGACGAATGAATCGCTCGGTCGACTCTCGCAGTGATCTCTATTCACTTGGGGTGATATTCTACCAGATGCTGACCGGCGCGCTGCCGTTCACGGGCTCAGACCCGTTGGAGTGGATTCATTGTCATATTGCAAGAAAAGCAACACCGCCCCTCGAGAAATCGCAAAATGTCCCGGAGCCAATCTCTCAAATTGCGATGAAACTCCTCGCGAAAACCGCCGAGGAACGCTACCAGACTGCCGCTGGCCTTGAACACGATCTGCAACACTGTCTGGCAGCATGGGCCAACCATGGTCGCATCGAGCCTTTTGAACTTGGCGCAGACGACACACCTGATCGGTTGATCGTCCCCGAGAAGCTCTATGGGAGAGCCCGCGAGATCGAGATCTTGCTTGGCTCTTTCGATCGAGCGGTGAAGAGCGGCGCGCCGAGGTTGGTGCTGGTTGCCGGTTATTCCGGCATCGGTAAGTCTTCGCTCGTCCAGGAGCTACACAAAGTACTCGTGCCCTATCGCGGGCTCTTGGCATCAGGCAAATTCGACCAAGTGAAGCGCGATGTGCCATATGCGACACTAGTGCAGACCTTTCAGAGCCTTGTGCGTCCTCTTCTCAGCAAAAGTGAGGGCGAACTCGCGACTTGGCGGCAGGCGTTCCGGGAGGCGCTCGGTGGGAATGGACGGCTGATGGTCGAATTGATCCCCGATTTGAGCCTTGTTATCGGCGAGCAGCCCGCGGTTGCTGAGCTTCCAGCCCGCCAAGCGCAAATCCGTTTCCAGCTCGTGTTTCGTCGCTTTATTGGCGTGTTCGCCCGGCGAACCCATCCATTGGTGCTCTTCCTCGATGATTTGCAGTGGTATGACGCCGCAACACTCGACCTGATCGAGGATCTGCTGACCCAGCCGGATCTGCACCTGCTGCTTATTGGAGCTTACCGCAGCAACGAAGTTGATGCAGATCATCCGCTCAAACGCAAGCTCGAGTCCATCGGGAGAGCCGGCCTAAATCTACAGGAGATCACGCTATCGCCGCTCAGCGCAGACGACGTCGGGCAGTTGGTCGCGCATACCCTTCGCTGCGGACCAAAACGCGCTGCCCCGCTTGCGAAGTTGGTGCATCAGAAGACGATGGGCAATCCGTTCTTCGCCGTTCAATTCTTGTCTGAACTAGCCGGAGAGCAGCTGTTGACGTTCGATCACGTGTCGGCGCGCTGGCGTTGGGATCTGCAGCGAATTCACGCAAAAGCGTACACCGAGAACGTCGTCGATCTGATGCTCGGCAAGCTCATCCGGCTGCCCAAGGAAACGCAGGAAGCGCTGCAACAGCTGGCCTGTTTCGGCAACATCGCCGGGACGGCGGAGTTCGCGATTGTGCTCGAAATTCCAGAGGAGCAAGTGCACGCGACCGTGTGGCCGGCAATCCGGCAGGAACTGATCGTGCGGCATGGGACAGCCTACCGCTTTGTCCACGATCGCGTTCAAGAGGCGGCCTACTTGCTGATGCCGGAATCCTCGCGCGCTCCTTCCCATCTGCGGATCGGTCGGATGCTCGCGGCACACATCCCTGCGCACAAACGCGAAGAGGCCATCTTCGACATCGTCAGTCAGCTCAATCGAGGCGTCGCGCTCATCGCTTCCGGTGAGGAGCGAGAGCAGCTCGCCGAGTTGAACTTGATCGCAGGGCAGCGTGCCAAGGCCTCGGCGGCCTACGCCTCGGCGCTAGCATATTTCACCGTCGGTGCTGCGCTGCTCGCGCCCAATTTTTGGCAAAGGCGCCGCGAGCTCGCGTTCGCACTCGAGACCAGCCGGGCCGAATGCGAATTCTTGGTAGGCCAGCTGGAGATTGCAGAGCGTCTCTTGTCCGCACTGTCGAAGCGAGCTTTGAACGGGCCACAACGAGCAACGGTCGCATGTTTGCGGGTCGATATTTACTTGACGCTGGGTCAGCACGGCCGGGCAGTGCTCATAGGTCTCGAATATCTTCGCGACGTCGGGATCGAGTGGTCGCAGCGTCCGACGGACCATGAAATGCTGGCCGAATATCAGCGGATGTGGTCACAGCTGCCCGACGCAATCGAGGATCTTGCTGGTTTGCCTCGAATGACAGACCAGGCCAAGCTTGCCACGCTCGCCGTGTTGACGCGGATTCTTCCGGCTGCAGGTTTCACAGACGCCAATTTATCCGCTTTAGTGATCTGCCGAGCGGTCAGCATCAGCCTCGAATACGGCAACACTGATGCTTCCTGCGCCCATTACGCATGGTTAGGCCGAATCTCGGCCGGACGCTTCGGTGACTACCAAGCGGCCGATAAATTTGGTCGTCTTGCTTGCGATCTGGCTGATCGCGGCGAGTTCTCTCGTTTTCGGGCTCACGTCTATTTGGCCGTCGGAGCCACCGTGATCCCGTGGACGAAGCCGCTTAGAGAGGGCCGAGTTTTGATCCGGCGAGCCCTCGAAGCCGCGGTCAGTAGCGGTGATGTCATCTATGAGGCGTACAGTTCGGTCCATCTAACCGGAAGTATGATGATGGCCGGAGATCACCTGAAAGAGGTACAGAACGAGTTAGAGAAAAGCGCTGCTATGATCCGGAACAGAAAGGTACAATTTGCTGCTGAGGCGGTAGCCGCTCAGCTCGCAATCGTCAGAACCATGCGCGGCCTCACGCGCTCGCTCGGTTGCTTCGACGACCAACAATTTGACGAGCTAGACGTTGAACGATCGTTGGCAGGAAGTCCGGAGTCACCTAGCGAAACCGTTTACTGGATCCGCAAACTTCAGGCGCGCTTCCTATCCGGCGATTATGCTGCGGCTGTTGAGGCTCGCTCGAAGGCCGAGCCCAAACTATGGACCATACCAACAGAGCCCTTGACCGCGGAGTTTCAGTTTTATGGTGCGCTGTCTCACTCGTGTTATTGCGACAGGCTGGGCGAAGGCGAACAACAGCCACACCGAGATGTCATTGATGCTCATTACAGGCAACTGCAGACATGGGCGACGAATTGCCCCGACAACTTCGAGAATCGGGCTGCCTTGGTCGGCGCTGAAATTGCGAGGTTAGAATGCCGGGATGCAGACGCAATGCGACTGTACGAACACTCAATCCAAACCGCAGGACGTAACGGTTTCCCCCACCACGAGGGGATCGCTTGTGAACTTGCAGCGCGCTTTTATGCTGCACGCGGTTTTGCCAGGATCTCCCGGGTTTACCTGCAGGACGCGCGGCGCGGCTACCTTCGTTGGGGAGCGGATGGTAAGGTGCGTCAACTCGAGGAGCTGCATCCGCATCTCATGCATCAGGAGCCCCCGCTTGCCGTGAATGGCATGACGATCGGAGCTCCGGTTGAGCAACTTGATCTGGCGACGGTGATCAAAGTGTCGCAGGCGATTTCCGGCGAGATTGTGCTTCAGAAGCTAATTGACAAGCTTATGCGGACTACCATTGAGCAGGCCGGCGCCGAAAGAGGTGTGTTGATTCTGCTGCATGGCGACGAGCCACGGATCGAAGCGGAAGGCAAAACGGTAGCAGATGCGCTCGTTATAAAGGTGGATGAACAGCCCGTAACTCCGATGGCTCTTCCCGAATCCGTGCTGCATTTCGTGCTACGTGTCCGCGAAAACGTGGTTCTCGAAGACGCTGTCGTCCAGCCTTCATTTGCCGAAGATCCTTATATCCGCGAGCGCAAAGCGCGTTCTATTCTTTGCCTGCCACTCATCACGCAGGGCAAGCTGATCGGCGTACTTTATCTGGAGAATAATCTCGCCCCGCGCATATTCTCGGCTGCCCGAACATCAATGCAGAAAATGCTTGCCTCTCAAGCTGCAACAGCGCTCGAAAACAGCCGGTTGTACAGCGAAGTTCAGCAACGGGAGGCGAAAATCCGGCGCTTGCTCGACGCTAACATCATCGGAATCTTTATCATTCACGAAGGGGGCGAGATCATCGAAGCAAATCAAGCCTTCCTCACGATGGTTGGATACGAGCAAGAAGATCTCCTCGCAGGCCGAGTGAACGGTCTCGATCTGACGCCTCCGGAATGGCTCGAGCGCACAATGGATGCTCACACAGAAGCAAAAAGGACCGGAGCTGTTCAGCAGTTCGAGAAAGAGTATGTTCGGAAGGATGGCAGTCGCGTGCCAGTGCTCATTGGCCTCGCCGTGTTCGATGCGCGAGAGGACCAAGGTGTTGGCTTCGTCCTGGACCTGACAGAACGAAAGAGAGCGGAAGCGGAGGCCCGCGAAAGCGAACGGCGCTATCGCGAGACTCTGATGGGCCTTGCACATGCCAATCGGATCACGACAATGGGACATCTGGCCGCCTCGATCGCGCATGAGGTGAACCAGCCGATTGCCGCGATCAGCAGTAATGCGGGGGCGGGGCTAAATTGGCTCGGTGCTCAACCGCCAAATCTGGAAGAGGTTCGGCAGACCTTCGGTTTGATTGTTCGTGACAGTATGCGCGCGGGAAACGTGATCCGTCGGATCCGCGCTCTTATGAACAAAGCGCCCATGCAAACCGAGCTTCTTGCAATTGACGAATTGATCTTAGAGGTGTTGGCCCTAGTCCGCGCGGAACTTGCACAAAATGACGTGTGGGTGCAAACCCGAAGGCCTGAGGCTTTGCCGCTCGTTCGGGCAGATCGCGTTCAGGTACGGCAGGTGATTCTCAATCTGATCACGAATGCCATCGAGGCTATGAGCGAGATCAACGAAGGCGAACGCGAATTACTGATCACGACGCGCACAGATGGCTCGAATAATGTACTGGTCAGCTTTCGGGATACAGGTCCAGGACTCGATCCAAACAGCGCAGACCGTATGTTCGAGGCGTTCTACACCACCAAGTCAGAAGGCATGGGCATGGGGCTGGCCATTTGCCATTCCATTATTGAGGCGCATGGGGGCCGGATCTGGGCGGGCGCCAATGATCCTCACGGGGCCTTCTTTCAGTTCAGCATACCCGTTGCGCCGGAGGGCGTCGAGCAGGCGAAACAGGTCTCTTGGACGTCTTAGGCCGAATTCGAGGTCGAGCAGGTGGTCCGGGAGCCCCGATCATTGTGACAGAAGTGAGCTGCGCGACCTTGCAAATGTGAGACATTCGCGTTTCTTGCTGCCCGTCGGGAGTGTGCGCGACCGCAGATTGTCGTGAAGTGTCAGAGAGTCTGCAATCTGACCGCAATGTCAGATTCCAGACGCTTGGAGGGCTCCTTGCAAATCTCTTGAGACTTGCACGCCATAAAAGCTGGAGTTGGCCTAGCGGCTTGGGCGTTCGCGGTGCCGCTCGCGGACGCCGCGCGTTCCTGTGCTGTGTAAAGCACCTGCCGCGAGCAGAAACCCGCCGCCCGCGCGTGGTTGTGCAGATGGACAGCAGTCGAGGAAGTGGAGGAAGTCCACGTGACACCGGTTCGTTTACAATACCTCGCTCGGGTTCGTCATCCTTTCGGAATGAGGTGAGCCGCACGACGGTCTTCCTCACGGTTGCTCTTGGATAAGCCCTCGATGACGCCGGCGCGATCCGCGGCATTGCGGTTCTGGCTCATCTTCCGTGAGCCATCTAGCCGTGTAATTTGCAATCGCAGGCCGATAATCCCCTCGAGCTCCGCTTTGATGAAATCGGCAGGTGCGTCCGAGACCGCCCAGCGGTCTTTGCTTGAGCGCTCATGTACATCGGTCAGCCGCGTGACTACCTCGCGGAGCCGATCGGAATCCTCGAAGAACTCAACTTGTCCGTAGGCATGCACAGCGACATAGTTCCACGTTGGTACGGCCTCGCCTCTCTCGTGCTTGGTCACTACCATGAAGGGCTGATATAGGCCTCCGCCCCAGCGAAAATTGCCATCGCCTCTCCGGTTGGTGTCAGCTTCCACTGCGGATTAGCACGCGCCACGTGCGCGTAAATCGTGCCCATCGAGCCTGCGCTCTCGTCGAGTACTACGGGCAGCAACGTTCCAACAAGCCCCTCGTGAGTGGCGGTGACCAGTGTCGCTGTCCGTGCCTCGCGCATTGTTTGTTGAAGGCCGGCGATATCGAGAACTTGGAAGCAGGACGGCGTGTACATCAGTGAAGCTCCGAGACAGCCCGACGGAAGCCGGGCGTCTCATGATTTGAACTGCGGTACGCCTCATTCGGGATCACAGGAACAGCCAGGTTTGATAGTTGCATTCCAGGGCCTTAGGGCAGTTAGCCCATCAAGCGTCGAAGGCGCAAATCAAAGAGCGCGGTTGCAAGCTGGTCCCGCCGTTGCCTTCGAGCCGTGCGCGTTACGGTGAAACGTGGGATAAGATGTTGCTTTCATTCTGACCGCGTTCTCGAAGCATCGACCGCTGTTTCATCAGTCGTGAGCCGCTCAATGGCTACCCAGGTCGATTCCATCTGGCACGGTGCCTGCGGCTGCACACCTCGACCGTTGTTTAGCATGCTTCCGATGTTACCAGCCTGCCTTATTGACGACGATCTAATGGCGTTAACGCCGCATGCTGATGGCCCCGTCTAGTTCAGCATTTCGGCTCGAAAAATCAGGTTGTCGTGCGGAATTGCGGAGGTAAGAGGGAGCATCATATGCCTATGAAACACACGATGGAGCACATCAAGCGTTCGTTGCGCGTGCTCTGCGGACTTGCTGCCGTCCTCGGCGTCTCGTCCCTCCTCGGACCGAACGATGTGCGATCGGAGGCCATCATGGGCTTTGGCTCTGCAGCGACGGGCGGGCTGGGAGGCGAGATAGTTCAAGTCAGATCAACCAGGCTCTGAATTATGAGTTATGTCGGTGGTACAGCTTCGGCCAGTGCAATGACGATAGTTCGCGCGAGATCCAGGTAATCGGAACCATAGACTTTACCGGTACGGAGGGGCGAGGCGAAGGGCAGGGGTCCCAATACGGCCGTGCCTGTTCGGCACCTTACAAGCGTGAGTCCCTTCTTCTTATCGATGGAAACGACGCGCATTGCGATGGCAAGGAGAAGACGTTGGTCGCATTCGACAGGGCCGGCAAGCGCCCGCTTGGAAATTGGCTCAAACAAAACGGTGATCGGCATTGGCTCGGCCGCTACAATCAAAGTGAAGGGGTGGGGTCAGCAACGTCGTTATTCGCAACCTGACCATCAGTGATATCAATGAAGGCGTGATATTTGCCGGTGATGCTATTGCAATTGCACGAGCCGACCTGGTGTGGATCGATCACAACCGATTTCACAATATCGGGCATCAGATGATTGTCGGCGGCTTTTTCCCCACGACGAATATTACGCTTTCCTGGAACGACTTCGATGGCAGCGATGTCTATTCCTCCTATTCTAACGGGAAACACTATTGGAACCTCCTGTTTCTTGGTGTCCCGGAGACGATCACTATCGCAAATAACTATTTTCATGAGATCTCGGGGCGGGCGCCGCACATTGACGGCGCGCAGGCCATTATCCATCTCGTTAACAATTACTTCCCACAACACGAATGCGCAACACAGCTGCGGAGTTTTCCATGCAGTGGTTGCTGGATCATCTGTGCAAGCACTCGTCGAGGGTAATTACTTCGACAACATTGAAACACCTATAACGACCGGTAGTGGACATATCTTTGCCGTCTTAGGCAAAGCCACCGGGACAATGCCGAGCATCTGCCTCACCGCCCTCGGACGTCGGTGCATCGAGAACATCGCGATCCCAGTGCCGCAGGTCAATGGCTTTCGCCTGGATGAAACCGTAGTTCAATCGTTTGGGTCTCTTCCAAGGTCATCTATTCCTCTTCCATTTCCAGCGGATGAAGCCGGTAGTGATCGCGGCGAGGGCAGGTCCCGGACACCTTCAGAGCCGGTGATGGCTCGTTCGCAGACGCGGCCCGTATTTGGCCGATTGCTGCAAACAGTTGGGCAGGTGCCATACTGGACGAGAACGGCACGCACGGCTCGCTGCTCAAAGTTGCACGAAGGCCGTATGGCGCGTTTCTGTTCGGGTACCGAGCGGTACAATTCCTCTCGGTGTTGCGTGCCTTTCGCCCCGAACCGGGGCGCTAGCCTCAGAGTTTTCACCTCTGGTGTATTTGCGGGTTCGGATTGCAAGAGGATTGGAGGTGCCATCGAGCTCCTGGCAAGCTGTTCGGATCATCAACCTGACGTTCACAGCTCGTGTCCGACTGGCATGGTGCTTGCTCAAGAGTACCCGCAGCGCGAGGTTCGTCATCGAAAGCGAGTGAGATGCACCCTCGTCTGCTTGAACAATCCGCAAAACTTGGAAAAAATTGCAATGAAAGAAACGGCTTCGACCGAGCGTGTCATTCCAGCGACCGACATCGTCAAGCGCGCCGCGCGCATCGGTGTTGAAATCAGAGATATCAAACTTTCGGGTGATTTGCCGAGCCAAACCGTCGCTGCAATCAATAGCCTGCTGCTCGAACATAAAGTGATCTTCTTCCGCGATCAGCGGCATCTTGATGACGCGGAGCAGGAGCGCTTTGCCGCTTGTTTGGGAAAGCTGGTGCCGCATCCCACACTCGGTACGATCAATGGAACGACCTCGATCCTCGAGCTTGATTCCGCGCGTGGAGGTAGCCGAGCCGATGTATGGCACACCGATGGAACCTTTCTAGCGGCTTATCCCAAAGCTGCGGTGCTGCGAGCTATTGTGATCCCATCGTCCGGCGGCGATACGATTTGGTCGAATGCTGCGGCGGCCTACCTCGATCTGCCGCGGCCGCTCCAACGGCTTGCCGACGAACTCTGGACCGTTCACAGCAACGCCTTCGACTACGCCGGGACCTGCCGTGTTCGCGACATCGATCAGAAGCATTTTGATGAGGTCTTTACCAAAACAATCTATGAGACGGAGCATCCGGCGGTCCGTGTACATCCCGAGACCGGCGAGCGCGCGCTGGTGCTCGGCGATCTGGTGCAAAGGTTTATTGATATCCCAAAACGCGACAGCCAGAAGCTGTTTCAACTATTCCAGTCCTATATCACGGCGCCCGAAAATACCGTGCGCTGGACCTGGAAAGAAGGCGATGTCGCGATTTGGGACAATCGCGCAACACAGCATTATGCCCTTAACGATTACGGTGACCAGCATCGCGTCGTTCATCGTGCCACACTCGATGGTGACGCGCCCGTCAGTGTCGATGGTCGATGCAGTGTGACGCGCCTCAAGATGACGAAGCACCCGTCCACGAAAGTTGCCTAGCAGTGCGCGGCAAATTCACATAATTGCACTGGCCTTGTCGCATGCTCGCGCGAATAGATGTTTGCGAAGAGAAGTTAAGCCGAGCAGAACGCCACGCGTAATTGGATGGGAGGAGCTAACGCGCGCGCAGACCCGGGAGGCGACCTACTTGCGGAAGTAAGATGCTCAAGCTCATCTCGTCCGGCCGAAAATTATTCAGCGTCGAGTGGCGCGAGTCATCCGGCCGCGTCCGGTTGACTTTCCCACGGAAGGGGGTGCGTTTCCGCCGACCTTGCGCATCGCCTTTCGGACGACGGCACGACCGTCGGACAGACAGAGCGCGATTGCCGGAGCTGGCTGAATTTTGGCATCTGTGTCGCGGTTCCACTTACCAAGTCTCGTCGCGGGAATCTCCGAGGGCACGATTTCGGCGTTGTCATGGCAGGGTAAGAGCTCGGACGCGAGTCTGACGAGCTGCAGGAGCAGCTAACGTGAAACAATGTCGCTCCGCAAGAGGATACGACTTTTGCGCGATACGGCGCCGGTCTATCGCTCGTAGACCGAATCAGCAAAGGCTCCAAGCTACCATTCCCAACAGCAGGCTACCTTGGACATGCCTAAATTCACGCGGTACCCGGCCTCGCGCCAGGAGCACAGAGATAGCAAAACGCCGCGATGACCGGCCCAAGCCGTTGAAAGGGAACGATTGTGATTTCGACTACATGCCGGTGAATTCACGCCCAGTCCTGAGCCCTTAGAAGAATACCGACGTAGATACTAACATATTCAGGGCGTGTCCGGTTTGCGGTGTGTAGGTAATGCTTGTCGGGTGATTGATGTAGGTCAGTCCTACGGTTGTATATATCCCCGGCGCCAGATGCGCCGTGTACAGTCCTGAAATAGCAGTACTGTCACGGTGCGCCAGCTGTTCTTTTGCCAGTGCAGCGTCCACCGCGACATAGCTCCAGATGGTATTGCTGACAACAAGACTCATCTGATCTGTGGGCCGGCTGTCCAATAGGCCCTTCGCATAAAGGCGAATCTCGTAGTATTGATTAGCTCTATTTAGGTCAGGCGGAGCATACATTGCAGAGAGCCCGCCATAGACTCCGCGAGATGCCGAGCCGTGGACGGCAGACTGCCAGAATTGCCTGTCCGCACCTACATAGTAGACGCTGTTGGCCTTGGTCGTCGCTTCTGTCGGATGCTGCAGGTCCGTGTAGCGGCTGTTGTTGAAGCCCGCGCCAGCCCGCAGCCAAGTCTCCATTACACCCGGAGTAGGCTTGTTCCTGTAGGAAAGCTCATCAAGCAAAAGAATGCCTGCGTCGCGCGTGCTCCAGTTCAAGCCAGTGGGATTCTCGCTTACATGCGCATATTGTCCTGCTGGACTGACCGAGCGCTGGATTGAGAGCTTGTTATATAGGCGATCATCAAAATTGTACTTCAGATTAAGAGCCGGCGTTGGCGCCCAATTGTTGCTCATGCCAGCTTGGAACAGCATTTTCGATGAGGGTCCGAACACTTTGTCTCCAGCGCCCGCAAACTCATGTTGGTTCCTGAGGTAGCCCACTTTGAGTTCGATCCTTCTGTCGAATAACGTTTGATAGTAAGAAACTGCATTGAGGCCCAGCCGATCTGGCCCAGCGCTCTGCCATGTCCAGTGTTGATGCTCGGCTCCGACCACGATCTGACCATCGGGAATTCCAAGCCGAGCGAGGTCATAAGTAACGATCATAGAGTTGACCGTACTAAATGTCGGATTCTGGCCGACATATTGCTGATTGGCGATGGTGCTTCTGGCGGCATTGCCGAGTTCATTGTCGACAAACGTGTTTAGCGTCCAGCCAGCAAATCCAATCCCGAGATCCGAAAATTGGGATCTGAGAGAAGCTGTAACCTGATCTATCGTGTCCGCAGGACCAGGAGCCGTGAAAGCGCCACCTCTTTCGCGAAGCTTCTCGAATTTTGCGAATGGGTCGATCGGCTTTTCAATTCTGCTCTTGGCCGTCTCCATGGCAACGTCGCGCTTAATTGTGGTCGAAGCTGTTTTTTGCAAGGAGCTCCTAGAAAGGCGCGCTGCTCCCTTGGGCCGCCCGCTTCGGAATGTGATGGCCGGATCCGAAATTGTTCTGCTTGTTGCCTCATCGAGCTCATCGGGGCTGGGGCTTCTTAGGCCAGAGATCTCGCGACTCGGCGCCGCCGAACTGCTGGCGAGACTAGCTATCAGACAAAGGACAATATGACCTCGTGGCTTCGCAGTTGGTCCAGACATGAAAGCAACGACGCCAGCCAGGTATGCTTGCGTGGATAGCGGCGTTATAACGCAACGATGCATGGTGAGTTTCGCGCTCATCGATTTGAATAAAGTGCACTTCCACCTGACGGCCTTAGAGCGGATGTCAAATCTTGTCCCTCAATGTGGTGGGAGACGCTTGACACCAGGCGGCCTCTCTATGTCAGCGAGACCCACCTTGCGCGCTATCACCACAGCGGCGCCGCTTGGCCTACGTGTGGGTACACAGCGCAAAACAACCCAGTCGCTCGATCGCTAATCAAGGCGAGCTTCTGCTGGAGGGTGTCGAGACATTAACGGGCTGCTCGGTGTGCGCGTTCGCTAGCAAGAGATTGGTGGCCGATACACGGAGCCCAGGAACCTTGCGACAAACCCGCTGCCAAAACGAAGGAGAATAGTTTTCAACAGAGAGCAGCGGCAATAGCGGGGCTCGCAGAACAACACGCCCGATCCAAGAAACGCCGCTCGCTGCTCGGTCGATGGGATGAAGCACGGGCAGGCAAAAGGGGCTAACATCCTTGGCGGCCCGTAAGCTCGCCGCCACAAACCCTCGAGTGGCTCTTAGAGGAAGATGGAGGGCACGATTGGAGACAGTTTGATACCTGGGGACGACGAGGCAAGACATTCATCAGCTCCATTGATCGATGAAATCGCGCGGCGACTTCTTATGTGGCCCGAGCGAATTTCACCGCCACTGACTGGCATGTGTCCGTCGTCTCCATCAATTGCTAGGTTTGGTAGTTGACTGAGCGGGAGGTCGGCTGTCGCTGCGTGAATCGTAGCTAATGTGTCGCTCGACTCCACAGCCCCGGCGTTCCCGGCCGATCGGTATCGCAGCGTCGGCGGGTGAATTCTAGGCGTTTGCTTCGATCCACGTCGCGCGAAGCTCTTACAGGGAACGATCTTTTCGAAGACCGTGATCCCGCCGGATCTGGTTGTAGTTGTGGCGCTCGAATATCCTTTGCGCCGTATCACGCATGATTTCGGCTGCCACCGCCGGAGCCAAGGGTCAGATGTCCTTGTCCATCCGGACGAGCTCGATCAGGGTTTTCGATCCGGAAGTCCCTAAACGTCGAGATGGCATCATCTCGACGACATAAGATGATCAGTTCTCGATCTCCAGTTGGTTGGCGGCGTCGCGCAACCAGTCGTCGTCCCCATCGAGATCCTTGGCTACACGGCTAATGGCGGTGATGGGATGAAACTTGTCGAGATGTAGGGTCACGCTGCTTGAGCGAGGAGCGTTGTTGTCGGGGCGTCCAATTCCCGGCAGCAGTGCGTCCAGCTTGTCTTCGCGGCGCGGGTCAGGGCGACTCTCCGCCGCACAGCTTCGCACGGCGTCGTTGATCGATTTGGAGCTGGTTGTGAGTGTGCCAGATGAGCGAACGCATTCCTCAGGCTTCCTGGCGCGTGCAGCAAAACGTGATTCATTTCATCCAATCATTGCGTTGGCTGGTCTGAACAGAGGGGGCGCGAAAGTAACAATCGAATGCGGCTGCCACAGCCCGGGTGAGAAAACGATGCTCCGGCCTCACGCGGAGGAATCCCTTTTTCATTTCGACGATCCCATCCTCAGCGAGCATTGCCAAGCGTTCGCCTGAACCGAGCAAGCCGATCGGGTCAAATCCATGAGCAGCGCAAATTGCCGGCACGTCCACCTCGAAATCGCACATTAGCCGCTCAATGATCGCGGCCCGGACGCGGTCTTCAAGGCTGAGACAGTAGCCCTTTGACGTCGCCAGACGGCCGGCGTTGATTTGGCCGCTGTAGGAACCCGCTGTAACTTCGTTCTGGACGTAACCCTCGCCAAGCCGGCCGATCGCCGACGGTCCGAAGCCGATCACTTTATTGCAGGTGTCGGCGGAGTAACCGAGTGAATTCCGCCGCAGGCGACCGGCTTTCTGCGCCAGCGCGAGCTCATCGTGCGGCAAGGCGAAATGGTCGAGTCCGATCTGGCGGTAGCCCGCTGCAGTCAGTGTATTGGCCATCGCGGCTGCTTGTTCTGCACGGGCATGGCTGTCTGGCAGCGCTGCCTCGTCGATCAGGCGCTGATTCTTCTTGAAGGAAGGAACGTGCGCGTAGCCGAACACCGCAAGCCGGTCTGGTCGCATTGCCAGCGCCGTTGTCGCGGTCTGAACGCAGGACTGCACCGTCTGATTTGGCAGCCCGTAGATGAGGTCGAAGTTGACGCGCATGATTCCATGCTGCCGCAGCGCCTGGACAACGCGCTCTGTTTGTGCCTCACTCTGGACCCGGTTGATGGCTTTTTGGACAATTGGATCGAAGCTCTGGACGCCGAGGCTCGCGCGGTTCACGCCGGCAGCCGCCAATCCTTCGCATGTGGCGAGCGTGAACGTGCGCGGGTCGATCTCAACAGCAATGGCGGCTGTGTTCGAAATCGCAAAGCGTCGGCGCAGAAGCCCCATCAACCGGCGGAATTCCGTTGGCTCGATGAGGGTCGGCGTTCCACCGCCGAAGTGGACGTCGCTCACAGGCAGCGGTTGCGCAACCTGCGCCGCGACCAAATCGATCTCCTTACGAAGAACCCCCAAAAAGTCGAGGATAGGAGACTGCCGGCGAGTGATGCTTCGAGCGAAGCCACAATACCAGCAAATCGATCGACAGAACGGAATGTGGAAATAGAGCGACACCGATTGATCAAGCGGCAGCTGCTGCAGCCATCTCTCACAGGCGTCGCCGCCGACTGCTTTGGAGAACTGGGCTACAGTTGGATAGATGGTGTACCAAGGAAGGCGAGCATCGTGATACGTGCTTAAGATCGAGGTCTGCAAGGATTGTTATCCCATGTTTACGAAGTTTTACGTCGCAAGCGAATTGTCCTGCATCCCTTTGCTTGCCAAGGGCGATCGGGACTGTCGCTAGGCAATTGGGAGCTTGCGTGACGGCCGATCTGCGGAAGAAACGCGCTGTCGGATGACGATCCGCTCCCCTCGGACACAGAGAACAAGTTCTGCAAGCGAGATACTCGAATCAACACAGCCACGGCGGGGTCCCCAATTCGTCCGCCTTGATAATCTTTGATCTTCGGCAACGAGACACCCACCAGGGCCGTTTAAGCTGCTAGACCTCGAACTGCTCCACGATTTGACTCGTGCGAGGTTCAATGACCAACATTGATACGGTCCCGTATTCTCCGTCAACTGACAAGGTTGGTAGTTGATTCTGCGTGGCGTATTCCCCATCGGTCCAGGAATAATGGGTCCGCTTGGCTCCGTCCCGGTATGTAGTGAAATTCGCCAATGAAGGGATTGTCGGTGGGCGTCTTCATGGATCCCTCGCAGAAGAAGTCCTTTCATGCGTCCGTTACTCGGCGGCAATATCGCTACGAGCGAAACTCTCCTATCGGCGGCTCTCGCGCAGCTGGCGTGACGAAATGAGCCGGGTAGGCGAGCGAGAACGGATGGGTGCAATTGAACAGCCGGCCGCCTCAGAGGCGCCGCCGGTTTTGCGCAGACGTCAAGGCACCTACGTTGGTGGTAGCCGTTTTCGTGTGTCTGCGCACCGCAGGAGCCGACCTTTTAAACGACGTCAGGCAATATCCCGCGAGGGCAGCTCGTCAAGCCGCTCCAAGGCTAAGCATAGCGCCGCCCGACGACAGGCGATTCTATCGGAGGTTCTTTCGGGAGAACAGGCGAAGATCGAATAGTGGAGCTATCTGGTACTCACCGCTTCACCTTCTTCCGTTTCATCTCCGCCGTCAGCTCAAACCTATCGAAGCCGGCGAGGAAACTCGCGCCTTCGTCTAAACCCAGAAGGTCCGATCACAGTCGGAGGGCCACCGGGCTCACCCCCGGAAACGTCGTACCTCGATGATTTGCCGAGTGTTCAGTCCCAGTCCAGCTCTCCACACGCCTGTCGCAGATATCGAAAGTGGTTGAGGATCAAGCGGCTTCACCCGGTCTCGTGTAGTTCGTTGAGCGCGGTGTGCCGAAAGTTCCGAACACCGCGCAAACTAGGACGGCGGGCGCTTCCCAAAAACGCATACCCGGAAAACTCAATAAGCAGAACGCTCTCTTCTCTCCAATTCAGCGCATCCGGCCTCTTGAGATTGGATGACTTGATGTACGATCGAGCCCTCCTGCCGCGAACGTTCTACTGGACGCCACTGTTCGTCGGATAGGCACAAATCGCGAAACCAAATAGCCCGAATGAACCGACTACGGCGGCCTAGACCCGGGAGATCGCGGCGCCGATAGCTCTAGACGGTATTCCTGACCGCCTCAGCTAGGATTGCGTAAAGCTGCCGCTTGCTCATTTCCTGAGGCCGCGTTTTTAGCGCCTATTGCAGCAGCTTCTTTCGGACGCGATCGCGGCGGGCAGCCATCAACGTCGGCCCTCCGCTTGGGCACCGATCTAATCTTGGGTTTTGTGCTGTTGGTGGCTTGTGACCTCGAGTGAGACCCAACCGAGTCGGCCTGCCGCAAACGGCGTTGCGACTGCACTCGAGATGACCCGCGATCTGCGCGGCACTCTGTCCCTCGGACCAGAGCTGCTTCAGCTGTGCCAATTCTCTTCTATTCCAGCGCATGGAAGATACTTTGTTGCCAGTTCGGACGTCCGTCGCCTCGGCAATGTAAGTGGTCGAGTGGCAAAGGGGCTGCCTGCCCGAGAAAATGACGATAGCCGGCTGGGTGCCACAGCTGCGAGTGCTTGCGGCTTGATGTTGAGTACCACAAAGGGCGCGTTCGCGCGCCTCCCAATCCTGATAGGGGAGCTTCGCTCGCCTTTCCATTATTCTTCGTTGACGGGGACCAAACCAAAGTCCGTAACATGATTTCAGATTTCGGACCTCGCGCGAAGTCCAGCCATGATCATGCGTGACACATCGTTAGTGCACCGCCCAAGCTCGTCGTGTTTCGAGCGCGCTTCCCCCGAACTCTAGACAGCGCACTCAGCTGATCCAGCAAAAGTGCAAGCCAATGTCAGCGAGACAATCATGACAGCGTTATCGACAGAAAGCGCCTGCGAGAACACTGATATCCCGCTGAGCCGCCTTGATGTAAGCGAACCCAAGCGCTTCGAGGATGATACCGTTTGGCCTTATTTCGAGCGGCTGCGAAGGGAAGATCCCGTTCATTATTGCGAAAACAGCCCATACGGACCATATTGGTCGATAACAAAATACCGCGACATCATAGCCGTGGACTCAAATCACACAACATTCTCATCAGAGCGAAGCGTCACAATAGTCGACCCGCCGGAGGAGTATTGGACCCCCAGTTTTATCAAAATGAATCCTCCTCTCCATGCTCAGCAACGTAAGACTATCAGTCCGATAGCGGCATCGGAGAACTTGGCAAATCTTGAAGGCTTGATCCGCTCGCGGGTTCAGAAGATTTTGGACGGTTTGCCGCGCAACGATACCTTCAACTGGGTCGACAGGGTCTCGATCGAGTTGACGACCCAAATGCTGGCCACGCTGTTCGATTTTCCATTTCAGGATCGGTGGTTGCTGACCTACTGGTCGGACGTAGCTGCCTTGACTCCACAAATGGGCGACCAGATCGACAGCTGGGAAAAGCGAAAGGTGGTGCTGTCGGAGTGCCTGGACTATTTTACGCGGCTTTGGAGCGAACGGGTCGATTGTGAGCCGCGCGGTGACCTGATCTCGATGATGGCGCATTCACCGGCGACCCGAAACATGGAGCCCCGCGAGTTCCTGGGCAACCTCATTCTGCTGATAGTTGGAGGTAACGATACTACGCGCAACTCAATTACCGGGGGCGTCTTGTTCATGAGTCAAAATCCATCCGAAATGCAAAAACTCCGGGATGATGCTTCGCTGGTGTCCGGCGCGGTATCCGAGATTATACGATACCAAACCCCCATTGCACACATGCGCCGGACCGCTGTGGACGATTTCATGATAGGCCACAAGCGAATCAGGCGAGGCGACAAAGTTGTGATGTGGTACATCTCTGGCAACCGAGATGACGAGGTCATTGCGAGAGCCAACAGCTTCATCATCGATCGGGAAAATGTACGGCAACATCTCTCTTTCGGATTTGGGATTCATCGCTGCGTGGGTAGGCGCCTTGCCGAGCTGCAGCTGAAAATCCTGTGGGAGGAGATGCTGAATCGATGTTTGGAGGTAAATGTGGTCGGCGAACCGGAGCGAGTTCAATCGAATTTTGTGCACGGTTATTCCGCACTGCCGGTGCAGATCCCAGGTTAGTCTCGGCTGCGGCCGACCTTCAACACTGTCATGCCGTTCAGAGCCGGCGGTTAGGACAATGACTTTCTGGAGACCAGTTTTCTGGGTAAGTTCACCGGCGTTGCGTGACGGGCTTACGGTTGTTTCGAAGGTTGCGGGCAGGGGCCGCTATCGCGTCGAGGATTTTGGCCGGGCGGCTACGATACTCATCACGGCCTGCTGGAGCCGTGCCAGCGTTCAAAGTCTAGGGAAGCAGTCCGTCCAGTCGATGAACTGAATGACCAGAGACTGGCCATACGAGGGGGCTTACTTCATGTGAAGACGAGGACAAGCAGGCTCGAGCAGAGTAGCGCAAATCCGACTGCGGTCAGCCCGAGGAAACTGCTGGAGACAAGATCATGACTGCCCATGAACGACCTCTGCGGCCAGGAATAGAGATCGGCAATCGCCGCTCCGCTTCCCTTTCTGGCCAATCTCGGCATTGTTATTCAAATGAGCCGCATAATTCCTGCCGGTCTCGTGGCAGAGCGCACTTTTCCAGCAAGATCGAGCGACAGTTCGCCGCGTTCCGGCGGGCATCCTCGTTAGTGCTCTCGTGGTTGCAAACGGATCGCTCCGCCAGAAGCTGAGTAGACCAGAGCATCTTGACAGCAAAACTCACTCAATCGTGCCGTCCGCGTTTGAGCGCTTGCAGGATTGAGCGCCCATCTGAACCGCCGCCGCGGATTTGGCGGAGGCTCCAAGTCTTGAGAAGGTGGAGCCATGACAAGCAAGACGACGAGAAATGTTCACCCGAGGCCCGAGCCCGACGGGGTCGTATAGCTCTGTATCAGGCCAACGAGCACAGGTCGCGCTGGACGACGGTGACTTCCATTGCGGCCAAGATTGGCTGCACGCGCAGACCTTGCATGACTGAGTCAAGTAGGTCGAGATCGACAGTGGGCAGCGGGCCGGCGTTCCGACCGAGCTGGCCGAGAAGCCCAAGGCTCTGGAACGGAAGAACCGCGAGCTTCGCCAGCCAACGAGATCCTGCGGAAGGCAAGCGCTTATTTTGCGACGGCGGAGCTCGACCGCCGGTCCAAGCCATGATCGCATCGACGATGATCGTGCGGCGCGTGGGGTTGAGCCGATCTGCAAGATGTTGCCGATCGCCCCCTCGACCTACCGCGGAAGCAGATTATTCCCAAAGGCGGGCGACATGCCACCAGCGATGTTCAGATCTTCGGCAAAGGCGATCTCGGGGCAATAGCTCTCATTGGTAGAGCACGAAGAGATCGCGCCTCTCAAGGTGCAGGGCCAATCGATCCAACAGATTGGACGTCGCCTGGGGCGGGCTGATTCGACAGTCTCGCGTGAACTGCGGCGCAACGGCCGCCCGCGCCGAACCAGAGGGCCATGGCCGCCCATGTGAGGACCATAGCGCCCGCATGAGGCCGGCCCGGCGCTCAGGGAAATGCGAGAGCCCGGAAATCCGAGCCGTACGGGACGATTCCGTCCTCCTCGCAACGAGACGTTTCGAACGCGGCGCGATCGTTTCAAACGCAAGCGCCGCGCGAATTGCGAGGATACCAAGCCGCGTCAAACCATGAATTCACTTCTGCACGCGAGAGGCCTTTAACCGCTCGGCAAACGTGCGCTATACCGAGTGCAAAGAGGGCACTAGCCTTATCGCATTATCCCTCGAAAGGAGAGATGGAGCGTGAGCGAATTTACGGGAGAGGTTCAAGCGAACATGGGCCTGGTCTTGGATCAGGTCTGTGCGGGGCTGCCGAATGGCGGTGACCACGAGAGCCGCCGGTATGTCGCTGAGCAACTGATCCAAGCGGTACGGGCGGGAAAAACGACTCTGGGGGAGCTGACCTCTGCGGGACGTCGCGCTGTCGTCTATCTGAAGAATGCGCCGAAATCAGCCTAGCAGTCCCTTGTTGCCGGCCCGATCTGCCCTGCGTTCGCTCGCAGGCAACCGCGTACCCGACAGACCTCGTGGTGTTAGGGCACATTGACGGGTGGCATGGGCGCCGTCGGGCGCGGCATGAACGCGCTTTGGTGGTGGCCGCGTGCCGCCAATATGATCGCGAAAGCCGTGAGAACGATCAGGAGTCCACGCATATCGACAGATTACTCGGAGAGCTGTATCGCAATTATGAAACGGCTCATAGCCGGTGTGCCGAATCAACAAGAAAACGAAGCTGTTGTATCATTCGATGAGGCGAACGCGGTTGGACTGCAAAGCGCCAAAGTCATAACGCTTGGTCTTGCGGCAAGACGGCAAAGTCATGCCTTTTGTGCCGAAAACGTGCGTACGGGCCTCGTTGGAAGCAGGAATCTGCGGCGGATTTCAATCGTAGGATCAATCGCTGGATGCCTTCGTTCTTGGCCTTCTCTTGGGCTTGCGTCCCCGTCACGAGTTCACCGAACGGGCCGCGGATCATGAGCGTCTAGGCCTCCAAGCTTCTCCTGACCACTTGCGACAGAGACTGACCCACGAGCTGTTCGTAAGCGCCAGGATCCGTCGCGCCCTCGGTATTGATGAGGAAGACCCGTGCGTCAGGTTCAAGACCAGTCAAGCGCGCGAGGTCGAATCGGCCGCAACTTTCAGCAACCCTGCCAGACCAACCCCGCCACTTTCGCCTGCAACGATAGCCGGATCACCGTCCCGGGGATTGGCCAAACGGTTCATAATCCCGACGGCCTCCTCGTCATCGACAATCATAAAAGCGTCGGCTGCGCGCGAAAGGATGCGCCAAGCGACGAGCGAAGGTTCGTAGCACTCTAGCATCGCCATCACTGTCGACTGCCCATGAGCTACCTTGACGCAATGCCCGGTTCGAGCGATGGATCGACAACCGTGAAGGACGGGCGACTATCACCTAACGACACCGAAAAATGTCCAAGACCGCTGCGGCAAGTCCACCGACTCCTGACTGGACGAGGACGTGGGTCGGAGGTTCGGGCAACTGTCGTAGTGCTTCAGTCAGGAGCGCGGAGATCCCTGCATTACCAGACCAGGGATAGCCCGGCCAGGACCTGTCAGACACCGTGATTCAGCCGTTCTCTGCGGCAACTCGGGATGCTTCGGCAACGGAGTCATCGTAGTTGCCGCTGACGCGGATCATCTGCGCGCCATGTGGGACGATTGCTGCGCTACGCTGATCGCTGACGCCCGAGTGAATGAATATAGCGCAGTTCGCCCCCACGAGCTGAGCGCCGTGCGCTACGGACCTGCCATGATTGCCGTCCGTTGGCGCAGGATACCGTCTCCCCCGTGCTAGGGCCTTCACCTCAGGTGCGTGAAGCTCCGAGATGTCAACAGCCCTGCCGAGGCGCGGAGTTGCTGCTTCTAAGACGAGCCGGATGACGGCATAGAAGCCGCCCAAAGCCTTGAAACTGCCAAGCCCGAGCCGGTGACCCTCGTCGTTGACTTGGACCGAGCCCACGCCAATCTCGTGGGCGAGGCCCGGCAAGGAAATCAGCGCTGTTTCCTTGTGGCCATTGCGATATCAAGAAACCGTTCCACCTCGCACGCAGCTTCGCGACTCAGCATGTTGGCATCCGCACTATCCAAAGGCGCCCGGTGGTCAGTGCGATGGTCAGGAAGCAACATGGTTCGAGTTGGCGCCGATCTAAGCATCGCGGCGATGCGCTTGCCGAAACACTAGCGGCAATCCCAGCGATGTCACGCCTTCTCGCTAATCCGCAAGAAATGGGAGGCCGCTCTCGATGACGACCCCGACGGTGCTCAGGCTCGGGCGGGTGATGCTGATGTTTGAAGATCCGGCAGGAGGGCGTTGCGGCCATCGCTCACCCGTTCCCGGCTGCACTCCTCGTTTTGAGCACGAGGAAGGATGACGATTTCTAGGCCGTGGACACGAACTCGGTCCTCATCACGTACCCAGATCCAGCAGCACGAGAGCAAAAGGCAGCAGAGGCAAGCGCGTTGGATTGCAGTGGCGGGCCTTGCTCCCAGCCGGTTGATGCGTGCCTTCATGTTCTGCCGGCCCGGACGGCCAAAGCGCGGCCGAAGTCGAACCAGCATCGACGCTGGTCGTGATCCCGTTGCACGGTGAAGCAAGGACCTCCGATGGCAAGGCGTCCTTCGTAGCCGAATGGAGACTCTGCGCGCTATTCGAGCGCGGAAATTCGGCAGCGTGAACTCGTGCGCCGTGCGAAGAGTAGCGTTGGCCCCAGCCCGCAGATGATGGCGCCTGATGCCTGTCGCGCCTGAACGAAGAATGAGGGCGTTTTTTGCAAAGCCATCCCTCGTCTTCTGTCCCCAATAGGTCACAATCAGGTCTACGCTCGTGTTGAGTGCGAGCGAAATGAACCCAGGACGATGAACTGCATGCTGACACTCCCAGATGGGTCGACGAGTTGCGGGATGAACACGAGAAAGCATGCGGCTGTCTTGGGGTTGAGCGCCTCTATGACGATGCCCTGGCGAAAAGCAGAATGCGCATCTGTCGTCTGCAATTCTATCGGATCGACGCTTGTCTCGCGCCACGCCTTAATCCCGAGCCAGATGAGATATAGGCCTCTGGCGATCTTTAGGAAGGTGAACGCTTCTGCGCTTGCGACAACACGGGCAGACAGACCGACGGTGCCGCCGAAAACGTGGACAAGCCCTCCGGTACCCAGGCCAACGCTCGATGCGAGCCCTTCACTTCTGCCGCCAGCAAGCGTGCGGGCCACAATATGAAGAGACCCTGGCCCGGCGTGACCACCACAACCAATGCCACCACCAGGAACAAAAAGAACGTATGCGAGTTGAACATCGCTCAACCCGATTATCGTTTCAACTGGCGTTAGCGGCGCCAATCTTCTTGCATGATGGCTAGACCCGTTTCACGCCCGAGTGCAATTGCAGAAAGCTCAGGACTGCAGCGGCCGTTTGGCTCGCTAGAAAGCCATTTGTAACGCCGCCGGCCGGCCGCTGGACGGTTCTGGCTCATTTGCGCTCTTGTCGGAAGACGGAATGCACAGCCGACGCCTCGCAGGCCTTTGCGCCGACGAAAGCGGCGGCGCGTGACTGAGCGACCCATGGCTTCGCGGTCATGGTTGTCCAACAGTCGGATGACCAGTTTCGGCTGCTCGAAGAAGGAATGCACGTCTTCTCTGAGAGATATTCCTACTGCCGGGTTGACGGCCTTGACCAGAACCAGAGGACGTCAATCTGGTACAGCAAGAATCCCGCAGACTGGCTCTATGGAAGGAACCAGTTCTAGCCTACATCGGTGTCATGAATGCTCCACAGCACAGGCCACCGAGATGAGCAATGAAAGCGCTCACCTGCACTCTGACACAGCGATCGGCGCACCGGTTTACAAGACCTGGATGTGCGCGCTCTGCGGGGTTGTTTACAGCGAGCGGGAGGGATGGCCGGACGAGGGCATTCCGCCGGGCACTCGCTGGGAAGACGTTCCCGACGAGTGGATCTGCCCCGATTGCGGCGCAGACAAGAGTGAATTCCAGATGACTGAGGTCTGAACGAAATCCCGTTGATGCTGCGAGCAGCATGCGCGGCATTCATCAATTGCCAGGGAGCTAGCATGTACGTCCCCCCACATTTCGCCGAGTCGCGCCCTGAGGCGCTTCACGATCTCATCAACAAAAATCCTCTCGGCATCCTCTTTACTAACGGGAAGAGCGGGCTCGACGCAAATCACCTGCCATTCGAGTTGCATGCGAAGGAAGGGCAGCAGGGCGTGCTTCATTCACATGTGGCTCGCGCAAATCCCATTTGGCAGGATATCGCGACGGGAAACGAGGTGCTGATCGTATTCCGCGCCGGGGATGCCTACATCGCGCCGAACTGGTATCCGAGCAAGGTCGAGTTCAAGAAGCAGGTCCCGTCCTGGAACTATATGGTGGCTCATGTGTACGGACGCGTGACAATCCGCGACGATGAGCGTTACGTTCGTGGCATGGTCGCGCGGCTGACGCGCATCCATGAGGCGAAGCACGCCGATCCTTGGAAGATGACTGACAGCCCCAAGGACTACATCGATATGATGCTCAAGATGATCGTCGGAATCGAGATCGAGATCACACGACTCGTTGGCAAGTCGAAGCTTAGTCAGAATAAAGAGGTCCGGGACATTCTCGGTGCAGGGAACGCGCTCAAGGCCCAGGGCAAGGATGTGATCGGCGATGCAATGCTGGCCGCCGCTGTGGCCAAAGCGGAGCAGGCCTGACTCATATCCGACGGAGCGACATGCTCGGAGAAATCGTGGCGCAACGACCTACTTGTGATCCTCGGGTATGACGGGGCCAAACCCATCGGCGGCCCTGCGCAAGCATGGATAATCTCATTCGCCCTACGATCGTCTGCCGCTGGCGAAAGCTGTAGTTGGACTCAAAAACTGGAGATCAGTGCGCGTTCTTCCCGGCGCGCTGCGGAGCACCCAACCCAATGTTCAAGTTCGCGGCGAGCGCCGATTGCCGCGAAAGAGACCTGAGCGCGGCCATCCAGATATTATCTGGCAGTTTCCATACGTGGGCGCTTGGACAGTTTGGCCTTTCTGTTCGCGCGGACCGATGCCTCAAGGACACCTTTCAGGCGGACTGCGGCCGCCTGCAATTCCGCGACGGAAAAGCCGCCGAAGCCGAGCATTAGACCGAACCGAGCAGGCGCATTTTGGTACATGGGCGAGATCGGTCGCACAACCAGCCCGGCCTTGTGTGCTTGCTCGGCAAGCTTGACGTCGTCGAGGCCGGCAGGAAGCCAAAGCACCAGGTGCATACCTTGGTCGCTGGGTTGGAGCGCTGTCCAGGACGGCAGCTCCGTCTCAATGGCGGAGATCAGGGCCACGCGCCGTTCTGCGTAAGCGCCCCGGATGCGCCGTATGTGAGCTTCGAAATAGCCCTCGCGCATATATTGCGCGAGCACATATTGATCGGCTGTCGGAGAATGGCGGTCAATAAGAGCACGGGCGCCCGCGAACGCATCCACCAGCGGAAGGGGAACGATGGCGTATCCGATCCGCATGGATGAAAACAGCACTTTGCTCATCGTCCCGAGATAGACGACACGTGTAGGATCGAGTCCCTGCAGGGACGGAAATGGATGTCCCGCGTAGCGAAGTTCGCTGTCGTAATCGTCCTCGACAATCCAGGCATTGTTTTGACGGGCCCAGGACAGCAGAGCCGTGCGTCTCCCCATGCTCATCGGCATGCCGAGCGGATATTGATGCGATGGCGTAACGAACGCGACCCGAGCCTTCGGGCATCGGACGAGACCTTCGTGGACGTCGATGCCCTGCGCGTCGACGGGAATGCGAGAGGTCTGGACGTTGAAGTTTCCGAGAACCGCGACAATACCGGGATAGGCGGGGTCTTCCGCCCATACTGCGTCTCCGTCCGCAAGAAGAACGGTTGCAGCCAGAAAAAGACCCTGCTGCGTACCCGCCGTGATCACGACCTGGCCGGCCTCGCATTTCACTCCACGGGCTTTACGAACGTAGTCAGTAATCGCGAGCCGCAAATCAGGCAATCCTTTCGGGTCGATGTATCCCGACGGGGCAGCCACGCGCAGCGCTCGGACGCGATTACCGAGACGGCGCCACTTGTCATCCGGGGCGATCGCGCCTGCCGGATGAGCGATTGCAAATGGCGCCGTCCCTTGCGGCCGAAGAGCTTGCGCGACCTCTGCAAGACGGGCGACGTTCTCCCGCAACACAGGGCCGATCCGCGGCGGCGCAATAAATGCCTGCGGTGGGCTGACGAGTTCGCGACCGCCGTTGACGTTGGCGACGATCGTGCCGCCTCTGGCGCGCGCCTCGAGGTAGCCTTCCGCATGTAGCTGACCGAACGCCTCGATGACCGTACCCCTCGCGAGTTGGAGCGATGCCGCGAGGGCGCGGGTGGACGGCAGCCGTTCGCCCGGCTTCAACATCCCGTTTGATATCGCCTCGCGAAGTGCCTGTGTAAGTTGTTGTCCGACCCGGCCTGCGGCCTTGTCGAGAGAGCCCAGCGAGGGAATTGCGATGATGTTTCGGCGCCTTGCCATTGCCGTTCTGGTCTACCTGTCCGCTCGTACTTTGAAGTCCAGAATAGACCAACTCTGTGAGTCATTGAAAGAAATCGTCACATACCGCTCTACCGCTCGGTTTCGACATCCAACCCGCCGAGCAGCGATGGCCTTGCGGGTCAACGACCATTTCCCCACGACGTAGGTAGCTCGGCCCGAGGCCGTGGAAGATCGCCTCGTTGAATCGACGGGCTGAGCATCTTCGTTGTTGAGAGGCTATCCAGTTTCGAAGCCCGTCGAGAGTGTGAAATCCATCGGCCGCGTAGCAGCGGACGTCCGGAAGGAAAGCCTGCATCAATTCGGCGAGCGCATGTCCCGGATCGAGGTCCAAGCACCCTGCTGGCCCTCAGCTCTGCCAGGGCCTCCGGGGTCCCGACCGCTCGATGAGGCGCGCGAGCTGCAAAGTGAGCTTCACTGTTGCATCGCTTGCGGAGAAGATGCGCTCGCCGTCGCCTCCTGCGATCAGAATCCGCTGGCTTTCGATCGGCCTCGCGCCTGCTGGCGGCGAGCGCCTCTTGCAAGGGTTTGCGGGCGCGCGCGAGCCGTGACGTGCGGGAAGTGATCTCAATGCGTGTCTATATGTTGAAGACGGCTTCGGCGCTCAGGCGCTACATCGCGCCGGCCGCGGAAACTCGCGTCCGAGGGGGCGCGCTAGCTCGCCCTGGTCAGTGCTCTGGAGCGGGACATCGCTGACGGTCGGCTGTCCGATGGCGACTGCCTTCCGCCGCACCTTGAACTGGCACGAGAGCTCGGCCTGTCCGTCGGCACCGTCAGCAAAGCCTATCAGAAGGCCGAACAACGCGGTATCAGCGGACATGTCGGGCAGGGCACCTTCGTCCGGCGTCATTCGCCGCGCAGGCCGAGGTGGCCATGGCATGACATGAACCGGTCAATTTATCGCTGAGCGTGCCCGGCCACGGAAGCGAAACGCAGGTCCTGTCCGCGTTGTTTGGCGAGGTGGTGCGCGAACCTGATCTTGCACTGCTGTTGGGCTACCATCCTCACGCTGGCCTTTCCCAGGAACGTGAAATCATCGCAGCCTCGCTCTCTGACAACACCTTTACGGTCGCGCCGGCACAGCTGATTCTGTGCAACGACGCCCAGCACGCGATCGATGTCGCCCTGCACTTCGTGGCAAAACCCGGCGACAGTGTCTTGGTGGGTGCTTTCACTTATCCCTGCTTCAAAGCCATCGCCGCGCCAGCCACCTTAATTTGGTGCCCGTGGACATGGATGAGGACCGAATCGACCCTGAGGCGCTGAAAAAGCCTGCCGGGCGTCCCGAGCGCGAGTGCTCTATTGCCTGCCGACGTTGCAGAGCCCCACGGCTCGCACGCTGAGTCTTGACCGCGGGGGCGCATCGGTGAATCCGCCGAGGAGCTCGATCTCGCCATCACAGAAGATGACGTTTACCGCTTTTTCTTCCCCGAGCGTCCTGTGCCGATCGCCTCATTGGTGCCGGCCCTCTCCTTCTAAATCACGTCCTACTCCAAATACCTTGCGCCAGCCTTCAGGCTCGGGACAGTGACAGTCCCGCCGGCCTACATCGCTCAAACTCAGCTCCTCCTGCACGCCTGTGCCTGGTTTGTTGCTCAGGTGTTAGGCGAGACTGTGGTGCGGTTGATTGAGAGCGGAAAGCTGGAAGAACTTCTGCGTGAGCGGCGGCGTCAGGCGCACGAACGTTACGGGGTGCTCCTGGACTTTTTCCCAATGCCGCAAACTTCAGTTCTCAGCCTTCTACGGATAGTTGCAGTTGCCGCAAGAGTGGTCGCAGATCGGTTTACGGCCGCTGCGTCAGGACAAGGCATACTTGCTCCCCCCGCATCGCCTCAGCGGTGGGAAAGGGGGATCCTGGCGCCATTCGCATCTGTTTTGGCGCCCCCAGCGATCCTAAAGAACTGTCCGATATATTTCAGATACTTCGGGACATTATGGCTCGCCGGCCAGTAAACGTCGCTTCTCACGCGTAGGTGTCCGTCTTCGTTTCGGTACGCGTGGCGAATCCCTTCGCACGACAGCCCCTTTTCTTGGCTGCGACGATAGATCGGCTGCCATCAAGCCGGTGCTGCCGAACTAAAGAAGATCACCGATAAAAATTCTCGGCCAGGTCTCGGTCTGCCGAGCGGCTTTAATCTTCGCCGACCAAGCGTCGATGAGACTGTCGAGGACCAATCGTCCGTTGCCACGAGTATCCGGCCATTTCATCGTTGGTGTTCCCAGTGGCAGCGAGATCACCCCATGCGCCGCCGATAGCAGGGCGGTCGCGAGGCGCTCCGTCAGCCTTGGCGTCGCCTCCACCCCTAATTCGGAAAGATACTCCGCCATCGAGGTCACAAATAGCCCGTAGCCCTTTCGTGCGATCTCAGTTTCACCGAAATAAACCCCGTCGGGAAAACGCCTGTCCTCGACTGTGCCGGCCATCGAATAGAGCGATCGAAAATGATCGGGGTTATTCACCCAATACTCGATATAGGCCTCCATGACACGCCGCAGCCGGACCTCACCGCTGGAATGAAGCGCGCGGACTTGGTCGAGCCGATCCGCCATTTCCTCGAGATTCCTCTCCTTCACTGCCAGCAGCAGCAGGATCTTGGTCGGAAAGTATTTGAGAACCGTACCCTTCGAGTAACCGAGCGCATCGGCGATCTTCTGGATCGAAACGGTTTCGAGTGTGCCGCTCGCGAACTCCTTTCGCGCTGTTTCCAGGATTCGAGCCTGCAACGCGCGCTTGTCAGCTTCTTGGCGTGCGCGCTTCTGAAAGCGTCGCATCCCCTTGGAGTTTCCTGATCTCTCGGCCGACATCCAATCTCCGCCCGGTCTGTCCTGGTCTGTCCTGCAGCTACATGGCTGTTATCACGAGCAAAAAACGCCACTCCATTCCCAGCTTGCCATCTTCTGCAATAAATGACTATAGTCAATTAAGTAGAAGCGACCAAACGGAGGCAAACAGTGGCAACTTCGGCACGCGAGTATGCCTGCAGCGATTTCGATCCGTTCGACTGGGACACTCGCATCGACCCCTATCTGGCCTATGCCGAGCTTCGTGCGAAGGCACCCGTCGTCAGGCTCGACAAATACGGCATCTTCGCCGTGCCGTGTTTTGCCGAGATCAAGGCGGTCTTTGCTGACCATGTGAACTTCAGCAATGGCGGTGGTGCTGGCATCGTCAATTATTTCAAGGAGAAGCCGTGGCGTCCGCCGAGCATCGTCCTCGAAGCTGACCCACCGCTACATACACGCACCCGAAAGGTGCTAGCTCGGATCATGTCGCCGGGTGCCATGCGGGGCCTCGAGAACGGTTTCAAGGCCAAGGCCGCCGCGCTGGTCGACGAACTCATTGAAAAGAGATCATTCGACGCCGTCCGCGATCTTGCCGAAATATTTCCGGTGACTGTATTTCCGGATGCCCTGGGCATCGACAATGAGGGCCGCGAAAATTTTCTGACCTACGGCGCAATGGTGTTTGCCGGCATGGGGCCGGAGAACGATTATTTCCGATCTCTGATGGCCAAGGCACCTGAGGTTTTGCCTTGGGTTGCCGCGAAATGCCAACGGGACGCCTTGGCTCCCGGCAGTTTTGGCGCACAGGTCTACGAGGCCGCCGATAGCGGCGAAATTACCCATGACGAAGCGCCTCTGCTCGTCCGGTCCTTTCTTTCGGCGGGACTGGATACGACTATCAGTGCAACAGGCATGGCCCTCTTTAGTTTGGTCCGTCATCCGGAGCAGTGGGCCATTCTGGCCGCCAATCCTTCGCTGGCGCGCGGCGCGTTCGATGAGAGCCTGCGCTATGATTCCGCCGCACCTTACGTCTTTCGGACCACACCGCATGAAACCGAGATCGCAGGGGTGCCGATCGGTAAGCACGAGAAAGTATTGCTGCTGATTGGTTCTGCAAATCGCGACGAAACGCGGTGGGAGCAGCCCGACCAGTTCGACATCACCCGGCGCGTCTCGGGCCATATCGGCTTCGGCACCGGGATCCATGGCTGCGTGGGGCAAATGGTCGCGCGGCTCGAAGGCGAAGCCGTTCTGGCCGCCTTGGCGGCGAGCGTCGCATCAATCGAGATAACGGGCGAGCCGGTATACCGCGACAGCAGTGGATTGCGGGCCCTCAGCTCACTGCCGGTACGCGTTACGACGAAATAGCGCCAGCCCGGGCTCTTTGCGGCGGCTGTCATTGCCCGCCAGGACGGCTGGCGGACCTGCTTCCTTTGCGAGCTTATTGCCCGAAAGGTGTTGTCGTGCAAGCGGTTCGACGTAGTTGCTATAGTTCAGCACGCCTTTCGCATGGAAGTTCGTTGAGCCGAGGAAGGGATCTTGTTCTTGAAAAGGAGCTCCCAAGGGCCCGAAGGATCAACGATCGCCTTGATAACGTTTGCATCGAGAATCAACGCGGGCCCTCTATCAGCCTTGCGAAATACGCCATCGTCATCGTGGCGAACCCCAGGCAGGTCACCAGATCAATGCCGGCGGCGAGCAGCGCATCGCGCTGCAAGTCCGTGCTCTCGCCGTCGGAGTCCGACGACACGCATGTAGCCAACCAACATAGGCGGATACGCATCGGAAATAGGTTTCCGTATTGCAGCGCGTGGCGGCAGAGTTTTCCGCATATTTTTTGCGCCACCAAGCGTTTAGTTTAGGACGCTACTACAAGATTCGGTAGTTGGCTAAAGCCACTTTGAGGCCCTAGGTTCCGGCCGCCGTCCCCGCCGATCATCATCATCGACGAACAGAAGCGAACGCAAGCGCACGTGAAGCCCGCACCGTCTGCCGGTCACCTTCCGCCCTTCCATCGCGTAGAGACTGAAGTGTCACCATGTCCGAACAACCCTTGCCGACGCTGCCGATGTGGCGCGTCGATCACATCGAGCCCTCGCCCAAGATGTTGGCGCTACGCGCCAACGGTCCGATCCACCGCGTGCGCTTCCCGTCCGGGCACGAAGGCTGGTGGGTGACAGGCTACGACGAGGCCAAGGCGGTGCTGTCCGACGCGGCGTTCCGGCCCGCGGGAATGCCGCCGGCGGCATTCACCCCGGATTCGGTAATTCTGGGTTCACCGGGGTGGCTGGTCTCGCACGAGGGGGGCGAGCATGCCCGGTTGCGCACGATCGTGGCGCCAGCCTTCAACGACCGCAGGGTGAAGCTGCTCGCGCAGCAGGTCGAGGCGATCGCCGCGCAGTTGTTCGAGACGCTGGCGGCCCAGCCCCAGCCCGCCGACCTGCGGCGCCACCTCTCCTTTCCGCTTCCGGCCATGGTCATCAGCGCGCTGATGGGCGTGCTCTACGAGGATCACGCGTTTTTCGCCGGCCTGTCCGACGAGGTAATGACGCACCAGCATGAAAGCGGCCCGCGCAGCGCGTCGCGCCTGGCTTGGGAAGAACTGCGGGCCTACATTCGCAGCAAGATGCGGGACAAGCGCCAGGATCCGGGCGACAACCTGCTGACGGACCTGCTCGCGGCGGTCGACCAGGGCAAGGCGACCGAGGAAGAGGCGATCGGTCTGGCCGCGGGCATGCTGGTGGCGGGGCACGAGAGCACCGTCGCGCAGATCGAATTCGGCCTGCTGGCCATGTTCCGCCATCCGCAACAGCGCGAACGCCTGGTCGGCGATCCATCCCTGGTGGACACGGCGGTGGAGGAAATCCTACGCATGTACCCGGCGGGCGTGGGCTGGGACGGCATCATGCGCTATCCGAGGACCGACGTGACCATCGCGGGCGTGCATATTCCCGCGGAGAGCAAGGTGCTGGTCGGACTGCCTGCGACGTCGTTCGATCCGCGCCATTTCGACGACCCGCAAATCTTCGATATCGGGCGCGCCGAAAATCCGCACCTAGCGTTCTCCTACGGTCCGCACTACTGCCTCGGCATGGCGCTGGCCAGGCTGGAACTCAAAGTGGTGTTCGGTTCGATCTTCCAGCGCTTTCCCGCGCTGCGCCTGGCCGTGGCGCCCGAAGAACTGAAGTTGCGCAAGGAGATCATCACTGGCGGGTTCGAAGAGTTGCCGGTGCTCTGGTGATGCGCGGACGCCCCCGGGAATCGCGATCTTCTCCGCAATTTGCCGGCGCGCCTGGCGCGCGCCGTTCAGATCAGCCAGCCAACAGTTAAGCAAGATGGACGTGCAAGAAACCACAGCAGCATGCCGGGACGCCTTCGCCGAACTGGCTTCGCCAGCGTGCATCGATGACCCGTATCCGTTCCTGCGATGGTTGCGCGATCACGATCCGGTGCATCGCGCGGCGTCGGGCCTCTTTCTGTTGAGCCGCCACGCCGACATCTACTGGGCGCTCAAGGCCACGGGGGATGCGTTTCGGGGACCGGCGCCCGGCGAACTGGCGCGCTATTCCCCGCGCGCGGCGACCAGCCTGTCGCTCAATCTGCTGGCGTCCACGCTGGCGATGAAGGACCCACCGACGCATACGCGTCTGCGCCGGCTGATCTCGCGCGATTTCACCATGCGCCAGATCGACGACCTGCGGCCGAGCATCGCGCGCATCGTCGCAGCGCGCCTGGACGGCATGGCGCCCGCGCTGGAGCGCGGGGAGGCGGTGGACCTGCATCGGGAATTCGCGCTGGCCTTGCCCATGCTAATCTTCGCCGAACTGTTCGGCATGCCCCAAGACGACATGTTCGGGCTCGCCGCCGGCATCGGCGCCATTCTGGAAGGCCTAAGCCCGCACGCCAGCGATCCCCAGCTCGCCACGGCGGACGCGGCCAGCGCCAGCGTGCAGGCCTACTTCGGCGACCTTATAGAGCGCAAGCGCACCGATCCCCGCCACGACATCGTGTCGATGCTGGTCGGCGCACACGAGCACGATGCCGACACGCTGTCGGATGCGGAGTTGATCAGCATGCTGTGGGGCATGCTGCTGGGCGGCTTCGCCACCACTGCCGCGACCATCGACCATGCGGTCCTGGCGATGCTGGCGTATCCCGAACAGCGGCACTGGCTGCAGGGAGACGCCGCGGGGGTGAAGGCATTCGTCGAAGAAGTCCTGCGCTGCGACGCGCCCGCCATGTTCAGCTCCATTCCGCGTATCGCCCAGCGCGACATCGAACTAGGCGGCGTGGTGATCCCGAAGAACGCGGACGTGCGGGTGCTGATCGCGGCCGGCAATCGCGACCCGGACGCCTTCGCCGACCCCGACCGCTTCGATCCCGCGCGGTTCTACGGCACCAGTCCTGGCATGTCGACCGACGGGAAGATCATGCTGAGCTTCGGCCACGGCATCCACTTCTGCCTCGGTGCGCAACTGGCCCGGGTGCAATTGGCCGAGAGCCTGCCGCGGATCCAGGCGCGCTTCCCCACGCTGGCATTGGCCGAGCAGCCCACCCGGGAGCCCTCCGCGTTCCTTAGGACATTCCGCGCGCTGCCGGTGCGGCTGCATGAGCACGGTGGCTGAGATGCGCGTCGTGGTCGACCAGGATCTGTGCGGAACCACCGGGCAGTGCGTGCTGACGCTGCCGGGCACCTTTCGCCAGCGCGAACCGGACGGCGTGGCCGAAGTGTGCGTGGCGACGGTCCCGCAGGTGCTGCACGCCGCCGTGCGGCTCGCGGCCAGCCAGTGCCCGGTCGCCGCCATTCGGGTCATCGAAAGCGACGCTGGCGATGACGAGCGCGCCAGCGCCGACCCCGCGCCTTCTCCGGCGAGGCCGAGCGGCAGGCCGCGAAAGACCAACGCAATCCACGAGGACACGATCGGACGGTTTGAAGGCAAGGTGGCCGTGGTGACCGGCGCCGGCGCCGGCATCGGCAAGGCATGCGCCATAGCCATCGCGCGCGAGGGCGGCAGAGTGGTGGTGGCCGACATTGATGGCTCGGCGGCCATCGCCTGCACCGCGCAAATCGCGGCCGAAGCGGGCCACGCGCTGGCGCTGGCGATGGACATCGCCGATGCGCGGGCGGTGGCAGCGCTGTTCGAGACGGCGGAGCGGCACTTCGGTGGGGTCGACCTGCTGGTGAACAACGCGAGCGCCATGCATCTGACCCCGCGCGACCGAGCGATCCTCGACCTGGACCTGGCGGTCTGGGATCAGACCATGGCGACCAATCTGCGCGGTAGCCTGCTCTGCTGCCGGCAGGCCATCCCACGGATGATCGCCCGCGGCGGCGGCGCCATTGTCAACATGTCGTCATGCCAGGGGCTCAGCGGTGACACCGCGCAGACGTCCTACGCCGCGTCGAAGGCGGCGATGAACATGCTGTCGGCCTCGCTCGCCACCCAGTACGGTCATGCGCAGATCCGCTGCAACGCGGTTGCGCCGGGTCTCATCATGACCGAGCGTCTCCTCGCCAAGCTGGACGAGGGCATGCAACGGCATCTGCGCCGGCACCAGCTCCTGCCGCGCGTCGGCCGTCCCGAGGACGTGGCCGCGCTGGTGGCGTTCCTGCTTTCCGAGGATGCTGCGTTCATCACCGGCCAGGTCGTGTGCATTGACGGCGGCATGCTGGCGCATGTGCCGACGTACGCCGACGGTGGCAACAGCCGCGCCGCGCGGCCTGCCGGCAACACCGCCGAAGCGGCTGCGGCGCCGCGCTGCTGATGGACATGCTGCTCAACCCGCTGGCGCGTCGGCACCGGCTGCGGTACGACATCCCGATCGTGCCCGGCGCTTTCCCCCTGGTCGGGCATCTTCCCGCCATCGTCTGCGACCTGCCGCGCCTGCTGCGGCGCGCGGAACGGATGCTGGGCAGCCACTTCTGGCTGGATTTCGGCCCTGCCGGACACCTGATGACCTGCGTGGATCCGGACGCGTTCGCGCTGCTCCGGCACAAGGACGTGTCCTCGGTGCTGATCGAAGAGATCGCGCCCGAATTACTTGGCGGAACGTTGGTCGCCCAGGACGGCGGCGCGCACCGGCAGGCGCGCGATGCGATCAAGGCGGCGTTCCTGCCCAAAGGGCTGACTCAGGCCGGCATCGGCAACCTGTTCGCGCCCGTCATCTGGGCGCGGGTGCAGGCGTGGCGTGACCGCGGCGACGTAACCATCCTGCGCGAAACCGGCGACCTGATGCTCAAGCTCATCTTCAGCCTCATGGGTATCCCCGCGCAGGACTTGCCAGGCTGGCATCGCAAGTACCGGCAACTGCTGCAGTTGATCGTCGCGCCCCCGGTCGACCTGCCCGGGCTGCCCTTGCGGCGCGGCCGCGCCGCCCGCGACTGGATCGACGCGCAGTTGCGCCAGTTCGTCCGCGACGCGCGCGCACATGCCGCGCGCACCGGGTTGATCAACGACATGGTGAGCGCCTTCGATCGCAGCGACGATGCGCTCTCCGATGACGTCCTGGTCGCAAATATCCGCTTGCTGCTGCTTGCCGGTCACGACACCACCGCCTCGACGATGGCCTGGATGGTGATCGAGCTGGCGCGGCAGCCTTTGCTGTGGGACGTCCTGGTCGAGGAGGCGCAACGCGTGGGTGCGGTGCCGACCCGGCACGCGGACCTGGCGCAGTGTCCGGTCGCTGAGGCCCTGTTCCGCGAGACGCTGCGCGTGCATCCGACGACCACGCTCCTGCCGCGGCGGGCGCTGCAGGAATTGCAACTCGGCCAACGGCGCATTCCCGCGGGCACCCATCTGTGCATACCGCTGCTGCATTTCTCGACCTCGGCGCTGCTGCACGAGGCGCCTGATCAGTTCCGCCTGGCGCGGTGGCTGCAACGCACGGAGCCGATTCGGCCGGTGGACATGCTGCAGTTCGGTACCGGCCCACACGTCTGCATCGGCTACCACTTGGTGTGGCTCGAACTGGTGCAGTTCTGCATCGCTTTGGCGCTGACCATGCACAAGGCCGGGGTGCGGCCGCGGTTGTTGAGCAGCGCCGAAAAAGGCCGGCGTTATTACCCGACCGCGCATCCGTCCATGAAAATCCGCATCGGATTCTCATGAGCTGGCATCGCTTGCGCCTGTGTGGCGAGGCAGCGACGCCGGCAACACCGCGGCGGCCCGCTCTGGCCGTCTCCTGTCAGGTACAAGGATATGAACAGCATGCAGACCGGTTCCACGCTACACGACGGCCGAACTGGCGTTTCCGCGCTCGGCGGATTGGGCGCGCAGGCGCGCGGCGCTTCCGGCAGGCTGATGCCTGAGATCTGGATGCAGGACGGCGCAAAGCGGGTCGAACAAGCGCTCGCGCGTCGTCTCTGGGTCGAAGACAAGGGTGAGACCGAGCTGATCGCGGCAATGCGCTACGCCACCTTGCATGGCGGGAAGCGCACCCGCGCCTTGCTCTGTCTGGCTGCCGGCACACTGGCCGACACGCCGGCGCACATGCTCGACGACGTCGGCGCCGCGATCGAGATGATGCACGCCTGTACCCTGGTCCACGACGACCTGCCCGCGATGGACAACGACGTGCTTCGCCGCGGCCTTCCGACCGTGCATGTCAAGTTCGGCGAAGCCACCGCGATCCTGGTCGGCGACGCGCTGCAGGCGCACGCCTTCCTGACCCTGGCGAGCCTGGATGCGCCGGGCGACAATCCTATCGCGCTCGTGCGCGAACTGGCGCAGGCGGTGTCCGCCGAGGGTGCCGCAGGCGGGCAGGCCATCGATCTGTCGCTGGTCGGAAAGCACGTCGAGCTGGACAGGATCGTCGCGATGCACCGGATGAAGAGCGGAGCGCTAGTGCGCGCGTCCGTTCGCATGGGCGCGCTATGCGCCATCTCGGAGGATGCCGCGCACGCTGCGCTGTACTGTGCGCTCGATCGCTACAGCGCCTGTTTCGGCCTGGCGTTGCAGGTGGTCGATGACATTCTCGATGCGACGGCGGATACCGCGGCGCTGGGCAAGACCCCCGGCAAGGACGCGGCGGCGCAGAAGCCGACCTGCGCGTCGATCATGGGGCTGCAGCCTGCGCGCCAGTTCGCGCTCGATCTGTTGCGCGACGCCGGAGAGGCCATCCTCCCGCTGGGGCCGCGTGCGGAACGGTTGGGGCAGATGCTGAAGCGGGCCAACGCGCATCTGTTCAAGCACGCGCCATGCGCATGAGCGCGCCCGTGCGCATGGAGTCGCCCTTGTGCCGCTGCGATCAGCCGGCGGTAGCGGTGCATGCTGCACCGTGTCCGAGTCCGCGGCGCCCATCGCAGCGGTTGCCCTGCACGGCCGCGGCGCGCTGCGGCCAAGCCTATGCGGCGGAGCGGCGCCAGCGTCGTTGGCGCGTCGCCGCGCCAGAGCAGTGCGGCCGTCCGGCGCTGCCCATCGGCCGGGCCGCGACGGACCTGCGACGACGTGCGCGGCGTCTGCCCGATCCTGGTTCTCGTCAACCGTCTGCAGAAGGAACATCCCGCGTGAACGCGCAGTCCGAACAGATCCTTTCCGAATTGCGCCACCTGCTGAGCGAGATGAGCGACGGGGGCAGCGTCGGTCCGTCCGTCTACGACACGGCGCGAGCTCTGCAATTCCACGGCAACGTCACCGGTCGGCAGGACGCCTACGCGTGGCTCATCTCGCAGCAACAGGCCGATGGCGGATGGGGAAGCGCGGACTTCCCGCTGTTCCGTCATGCGCCCACGTGGGCGGCGTTGCTGGCATTGCAACGCGCCGATCCTTTTCCCGGCGCGGCCGACGCGGTCCAGGCTGCAACCCGGTTCCTCGAACGCCAGCCCGATCCCTACGCGCATGCGGTGCCGGAAGACGCGCCGATCGGCGCGGAGCTGATCTTGCCGCAATTTTGCGGCGAGGCCGCATCCTTGCTGGGCGGCGTGGCGTTTCCGCGCCACCCGGCGCTGTTGCCGTTGCGGCAAGCGTGCCTGGTCAAGCTGGCGGCGGTGGCGACGTTGCCGAGCGGCCATCCGTTGCTGCACTCCTGGGAAGCCTGGGGGACCTCGCCGACAACCGCATGCCCGGACGACGACGGCAGCATCGGCATCAGTCCGGCGGCCACCGCCGCGTGGCGTGCGCACGTCCTGACACAGGGGAGCACGTCGCAGGTCGGGCGCGCGGACGCGTATCTGAAGGCGGCATCGAAGGCGACGCGCAGCGGCATCGAAGGTGTCGTTCCCAACGTCTGGCCGATCAATGTGTTCGAACCATGCTGGTCGCTGTACACCCTGCATCTGGCCGGGTTGTTCGCGCATCCCGCGCTCACTGAGGTGATGCGCGTGATTGTCGCGCAGCTCGATGCCCGCCTGGGTGTGCGCGGTCTCGGCCCGGCCTTGCACTTCGCGGCCGATGCGGATGACACCGCCATTGCGTTGTGTGTCCTGCGCCTTGCAGGCCGCGACCCGGCGGTCGATGCGTTGCGCCAATTCGAAAGCGGCGAGCTGTTTGTCACCTTCCCCGGCGAGCGCAATGCCTCGATGTCGACCAACATCCATGCCCTGCATGCGTTGCGATTGTTGGGAAAGCCTACCGCCGCCGCCAGCGCCTATGTCGAAGCCAATCGCAACCCGGACGGTGTATGGGACAACGAAAAATGGCACGTTTCATGGCTGTATCCCACCGCGCATGCCATCGCTGCGCTGGCGCAAGGCAACCCCCAGTGGCGCGACGAGCGCGCGCTGGCGGCGCTGCTGCGCGCGCAGCGCGGCGACGGCGGCTGGGGCGCCGGTCGCGCGTCCACATTCGAGGAAACCGCCTATGCGCTGTTCGCGTTGCACGTGATGGACGGGAACGAAGAGCCGACAGGGCGCCCGCGCATCGCGCAGGCGGTGGCGCGTGCGCTGGAGTGGATGCTCGCCCGCCATGCGGCGCATCCATTGCCGCAGACGTCGCTGTGGATCGGCAAAGAACTATATTGCCCCACGCGGGTCGTGCGCGTGGCTGAACTCGCCGGGTTGTGGCTGGCACTTCATTGGGGGCGGCGCGCCCTGGCCAAGGGAGCAGGAGCGGCGCCATGATCCAGACCCAACGCGCGCTGCAGCAGGTGCTGGAGTGGGGGCATTCCCTGACCGGGTTCGCCGATGAGCATGCCGTGGAAGCAGTCAGGGGCGGCCAGTACATCCTGCAGCGCATCCACCCGAGCCTGCGCGACGCCAGCGCCCGCACCGGCCGCGATCCGCAGGACGAAACGCTGATCGTGGCGTTCTATCGCGAACTGGCGCTGCTGTTCTGGCTCGACGATTGCAACGACGTTGGCCTGATCGCGCCGGAGCAGCTCGCCGCGGTGGAGCAGGCGCTGGGGCAGGGCCTGCCGTGCGCGCTCCCCGGATTCGAGGGCTGCGCGGTGCTGCGCGCCTCGCTGGCCGCACTCGCCTACGATCGTCGCGACTATGCTCAGCTTCTCGACGATACCCGGCGCTACTGCGCAGCGCTGCGCGCCGGACCCGCGCAGGCGGCAGGGGCGGAACGCTGGTCCTACGCCGAGTACCTGCACAATGGCGTCGATTCGATTGCCTACGCGAATGTGTTCTGTTGCCTGTCATTGCTGTGGGGGTTGGACATGGCGACCTTGCGCGAGCGTCCGGCATTTCGCCAGGTCCTGCGGCTCATCTCCGCGATAGGGCGTCTGCAGAACGATCTGCATGGACGCGACAAGGACAGGACGGCGGGCGAGGCCGACAACGCGGCGATCCTGCTGCTGCAGCGCTATCCGGCTATGCCTGTGATGGAGTTCCTCAAGGACGAGCTGGCCGGCCATACGCGCATGCTGCACCGCCTGATGGCGGAAGAATGCTTTCCCGCGCCGTGGGGAGCGTTGATCGAGGCCATGGCCGACATCTGCGCGCAGTACTATCAGACCTCGACCAGCCGCTATCGCAGCGACGCCGCGGGGGCAGGCCAGCGTGCGCCGGGCTGAACGCGCGGGAGGCGGAGGCGAGCGCCCGCTCCCCTCGGTCAGATCGGACCAACGCCGTCGCCCGATGGAGCGAGCATGAGCGACACCGCCATGAGCCCGTGCAAGGACGACTATCTGGACGTCGTGCTGGATCGGCGAACGGCACCGGCCCCGATCGCCGACGGCTGGAAGTATATAAGTTTCGAACACTGCGCATGCGACTTGGACCTGACGCAGATCGAGCGCTGCGCCTGGCTGGTGGGCAAGATCATGGCGCGAAGCGGCGTCCATAGCGATCACCGAGAAACCCGGTACGCAACGATCCCAGATCATGCCGACGAAGGTCGCGGAGATGAACACCGCATTCTGGGCGAGGGTCCAAACCTGGTCTTCAGCATCACGCTCAGCACGGCACCGGCAATGTAGATGAAAACATTCCGATGCCGATCAGCAGCATGATGCGGCCATAGAATGGCCCGACCAGCAGTCGATCAAGACGAGTGCCTGCGTTCACGGATTCGAGTTTGACGCTCTCCCTTGATGCGGACCGCCTTCTTCGAACGTCTGCCGCTTGTCTTCTGCTAGGGTCTGTACCTAATTAACTGCTTCTGATTCGCTCTTGCCAAGTTGATTCGGCATGGGGGGCTTCGATGCGCAAAGGACTGTTCTGGCTCAACGACAAGCAGTAGGCTCAGATGGACCGCAGCTGCCAATGAACCAGACCGCGCCGGCGCGCGAAGACGATCGACGCATCATCAGCGGTATCGTTCACATGCTCCAGTGCGGCGCACGCTCGCGCGATTGCCCGCCCGACTATGGCCTTACACGACAATCTACAATCGGTTCAATCGCTGGGCTAAGAGCGGACATAGGCAGGCTATCTTTGAAGCGCTCGCCCGCTGCGGCAAGGACGGCCTGACTTTGTCGATCGACTCCACCTCGATCAAAGCGCATCGCTCCGCGAGCGGGGGAAAAGGGGGGAGCATGACAGGCCGTCGGCCGCTCACGCGGGGGGCGGAGCACGAAAATCACGCGCTGAGCGACCCCGATTGCAAACGTTGCGCATTTCATCTCACTCCGGGACAAGACGCAGATATTGCCGCAGGCCGGCCCTTTTGAAACTCGCGGCGCCCATGTCTTCCCTCATTGGGGACAAAGGCTACGATGGCGACGGCTTTCGCACCGAAATGTCAATCGCGGCGCGAAACTCGTCATTCCGAACAAGTCCAACAGGGTGACCCTCCACAGCTTCAGCAAACGCGCCTATAAAGGACGCAACGTTATCGAGCGCTGCTTCTGCCGGCTCAAGGATTTCAGGCGTGTCTCTACTCGCTACGACAAACTTGCTAGAAACTTCTTCCGCCGTCCACCTCGCCGCCGTCGTCGCCTATTGGATCAATTGAGTCTGAACCCTAGCTAGTCTCTGTGGCGGCAGTTCTTCGTCTTGTGCGGTCCAAGAGCATGTCAAACAAACTAAGAAAATTGCGCATCTTTACCGACAGAGGTCCCCTGATTGCGCTAACCATCGCTGGGGGGATGGTGGTCGGCGTTGTCGGCCCGACGTCGGCGCAGTTCTTCAATTTCGGCGGATATCAGCAGCGGCCGCAGCCGCAACGCGGTGGCGGGTTCGGCGGCGGCTGGTTTGGTAACGACATGTTTGAGCCGTCTGCTCCCCAGCCTCGTTGGGATCGGCGGCAAACCTTGCCGCCCGCGCGCGAGGATTTTTCGAGGGCGCCCGCGGCCGGAAAGCGCGATACTGTACCGGAGCGCCATGTTCTTGTGCTCGGTGATGCCATGGCGGACTGGCTCGCCTATGGTCTTGAAGACGCCTATGCCGAACAGCCTGACGTGGGCGTGATCCGTAGACATAAGACCGTCTCAGGCCTTATCAAATATCAGCCGAAGGGCAATCCGGCCGATTGGGCCGCCGCTGCCAAAGGCATTCTCGCGACCGAAAAAGCGGACGTCATCGTCGTCATGCTCGGACTCGATGATCGAGTCGGGATGCGCGAGCCGCCGGCTGAGAAATCCGATATCAAGCCATCGGACAAAAACGCAGACAAGAAGGATGCCAGAGGCAAACCGGGCGTCAAGTCGGAGGGCGGTACGAACGTCGACGCGAAGCCGGATGGCAGACTGGTCGATACGGAATTGTCGCCAAATGACGCCGCCGACGCGCCGGCTATCGAACCGGAGAGTAGCACGCGCTCGCCGAAAGGCCTCTATGAGTATCGCGAGAAACGCTGGATCGAGCTCTACAAAAACAAGATCGAACAGATGATCGGCGTGCTCAAATCTAAGGGGGGCCCGGTGCTGTGGGTTGGCCTGCCGGTGGTACGTGGCCCTAAGGCAACAGCCGACACCCTGTTTCTGGATTCGCTCTATCGCGAGGCGGCCGGCAAGGCCGGCATCACTTATGTCGATGTCTGGGACGGCTTTGTCGATGAAGCGGGCCATTTTATGCAGCGCGGTCCCGACTTCGAAGGCCAGATCCGTCAGCTGCGCTCCTCCGATGGCGTGTATTTCACCAAGCCCGGCGCCCGCAAGCTTGCGCATTATGTCGAACGCGAAATCAACCGGTTGTTGGCTACTCGTTCCGCGCCGATCGCGCTGCCGACGGAACCGGCAACGCCCGATGTCAATGCGCTGCCGGGTCAACCGGACCTGCGCCCGCTCGCCGGACCGATCCTTTCCTTGGTGGCCCCCTCTTTCGGCGCCGATCAATTGCTCGGCGGTCCAGGGGCGCCGATGGCAATGGATGCGCTAGCAGCGCGTGTCTTGGTCAAAGGTGAGCCCTTGTCGGCACCGGCCGGTCGCGCCGACGATTTTGTCTGGCCGCGCCGCGAAGTCGGACGCGAACAGTCTAAGGATACTCCAATGGCTTCGGCTTCGCCCGATGATCGCATCCCGGTATCGGCGCCGGCGCCAATGCTAAAGCAGAAAAAGAATCGCAGCCAAAGGTGAGGCGCTGACGTTTTGGCCCGCAGGTTTCGCTCAGTGGGGCCGCTTCGGGGACAATCGCATCGGTTTGCGCCGGAGCCTGTGGGCGTGGCAAACGCAGTTCGCACCTGGAGCAGCACTGTTCAGCCGCTTCTGGTTGGCGTGTCGCGATATCAGTCGAACGGCTGCTCGTGCGTGGCGATCATCACGCTCTTAGTGTTGAAGCGGTTGTCGAAGGTTTCGGTGCGTATTCGCGGACGGTGGCGGAATAGCCGAGGCCCCCCCAAGGCGAGGCGGGGTCGAGCCGGTGATGATCGTTGACCCAGACGACGCCGGCCGACGAAGGGGCAACTCGATGCGCGCGGGCGACGTCACGGGTGCGGATCGCTGCGGCAAGGCCGAAGGGGAAGTCGTCGTTGGCAATCCTTAGGGCGAATGCCAAGCACCTACCTGGGCTGGCAGGTTCCAAATTATACTGCGGTGCTTAGACTCGTCGAGCGAATGCAACTCGCAGGCGAAACAAGATCACCTTGTAACTCAAATCGTCTTTTCGCTGCTTTCGGAAGGCTGGCAGAGTTGTCGACGCCGATAAAACGGACCCTTCCTACGGAAAGCGCTGGATCCAGATGACGCTCTCATGGCGAAAAGCACAAGTCCTCGCCAGATCCAGATCCGCGCCCAAGGTCAGGGCCTCCAGCGAGGAACCTCCGTCCGAAGCGGCCGTCGAAGGCGGTCTTCTGAGGCAGGATGAGAGCGGGAGACGGAAACTAAAGGGATCCGATGAATGTTCGGGGGCAAATCCATTCCGCTCACGTCCAAGGTATCGGTCCTGTGCTCCAACCTTCAACTCTGTGATCGAAAAGCGGTGCATCATGACAAGGGAGCCGGGCGTCACGTCGGCGAACGCAAGTATTCGGGCAAGAATCGTCTGGACGATTGTCCTCGGCTTTGCCGCCGATCCTTTGATGCGTTGGAGTTGGCCGGACCCTGGGCAATATCTTGGCAGCATGATTCAGTTCATCAAGGCCTGCGGCGGACGAGCATTCGAGCATGGCACAGCATACGTCACGGGAGAGACTCGCGCCGCGGCCCTGTGGCTGCCTCCGGGCGTGCAGCAGGATGAGGATTCGCTGGACGCAATCATGGCGCTGTCCCTGCGCCCGGAAATCAGCGAACATATGGCACACCTGCGCCAGGGAATGGCCGAACATCATCCCTCCGAGCCACATTGGTATTTGCCCCTGATTGCTGTCGACCCGAACTGGGCCGGACAAGGGCTTGGCACATTGCTGATGAAGTACGCTCTTCAACGCTGTGATGAGCAGGGCATCGCTGCCTACCTCGAAAGTTCGAATCCTGAAAACATTCTCTTTTACCAACGCCACGGGTTCAAGATTATTGGAGAGATACAGCACGGTTGCTCACCGCCACTTACGCCGATGTTGCGAAAGGCGCGTTGAGCGGAATTCGGAGATGCTTCGCATGCTGCGACTCCCGAAGCGTCCTTGAGACCCCGAACTGAGGCGCATTGCCCCATCCGGATTGTCACTGAACAACTTCTCGCCGGTGATTGGGTGGCTGCCATCGAATTGGTCCGGTGGCGTCTATGGCGGGAAAGATCAGCATGGGCGCGGGGCGGCAGGTGGTGTCGGCCGAAAGGGATCGTTGCCGGTCGGCCACCCGGGCGAAAAGAGGCGCATCTCGATGCGATATGCGCGACGACCGGCTGGCATCGCAAGTATGCGGTGCGTGCAATTCGGGAACGCGCAACAGTTGGACCGAGGCCGGTCTAGGCACCGCGAGAGCACAAGCGTTGATATGGGGCTACGATCAAGGGACGCGATGACCGCAGTGTGGGGCGTCGGATCGGGTCTGCGGCAAGCGGCTCAAGGGCCGGGTTTCGTCAACTCCTGCAGCTACGCCAATCATGAGGCCGCTCCTTTTGTGTCTCGATCGACGGCAGTGGCCCACCATGGATCTTTGCCTCAAAGCTCCGTAGCCGCTGATAGATCGAGATCAGTTCGACGATCGTGCTCCAGGAGTTGACGAGATACTGAAACGAGGTTCGTACTTGCGTGAACGCGTTGAGGATCTGGTTCATCGCGCCGAGGGTGATCTTGCCCGCGATGATTGTGGGCGCAAGCAGCAGATAAGGAAAGATGACGTCAGTCTGGAGATAGACGATCCGGCCGATATTGAAGTACATGAAGCTCAGATAGAGCCGGAAGTAATTCCTGCGAATGTCTCTAAACAGCACGCTCAATGTCGGCGCATTGGCACGCGCCGTATCATCCTCGCCGAGCACGAGCTCCTTGCGATAGGCCGCTTCGACCCGCTGGTTGAAAAATTCAATTCCGGGCAGGCGGATGCCGATAAGCGCGAGAACGCCGGTGCCCAGGATTGACCAGATCACCGCGGCGAACACCAGCGGATAGGGAATCGAGCCGAACAGAGGCAACTCCGTGACGTTGCTGGACAGCCTCACCAGAACCGGCAGGAAGGCCAACAGTGTCAGCACGGCGCTGATGAGATTAACGCCTAGACCTTCCATGGTGCTGGCGAAACGCATGGTGTCTTCCTGGATGCGCTGGGAGGCGCCTTCGATCGTGCGCAGCCGTGGCCAGTTGGCGACATAAAAATCGTTCATCGCCGTGCGCCAGCGGAAGATGTAGTGGCTGACGAAGAATCGCGTCATCACGCCGACCACGACGGCCACGAGCGCGATACCGGCAAAGGTCGACAATTCGTTGTAGAACTGCTCAACCGTGACCGGCGCCGATTTTGAAAGCGCAGCCTGGACCAGGTCGTAGAACGGTCCATACCAGCTGTTGATCGCGACCGAGACCTGGACCTGAAAGTAAGAGGTGAACAGGATCAGCGCCGAACCAAGAATGGACCACGTCGCCCAGGGATGCGGGGCAAATAACATCCATGCAGCCGCGAACACCGCAACGGCCAGCGCAAAATAGAGATCAAACCACAGCGCCGAGGCCGACCAGAACGTCGCAAGCCCGACCGGCTTCTCCGGGGCTTGAAAGAGATTGCCGGCAAATACATACCAAAACGCCATCGCCAATGCCGTCCAAAGAATTGACGACGCAAAGAACAACTTTGGTCGAGGGAAGAATGAAACGAACATACTCGCTGTCCTTTATCGACTCAGAACTTCAGCTCAGAAGATGAACACACCGCGGCCGCTGGCCACCACCGGTCGGCAAGCGTTATCGGCGATCTGGGCATTGGCGGTGTGGTAGGAAGCCTCGGGTGGAGAACGGCTCGCTCAACCAATAAGCAAAATCCTTCGGGCCGCATCCTGCATCCGCCGAGGGCGGAGGTTGTGTTTCGCATGCTCTGTCGACACGTCGGTATGAACGGCGGCTTGGCCTCAAGCTCGAATTGCTGGGATTCCGATGGCGGTAAGCCTGAGGGCTGTCATGATGCGACCAGCGGAAGCGTGGGTGGCCAGATCGGCTATCGATGGCAGATGGGCCCGATCGTGCTTGGTCTTGAAGGCCAGGGGAACTGGGCTGATTTGACCGGCTGGAATCCCAGCGCTGCTTTTTTGGATATCAACCAGACCAAGATTGATGCGTTCGGCCTGGTAAAGGGCAGATCGGTTATGGTTTCGACAACGTACTGCTTTAGGCCAAAGCGGCGCCGCGGTGACGAGCAACACGTTTCGAATCATCTGGACGACGGGCGAGCTGGGTGGAGAAAGCAAGCACGTTCTTTGGGGCGGCGCGTTGGCAGCCGGTATCGAGTACGGCTTCGCACCGAATTGGTCGGTTGGGTCCGAGTACGCACACCTGTTCATGCGGCCTGCCATGGTCAGCTTCACCGAGCCCGCTGGTGGGATCGACCGCGTCCGCCAAGATTTGGATCTTCTGACTGCACGGCTCAACTATAAGTTTGGCGGCCCGATTCTTCTCAAATATTGATCTATCGTTCAAAAGGTAGATAAGGCCTTGGCCCATGGGCCGGGGCCTATTTTGGTGCGCCAGGCATGGCGCGGAGCGCCGCGACTGGCGCGGTTGACCGGCTTTCAATTGTCCATAACTTTCTCCGCTTGAGCTGATCCGCCGATCAGCAACATCTTGAAGAATCGCTTGTGGTTCCTTGCTGAGCACCTGATGCGCGAGGGGGTGCTCTATGGGGCTCACATTGAGGGATCGATCGGCAAAAGGCCGTTTGCGATTTGTAGGCGGTGAATGTTGGATTGATCGAGAGACTAGTGGATGCCAGTCTAGGGACGCGCGGCTCGGCGACAGATTCCGCTGCTCACGCAGATTGGAAGCGCCATCGGACAAAGTATTCCGCTCGTCTGCCAATTGGGCGAATACCAAGGCAGCTTATCGCTTCTTCTCTAATGACCGGGTCAGCGAAGCGGACATTCTGGCGGGCCACTTTCAATCGGCGCGTGAGCGCACGATTGCCGCCGGCGGTCCGGTTCTAGTGCTCGATGATACGACCCAGTTCAGCCATCAAAGATAGAACTCCGACCGATCGGAATCACGAAGAGCATAAACAGCGGCCGGGGACAAGGCGGGCTGCCTGAGCTCGCACACGGTTTGCGGCATCCTGATGCACTCGAGCCTGGCGGTGACGACTGAAGGGCTCCGCCTGGGCTGGCCGCCGTCAAATTCCGGACCCAGAAGAAATTCAAGGGGCCGCCGCGCTCAAGAAGACTAGGATCCAGATTCAATTGCCAATATGCGACGAGAGCGGCAAGATGCGCAGCGGCCAAGAAATTCCGGCCGAGCTTGTCGCACCGCGGGGCGATGCGCCGGAACTCCTTGAGCCTGCAAAAGCAGTGTTCGAGACGTTTCGGCCTTTCTAGGCGCATTTGTTGAAGCGCTGGACGACAACACGGTTACATTTATTGGGGATTACGGGTTTCGCGCCGCGACGAACGATTTCGCCGCGAAGCTTGTCGCCGTCATGCCCTTTGTCGGCGAGGAGCGCACTGATAGGTGGCGCGAGCGCCAGGACATCGGGAGCCGCTGCGATATCGACATCCTGGCCTGCCATCAGATGCAGGACGACCGGCCGGCAAAGGGATTGCTCAGCGTATGGAGTTTCGTCGTGCGGCCTGCGCGCGAGCGGCCGATTGCTTGATTGTGCTCCCCCCTTTTCCGTCGGACGCACACCGGTGAGCTTTAACCGAGGTCCAATCGAGCTACAGCACAACACCATCTTCGCCAGGCTTGGCCAGCGGTTCGAAGATTGCGCACCATCGGCCTCGCTTGGCCCAGCGATGAAGCGATTCGTAGATCGTCGTGTAAGGGCCATTGCTGTGGAAGGAAAATAGAAAACAGCAAGCCTGAATATGGTTGGCTGCGTCAACCGATCGGCGGAGCGGCGAGGAGGCGGCTTGATCGGCCGCAGGTTCATCGGGCCGTTGCTTTCGCTGCAACAGGGTTAGGGTTGGTGGGGTATAGTATGTTGCAAGCCTAGTCCGCCCTGAAGGAAATTCAGCAGTCCGTCGAACGTTCAAATACGCCAAGCACGACGCTGCACGGTCCTGTGAAATATCCGCGACGTGCCGCTAAGTCCCGATCTATCTCAGTTTAGGCAGGAGCCTCAAAATGTTCGACGACTGGCCTTGAGCGGCCAGGCGAACAGCGCCGGCCACGCAGCTGTGTCGGTTCTTGCACAATCGATGTCACCGCTTGCGCGCCGCAGCCGACCTGCAGCACCAGAGCATTATCCAGGCGCCGACAAATGCAAAAAATCACAAGCCAGAAGAAGTCTCCGCGTGCATTAGTCGCGGGTGCCATGCAGATCGCACGTCTGCTACAGCATCCGGTAGATGCCAGCGCTGACGAATCGGCGGAAGAAGAACGCGATCGCGGTCATTGACTTGCGGGTTGGTCGGACCTCGACCTGCTTTGCAGGGTGGCGGCAACCAAGCTGGCCAGCACCCTGCGCTCTGACATCGCCGACATCGCTCGCCAAGCGCTGATGCGGCTCGACCAAGAGATCATCTGTGCCGCGGGCAGCCTGCAATGGCGTGAGCCAACACCGCGGAAACGGACGAACTCCTAGTGAAGCGTCAAGGCGGTGTCGACAGCATGACGTGAGTCGGCGGGACCACTGACCCGGACCCCGACTGACCACAGCTTCACCTTTCCGCCACTGGAAGACCAAAAGCTAATCGCAGCGCTTCGGCACGACTAGATCAGCGCACCCTGCGTCGTCCCGTGCGCTCTCATCTGGAATGGCTCCGACCGCCCCAGCGCGCCCTGAGGCGCGGCGTGACACAAGGTGCTTCCACATGACAATTTGAATTTTGAAAGTTCTTGCTTGGTGGTCGCGCGACCATTGGAATGTTTGTGTACTCGGTCGCGACCTTGGAGACGTATGTTTCTTTCTTTCTTTCTTTCACGGTTGACAGTTTTCTCTTGTCCTCCATACGAAAGCATGGTCCCAGTTTGCGCGTAATACTCGGCCGCGTCGCAATCGGATTTCCCTTCGCCTAGTTGATGGAACGTATCGAAAATGAGCCACGCTTCGGAAGTGTCAGTTGAGCGGGTCACGATCCCAATCTTGCAGCGGTGGAAGCAGGAGCGGCGGCGTGTCACCATGACCACCGCCTACGATGCGGTTACGGCAGGCATCGCCGACCCCATCGTCGATATCATTCTTGTGGGCGACAGCGTTGGCAATGTCTGTCTCGGATTCGACAACACGTTGCCGGTCAGCATGGCAATGATGAACCATCATCTGGAGGCTGTTGCACGCACAAGGCCCCGCGCCCTGCTCGTGGCCGATCTGCCGTTTCTTAGCTTTCACCTTGGTCCGGAGGAGACGATACGCAACGCTGGAGGGTTCCTGCAGCGAGGCGCAGATGCTGTGAAACTCGAGGGCGGGGCCAAGCGCGTGGAAATGGTGCGTGCCTTGGTCGATTGCGAAATTCCTGTCATGGGCCATCTCGGCCTCACCCCGCAAAGCGTCAATGTCATGGGCGGATTCAAGGTGCAGGGCCGGAACGCCGATGACGCTTTACGGCTGCTCGATGACGCTCACCGTCTGCAGGAGGCCGGATGCTTCGCGTTGGTGCTTGAAGGCATTCCGGCCGAGCTAGCCCAGCGAGCGACCGAATCGCTATCGATACCAACCATCGGAATCGGCGCGGGTCCCGACTGCTCGGGCCAAGTGCTCGTATTCCATGATGTGCTGGGGCTAACCATAGGTCATCGGCCCAAATTCGTTCGCGCCTATGCAGATGGTTTTCAGATGTTACAAGAGGCGCTCTCGCGCTGGGCTGCCGATGTCCGCACCGGTGCGTTCCCGGCGCCGCAGGAGTGCTATAGGCTTCCTGAAAGCCTGAGTGACATTATCGCAACCTGGGCTCCTCCCAACCCAACCTGATGTAAGGTGCAACGATGCAGACGATTACCACGGTCGCTGAGCTTCGTCGTGAGCTAGCGAAGGCTAGCAGCGCGGGCAAACGCGTCGGGTTAGTACCTACAATGGGGTATTTGCACGATGGCCATCTGGCCCTGGTCGACGCGAGCCGAGCGCAATGCGATGTCACCGTCGTTAGCATTTTCGTCAATCCGGCTCAGTTCGGACCAAACGAGGATCTCAGCAGCTATCCTCGCGATTTCGTGCGCGATGAAAAATTGTGCCGCGATGCCGGTGTTGAGATTGTGTTCGCGCCGGGTGCACAGGAAGTCTATCCGGCTCAATTCGAGACCTTCGTCGAGCCGGGCGAACTGGCGAAACCACTCTGCGGGGCTTTCAGGCCTGGGCATTTTCGGGGCGTGGCGACCGTCGTGTGCAAGCTGTTCAACATGGTGCATCCGGCCGTCGTGTTTTTCGGGCAAAAGGATTTTCAGCAATGCGCGGTCGTGCGTCGCATGGCGACAGATCTCAATCTTCCCATCAAGATCGTCACCGTGCCAACCGTTCGGGAACCGGACGGGCTCGCGATGAGCAGCCGCAATCGGTATCTCAGCAAGGAAGAACGTCGGCGAGCCGTTGCCATCAGTCGTGGACTGTTCGCCGCGGCGGAAGAATTCCGCGCAGGAGTGCGCGAGGTGGAGAAGCTGATTGCGATCGCCGAGCGGCAACTTGAGACAGTTGATCGGCTGCAATATCTTGAACTTGTCGACGGTGATACGCTCAAGCGCGCCGAGAGTCCCCTGCGGTTTCCGGCGGCGCTCTGTGTCGCAGCCTACGTTGGTTCGACCCGACTGATTGACAACGTTCTACTGGGACTACCAACTCCGTAGCGCAATTCAGAACCAAATCGATAAACCTATCTTCTCGTCATAATCCACGGATCGGCCGACCGATTCACCTGTTCAGGCCGTGGGCCCAACCCAGCGATTTGAGACGGTGCAGGTCCGGGATTTAAGCGTCGGGCACTCCGCGACCCTTGTTCCGCCGACGCAGCGCAAACCTTAGCATCTGGATGTGGGTCGGACATGGATTTAGCGATGAAGGGCTGGGTGCGCAAAGTTCAAGCCGCTCAGCGCCGGACTCATCGCCGTTTTGTCCCTGAACGGACTCAGTGTGGACGTGGGCCGGTCCGATTGAGCTCGGCGCCGCCAAAGGCGACCGTAGTGAATGGAGTGCGCGCCCGGTGCTTCTGCGAATTCGCCGCTAGTTCGCTCGAAAAGCAAGCCGTCTCAGCTCCCAGCATCTTCGGCACCGTCGACCATCTCCAACTTGCGGCGGCGCCGATCGTGGTGTAGGGGAGGATCATTTCCTTCACATCGCGGAACGCCCTGCGCTCGAAGTCGCGAGCATCGAACTGGAAGCATTCTTCGTGGGTTTGATGCGCGCTGCCGACGAGTGCCGTACAGGCGCGATGCTGCGGGATTTTGCCATCGTCGCCACGGCCTTCGAAGTCGACGTCGTTCATGCGCGCAAGGCCGGGCTGATCGGTGCGGTCGCGCTCGGATTGGGCACCGTCGTTCCGTTTCTCCTCGGCGTTCTCGTCGCCGCCGCGTTTGGCTACACTGACGCCGAATCGTTGACCACGATCGGCGCTGGCGCGGTCACCTACATTGTGGGACCGGTGACCGGCGCGGCGATCGGCGCGTCATCGCCAGTTATTGCGCTCTCAATCGCGACCGGTGTATTCAAGGCAGTGATCGTGATGATCGGCACGCCGTTCGTCGCGAAGATGATCGGCCTCAACAACCCGCGAAGCGCAATGGTCTTTGGCGGCTTGATGGGAACCGTCAGCGGCGTTTCCGGAGGGCTTGCGGCGACCGACCGGCGTCTGGTGCCTTACGGAGCGCTGACGGCGACATTTCACACCGGATTGGGATGTCTGGTCGCGCCGTCAATCCTATATTTCGCGGTGCGCGCGATCGTCGGAGGGTGAATGGCGGGTTTGTTCAAGGTTGCAGCCGAAGGGGAAGACGATGGGGGACTGCTCTCCGATCGCATCCGGAACGCGCTCACCGACGAGATCGCATCCGGCGCGCTCGTCGCAGGTTCCTCCCTGGAAGAGCAGCAATTAGCCGATCGCTTCGGCGCCTCCCGCACCCCGGTGCGGGAGGCGCTTCGGCAGCTCGTCGTGAGTGGCCTCGTCGAAATGCGCGGGCGTCGCGGGCTTCTGGTTGCCCGGATGACGCCCGAGCGCATCATGGACATGTTCGAGACCAGCGCCGAGGTGGAGGCGATGTGCGTCAGGCTCGCGACCTATCGCATGACCCCCTTGAGCGCAGCGATCTGATCGAACTCCACGAGGGCTCGCTGAAGATGGTCGAGGCAAATGACGTGGACGCCTATGACGACTTCAACCGGCAATTCCACGAAGGCATCTATCGCGCGACGCACAACGCATTTCTCGCCGAGCAGGCGCAGGATGTCCGTTCGCGGCTCAGCGCTTTCCGCCGCACGCAATTGCGCCAGGGCGATCGCATTCGCCGTTCCCGAGACGAGCATGAGGCCATCATGCAGGTGATTGCGGAAGGCGACGGCGAAACGGCAGCGCGACGGATGCGCGCCCATATGCTGAATGCGGCTGCGGCACTCAGGCGCTATATTGATGATCGCTTTGGTAAACAGCACAGCGGCGATGCGCCGGAGAACATTTGACGAGTTGCGGCAGGAGCTGGAGCATTTTGCGGTGAACAAAGAGCTCATTGGGAACTAAGTTGGATCCCTCTCGCCAGAGCGGGATCGGAACGGCCCTCTCTGTTGAACAGGAGGCGGGTGGTTCGAGCGCACCCAACTCTCGAACATGTCGAGCTTCGGGCGGAGCCGGCCTGCGGAGGGATTCACGGAAGACATAATTTGTCACATAGAGGCCTGAGAACTCGAACCCAGGATCATAGACCAGGAGAGATCGTCCGTGATGGTCCGCATCTACACGCCAGGCCCGGCGAAAAGCTGTCAATCATATCGGCAGTGAGAATATCTCGGCTTCCACGGGACCGAGCTGCAAGACGTCTTTCTCGTTGACGAACTCGTCACTGCGGCGGAGATCACATCGCGGAAACAGCTATGTTCTCCAATGCAGCGCCAAGTGTGGGGGATATTGACCCTAAAGCATCGATCAAGCCGATTTTCGAAACAACTAAGCCGATTGTAGAGAAAAAAGTACTTGAATGCCGTGTATGATGCGGGGGCTTACAGCAGATGGTGCTGGAATATCCCGACGAGCTTGAGATCACACCGGAGATTGGCGAGGTGGTTGCGGTATGGCTGCTTTATGCCCATCGTCCCCGCTATTCGTGCACGATCCTCGCCAGCCACCATCCCGAGTTGCAGGACCGGTTGCTTTGAACACATCAACAATAAACCGAACCGCAGAGTCATGAGGTTATCCCCTCCTGATCGGCGAACAAAACTGATCCTTGCCGCTCTGACCATCGCTGCGTTCGCGATTGGCCTAGATACGTTTGTCATCATCGGGGCTCTCGAAGTGATTTCTCGTGACCTCAATATTTCAACCGGCGCGGCCGGATGGGTCATCTCGATCTACGCACTCTGCTACGCCGTTTTCGCGCCGCTGAATGCCTCGATGTTCAGGGCCGTAAGCCGCCGCAACGTCCAGATCCTATCCCTGTCAATCTTCATCGTCGGAAACGTTGTCTGCGCAATCGCTCCAGACTTCTTAAGCCTTGCTGCAGCTCGAATCATTTCGGCCTACGGCGCAGCGATGTTCGCCCCGGCGGGCCACCGCGATGGCAACCGAGCTCCTGCCGCCCGCTCGCAAAGGGTTGGCATTGTCCCTTGTCTTTGGTGGCATGACCGTTTCACAAGTTGCGGGTGTTCCGGCGACCAGCTGGATCGCCGATGCCATCGGCTGGCGTTTCGCCTTCGGTTTCGTCATCATTGCGGGGCTGCTCGCATTGCTGATGTTCGCCCCGATGATGTCTGACGTCTCGACCATGGCGCAGGAGCGCAGAAACCCCCCGGCCTCGAAAGACTTCCCAAAGGTTATCTTCGGGATTCTTTCGGTTACGCTATTCGTGGTCGCCTCCGAGTTCGTCGTTTACTCCTATGTGAGCGTCTTCATCACCGGTTCTCTGCTTACAGGAGTGCCGCTGCTCTCAGCCGCGCTCTTTGCGTATGGTTTCGGAGCTGCGATGGGAAACGTAGCGTGCGGCTTTCTGACCGATCGTTTCGGCCCCTACAACGTCCTCATTGCGGCGGTCGGCGCACAACTAATGCTTCTCGTAGGTTTGATTTCATTCGGACACCATGGTGCCTTGACCGTGCTCATCGCATTCTTTTGGGGGAACGTGAGCTATATGTATCTCGTTCCGATCCAGCACCGACTTCTCGCTCTGGCCGGGGGCAGGTCGGAGCTAGTTCTGGCAATGAACAGCTCGACCACCTTCGCAGGAATCGCCATCGGCGCCTTTCTCGGCGGCATCCTCGTCGAAACCAGCGGGGTCACGTCCCTCGCTGTAGGGTCGATCCTGATTGGCCTCGTAGGCTACGGACTGGCTGTTGCTTTCATGCGCGACGTCGCACGTGCAGAAGCTGCAACACCTGCATCCCTTACATTCGATTAGCGTGCCCTCGCCGGCCTCTAGCGTTCCTGTCCGATCCCAAGCGGCCGATGGTCAACGCTGGGCGCGATGCTGCCAACGGCGCATCTCGGTGAGGCCGGTGTCCATCCCGTCGTCGCATCCGCGGCACGTGAGCTGCTGAACAAATCCGGCAATAAACGCCCGCGTGTCCTCAGCTCCGCGATCTCTTTCCTGGGCCGCTAGCGAGATCCGGTGGTGGGGAGGTGACGCGACGCTGGGATTGCCGGATTGCTACCGGTTTCGGTCGCCGCAAGCAGGAGATTCAAAGGCCCACTTCCGATTACCGAGCATGGCGGTCGGCCGCGTCATCTCGGCACCTCCAATAGCAGAGGCGACTCCTCAGACCCCTTTTCCTCGCGCGCCAGTCTTGCACTGTCGACGGCCGCTGCCGACGCCGCGCGCGCGAGCAACGCCGGTCATCAAATGATGTGCTGCGAAGCTGATTTCCTCGAAGGAAGCCGCAAACCGAGCCGCGGCATTCAGTGAAAAGCGTGTGCCGATCCCGCGGAACGCCTGATCAACAAATCGAAATCGAGATCGATAGTCGATCATTCGGAGTGCGATCGCCATTAGGCACGATGCGACGCTTGACCAGCGGTAGGCCTGTTTGACCTGAGGAATGGTTGTCCTTGGGACGGGTGCTCACGAGAATGGACAAGCCGCTCTTCGACCTTCGGGCGCCGGGAATTCAGGGCAAACCCAGACCCGATAGCTAAAAAACAGCCGGATTAGCCGCACAGCGACTTGGAAGTGGTTGCTTTGAGCAGTGCATCGCTGACAGAATGGCGTTGTTGTTTTGGTGTGGGTTGCGGTTGTGAATTTTCAAGCGTCCATAATGAAGGTGCTTGCCAGCTACCCGAACGGGTTGGGTAGGCTTTCGGACATCAAGCGCGACCTCGCATTTCTCGCGACCAGCGGCTCGGATTGGGCGGAGTATAGCAAGCGCCTTGGTGCCGCGTTTCCTTCGCTGGACATCTTCTCGCTCGGCTTCGTGCAGCGATATTCGTTCGGCTGGCGGTTGACCGCGAAGGGCGCGATTGCGCTTGAGATGATGGAAGAGAGCGCCAGAGCCATCGTGGGGGGGATCGAATCGACGGGGGAAGCGACCGCGCCGGAGACTGTCCGGGTAGATCCATCACTATCAGACGTAGAGGAAGCTGGCGGACAGACCGAGCAACCGGCGTCACCGGCGGATCGGCGCGCCCGGTTTACCGTGGTCGAGGGTGGCCAAAGCGAGGCCGCGTAGCAGCTCCTGCCGGTCCGCAACGTGCGCTTTACACGCTGCTTTGGGGCACAATGGAGCGGCCCCAGTTGCCGGAACGACTCAGAAATGCGCTTCGGCGGTGCGAGCTCAGCGCCGTCCGAAAGCAAATCGCAGCGAGCAGCGCGCGGGTTTCGTTGAGAGGCGGGCTTTCACAACGCTTGGCCGTTAACCCATTTCTTTGATTCCGCCTTTCCACTGCATAGACCTTGACCTACACCGTAAATGGTTATCTTGAATTTGGATGCAGGATGTTCCAACGTGGCTGTTTGCTCACGTACGCGGGCTCTGCTGCGTTCTGCATTGTCAGAGCCGCCATTTTCGAAGATGATTGCGCAAATTGCAGATGAACAATGTCGTTTCAGTTGGTGATAGTGAGTCGGATCTGCTGGCGACGCATCAGTTGCGTTCGCAGGTTTTGAGCGAGTTGCACGCACGTCCATTCACGCCGATTGCCGTCCCCAGCCGAGTTCTTCACTTTGCCTTCGACACGTCGGGAGCCCGGGCGGAGGCCGACCGCAACAATCTTGCCGAGCTCTGTAGTACACATGGCTTGGCCATACCGTCGCCGGAAGAACGATACCATCGCATTCAACTCGGCGCGCTCGCTTTGCGGTGGGAGCAGCATTCAGAGTTCGCAACTTATACCTGGGAAACTCCATCTGAGACTGACGTCGCGCCATTCAATGCGAGACCGACCTCTCTTGCAGCTGCAATGACTCGCGTTCCGCAACCGGGCCCGCTCTTGGTTGCTCTCGATTTGCATCTGCTTCCGGGGCAGGCAGCAGCAGCCATACCGCAGCTTCCGTTCGAGCGCGCAAGTCTGGTGATGGCTGAGAATTCAGACGGGAAAGCGTTCTATGCAACCGATTTTCAGCCCGATTCCTGCGGGTTTATTCGCATTCTCGTTATCGACCGTGGGCTCGACCGGGAGCGCGCGGGAGCACTGGTACAGCGAATCATTGAAGTCGAGACCTATCGGACCTTCGCTCTTCTCGGACTGCCTGAAGCTCGCCGGCTCTCGCCCAGTGTCGGCCTTGTCGAAAAACGACTTGCGGAGGTCATGGACGAGATGCGCAGGTCGAATGACCTTGCAAGCAACAGGCGATTGTTGAATGAATTGACGGAGCTGGCCGCGGAGGTCGAATCGGGCGCGGCTGCCAGCGGTTTTCGCTTTGGGGCAAGTCGCGCTTACGAGGAATTAGTCCAGCAGCGGCTCCAGACAATTGGCGAGAGGAAGCTAGGCGGCTTCCCGACGTGGTCGTCCTTCCTGGACCGCCGAATGGCTCCCGCAATGCGTACATGCGCCACTCTCGATGCGCGGCAGGCCACTCTCTCCGTCAAACTTTCGCGGGCTGCGGACCTCCTCCGAACGCGTGTCGATGTCGAGCTCGAGCAACAAAACCAGGAGTTGCTGCAATCGATGAACGCACGAACGCGATTGCAATTGCGGCTTCAAGCAACAGTGGAGGGGCTATCTGTTGCCGCCATAACTTACTATGTCGTTGGCCTTTTTGGGTACTTTGTCAAAGCTGCTCATGACAGCGGACGCGTATCGATTGAACCGAACTACATGATCGCGGGATTCGTTCCGATTGCCGCGTTGACGATTTGGTCGATCGTTCGAAAGATCCGTCGAAAACACGCCAATGACGAAGGATGATCGCTCACGGCCTGCCCACGATTGCAGGCCGAAATCATTTCGCCTGATTGGCTGATCGGAATACTGGCTGCGTCGAAGCTCCGATAATCTGCCCGCCCGGAGTTTAAGCGGCATCGGCTTTGCCGCCAGCAAGCATCAGCGACGCGCGGGTGAGCTGCTCAGATATATTGGACTCCAAATCTCCTGCGTGGAGCGCCTCAAGCTGAGCTAACAGTCCTCGCTGGGCTGTCAACCTTCGCCCCTTCCAGCTTGTCCAGTTCGAATCATTCCGTCATGGAGGATTCAGGGCCACGCCTCGTCCACAGATGCCGCCATTCGATCTGATCGGATGGACGCACAGGGGCTCAGGTTTACATCGCGTGCGAGCCCACTCGCGGCAACGATTTGCTTGCCTCGAGATGTCAGCTGCTCCAGCTGGGGCGCGGTCTTTCTGGACTGGGCAGCTGGCGTTCGCGGGAGTGGACCGTTGAAGGTTCCCGAGATTATTGCTAAGAAAGTTTCCAAATAGGCAAGAAGGATTGCATGGAAACCCAAGGAACGGTGCTCATCGTCGCCCGCGCTAGTCCGCAATGGTCCGCGACGGAAGAGGTCCTATCGGAGGAGTATGGCTATCGCGTCCTGGTCGTCCGCTCGGCGGAGGAAGCAACGAGCGCGTTGTCGGACGCTCACATTGACTTGGTTCTGGCAGAACACGGACCAAGCGGCGATGGTTTGACATTCCTTGTCAACTTGCGGGTCAGCCACCCAGACGTCGTCCGGGTCCTCGCGCTTGAGGCAAAAACGGAGTTGAGCCAACAGGCGATTTCACCGGCTGCGATTTATCAATTTGTGCGCAAGCCTTTGGATGCAAAGCAAATCGGCTTGGTCGTGGAGCGCGGTCTGGAGTCGCGCGAGCTTTCACGCCGTCATCGGATGCTGTCGCGCGAATTCAAGATTCGTGGCGATTCCCTAGGCGTTCAGCAACGGAATGGCGCTTCATTGCATGCCGAGAGCCAGCGCTTCGAAAAGCTGGTCTATGTTAGCGAAAAGCTCAGCGAACTTTGCGATCTGGCACGTAAAGCTGCGCGAACGGAATTGCCTATTCTAATTCAAGGTGAGACCGGCACGGGCAAGGAATTGCTGGCGCGCGCAATCCACTACAATTCGCCCCGCAAGACGAGCCCATTGATGGTCCAGAATTGCGGCGGGGTGTCCGATGAGCTGCTTCATTCGGAATTATTTGGCCACAAGCGCGGTGCGTTCACTGGCGCCATCTCCGACCGCCTGGGTTTGTTTCGGGCCGGTGACGGCGGAACGGTGTTCTTAGATGAGATATCGGAGGTATCGCCATCCTTTCAGGTGAGCCTGCTAAGGTTTCTTCAAGAGGGCGAAGTCAAGCCACTCGGTTCGGATAAGACCCAGACCTGCAACGTTCGCATCATCGCAGCTTCGAATCGGCCGCTGCGGACGCTCGTTGCCGCCGGAAAATATCGGCAGGACCTGTATTTTCGTCTCAAGGGGTTTGAGCTCGAGGTGCCTCCACTTCGTGACCGCCCTGTCGATATTCCGGCTCTTGCCGAGTTTTTTGCTGCCAAACATGCCGACGCGATGGGGCGCAAAATTCTAGGTATTTCCGCTGGGACCCTCGAGAAGCTGGCAGCGTTCGACTTCCCGGGCAACGTTCGAGAGCTCGAAAATGAAATCCGCAGGATGGTCTCCTTGGCGGAAGATGGTGAGTATTTGACCACAAAGTATATGTCACCGTCGATTCTTGCGGCGCCACCACGTCCGCGATTAAACGCAGCGCTTGCATTTGTGCCGCTAGGAACCACCTTGAAGGATAAGGTCGAGAGTTTGGAAAAGCAGGTTCTGAACGAAGCGCTGGATCGCCATCGCTGGAACCAGAGCCGGGCCGCGAACGAACTTGGTCTCTCGCGCGTTGGCCTGGCCAACAAGATCAAACGTTACGGTCTCGACGAAGCTAAGTGAGAGTTTGCGATGCCAGACGGGAAGGATGCGATCAATAGCGATGCTTCAGCGCAAATCGTCCGTTTCCCGCAATCACGCGTGAACCCCGCGGGAAGCTCCGAACCGTTTAGGGAGCTCGGCACTAGCCAGCTTTCAAGAGCTCTTGGCTTGCCTGAGCGTCAGGCCACCGGCCACTGGTGCAGCCGGTGTCGCGGCATTTGGTATGGATACTTGCTGGAAGTCACTTGCCCGGCATGCGGCAACCGTCATGGATAATCGCAACACGCTATGCACCAATACTGCCGGTTTGCTCCCGCCTTCGCGGCCCCGAAAACATCCGGCGAGTTGATACGCATCAGTGCGAGCGGCCAAGGGCCTTCAGCCCAGCCACGCACCTTGTGACACTTGCAATAGCGTTCTTCCTGGTAGCGCTCGGGGATTATCCCCTGAGCACGGGCCTTGGCGTGCATGACCGCGCTGCATTGATCATCAAATTTGAAAACTAACTTTGCATAGCCAACTTGCTTTGCAGCGAACGCGCATGAGGAAACACCTCAGCGTCTTGGACGACTTCGCACTAAGCGTCTGTCTTTAATAGGTCTTTTCAGGCGCGTCCAACCCGGCACAGGACTTGCTGTACTATAGTTCAAGCGCCGTTTTGGTTGGCGATAGAACATAGCGGAGGAAATTGATGGCTAATCTACTTTGGCTCCAAGGCGGCGCATGCTCGGGAAATACGATGTCGTTCCTCAATGCGGAGGAGCCGAGCGCCTGCGACCTGGTCACTGATTTTGGCATCAATGTTCTCTGGCACCCCTCGCTCGGCATGGAGCTCGGTGAGAACCTCAAAAAAATGCTGAATGCGCTTGTGTCTGGTGCCATGCCACTGGATATTTTCGTCTTCGAAGGCTCGGTGGTCAACGCACCGAACGGCACAGGCGAATGGAATCGGTTTGCGGGCCGTCCGATGAAGGATTGGGTCGCCGATCTTGCGAAGGTGGCGGGCTATACCGTCGCAATCGGTGACTGCGCGACTTGGGGCGGGATTCCGGCAACGGCGCCGAACCCGTCAGAGAGCGAAGGGCTGCAATTCCTGAAGCGCAAGCACGGCGGATTTCTCGGGCCGGCTTATAAATCCAAGGCCGGGCTGCCCGTCATCAATGTTCCTGGCTGCCCCGCGCATCCCGATTGGATAACCCAAATCGTTGTTGCGGTCGCTACGGGACGCGGCGGCGACCTGACGCTGGACGAATTCCAACGTCCGAAAACGTTTTTTACGAGTTTCACGCAAACGGGCTGCACCCGCAACATGCACTTCGCCTACAAGGTATCTGCTACCGAGTACGGGCAGCGCAAGGGCTGCCTGTTCTATGACCTCGGATGTCGCGGTCCGATGACACACTCGCCTTGCAATCGGATCCTGTGGAATCGCCAATCGTCAAAGACGCGGGCAGGCATGCCTTGTATGGGGTGCACGGAGCCGGAATTCCCATTCTTCGATTTGATGCCGGGCACGGTTTTCAAGACGCAAACGATGATGGGTGTTCCAAAGGACATGCCGCTCGGCGTCGACAAGGCTGGGTACATCAAGCTCACGGCGGCAGCCAAGGCGGCCTCTCCCGCCTGGGCCGAGGAAGACATCTTCGTCGTTTGAGCTACGAACTCACCCAACAACCGCCAAGACATTTCACCTCGTAAATTCAGGATGCATTCCTATGCCCTCAGCCGTTCAAACACTTGATATTTCTCCCGTCGGGCGCGTCGAAGGCGACCTTGATGTTCGCGTCAACATTCAGGATGGAGTCGTCGTCGACGCCTGGACCCAGGCGGAATTGTTCCGTGGCTTCGAGGTCATCTTGCGTGACAAGGACCCCCAGGCAGGCCTTGTGGTCACACCTCGGGCCTGTGGAATTTGCGGCGCTTCGCATCTGACGTGCGCGGCCTGGGCGCTCGATACTGCGTGGCAAACTGAAGTGCCCCGCAATGCGATTCTGGCACGGAATCTCGGTCAGCTTGTCGAAAGCCTTCAGAGCCTGCCGCGCCACCACTACGGTCTGTTCATGATCGACTACACGCACAAGAACTACTCGAAATCGAAATACTACGAGGAAGCCGTCAAACGTTGGGCTCCGTTTACCGGAAGCAACTACGAAATCGGCGTCACGATCTCTGGCAAGCCAGTGGAAATTTACGCGCTTTTGGGCGGCCAGTGGCCGCACTCAAGCTACATGGTGCCCGGCGGCGTGATGTGCGCACCGACCCTGACCGACGTCACGAGGGCGTGGTCGATCTTGGAATATTTCCGCCGTGACTGGATGGAGAAAATCTGGCTCGGTTGTTCATTGGAGCGCTACGAAGAGATCAGATCTTATGACGACTTCATGGCCTGGCTCGACGAGAAGCCGGAGCACGCAAATTCCGACCTAGGAATGTTCTGGCGGATGAGCGTTGACTGTGGGATGGACAAGTTCGGCAAGGGGCACGAAAAGTTCGTCTCGTGGGGCTACTTGCCGCATGAAGACAAATATCAAAAGCCGACGATCGATGGGCGTAACGCGGCTTTGATCATGAAGAGCGGTGTTTACGACGGCAACGCCGACAGCTTCAAGCTGATGGATCAAAAGCACACGCGCGAAGATACGATGCGTTCCTGGTACGATGAGCCGGGCGGGGTGCATCCGTTCGATCGCAAGACCGTGCCTACGCAGAAGAACACCATCAATATGGACGGCCAATATTCCTGGTCGACAGCTGTGCGCCACGACGAGTCAGGGCGCCTCGAGGCCGGACCGCTGTCCCGTCAGCTCATCGCCGGCGGCACGCATGGGGAAGGCTGGCAGCACTTCGATCCACTGGTGCTCGACATGTACAGGAAGCTCGGGGGAGCGAACGTCATGTTGCGGCACTTCGCCCGCATGCATGAAGGCGTAAAGCTTTATCGCCAGGCCGAACGCGCCTTGCGTGAATTCCGGCTCAATGATCCCTGGTATATCAAGCCCACGGAACGGGACGGACGCGGCTGGGGAGCTACCGAGGCGATTCGTGGCGCGCTCTGCCACTGGATCGAGGTCAAGGATGGCAAGATCAAGAACTACCAGATCATTGCGCCGACAACCTGGAATGTTGGTCCTAGGTCCGCCGACGGCGTTCGCGGCCCAATGGAGCAGGCTCTGATCGGTTCTCCGATCAGGGACCCTCACGACCCGGTCGAGGTCGGGCACGTTTGCCGCTCGTACGATTCGTGCCTGGTTTGCACCGTCCACGCACATGATGCAAAGACAGGCGAGGAATTGGCGCGCTTCCGAACGGCCTGACGTTCGCTCATCAGGCACGCTGTGGGTATCGTGGCGCTGGTGCTTAAATTGCCAGTAGCAACGTCATATACTTAATCTTTAGAGCGAAAGGCGGTCGCGCATGGCGTCCGACAAAGAGGTTGTGCTGAAGGCGATCGCCGACCTGCTCGAGAAAGGGCTCAAAACGGAAGTTGAGCCCTTTCCGGAAACCGACAAGGAGTTTGGCGATATTTTACTCCAGCTTCGCCGACTCGATCCGCAGGATCTTAAAGGCAAGCTCGTGGTCGGCGGCTTCGTAAACCATCCGTACGGTCCGGATAACCAGCGATGCCTGGAGTGCATGTACTATTTGGTGCATCGAAGATGGTGCGACCTGCCCGAACTCGCGGTCCCCGTCGAGCCAGAGTGGTGGTGCCGATTGTGGCGAATCTGACATTTCGACTGACAGCCGCGAGAGCGAACCTCAGGAGAACACGCCATGTGCGACGGAAAGATCCGGGACCAGATTCGCGTTCTTCTGGCGGGTGGCCTCAAAACCGAGGTGCTACCCCGGGCCGACTCTCAGGAAGACGTTCAAGCGATCGTTTCCCGGCTTAAAATCGGCGGTCACGAGCTGAAGACGAAGCTCGTGCTCGGAGGATTTACCCTCGAACCGGTCGAACACGAGGGTCTCGAGCAACTGTGTGAAACGTGCATGTATTACAAGGTCCACCGCCGATATTGCGAGCTGCCCGAGCTCAATGTGCCGGTTGAGCCGCAATGGTCCTGTCGTCTTTGGCGCATCTAGGGTCAATGCTGCGCGGTCGACAACGCCACTGACACTGTACGCCGCGTCATTACCGGCGCATCATGGCACGATGAAACATCGTCCCCACGTACCGATCCCATGGTGACGAATAGCGCATCGGCCTTCGTATGATCGTGGTCATAGGATGTGGAAATCCAAATCGGCTCGATGACGGTGCGGGTCTTGAAGTCCTGCGCCTGATGCAGGCGCGCGGTGTTGGAGCGGGCTCGCCAAACGTCCGTCTGCTGGCTGCAGGAACTGACGGGATGGCGACTATGTTTGCCGCGCGAGGGTGCAGGACACTGATTGTTGTGGATGCGTGCCGTTCGGGGTCTCCGGCAGGGGCGGTTTTCGAAGTGCCAGGAAGCGAGTTGGAGCAGCGCTACGAGCCATCGCTTAACCTCCACGATTTCCGATGGGATCACGCGCTATTCGCAGGCCGGAAAATCTTCCGCGACGACTTTCCCTTGGATGTCGTCGTGCTTTTGATCGAGGCGGAGACGGTCGAACTGGGGATCGGCCTGTCTGCGGCCGTATCAGCCGCTGTGGCGAAAGTGACCGATCGCATTGCGGCGCTGATCGAGGCGCGCCTTGACCCAGAGCGATCCTCGTGAGCGCCGTCTCTTCTGTCACCGTGGCGCGCGGAGCGCTTTATCTGAGCCACGAAGCTTATGACCGCTATTTTGCAGGCCTGGAGGCGGTCATCCTGTTACGCCGCGCGGATGATCTCTGGATCATGCCAGTCCGTCACGCCGCCGCCGGGGGCTATCTCCTCAAAGTTCGCAACAGCCGAGGCGATCGAGTGGTGCATGCGCCAGATTTCCTTCGCGAGCAGGGGATCGATGAATCCGTTGCATCGCAACTGTCCGTCGCATGGTCGCAAGAATGTGGAGCCCTGATCGCCGCTGCGGCCTTTAGTGCAAACTAAGTTTGCATAACGCATAATAGGTAGACAGTTCAGATTTCATGCTGCTAGACTAGTTCCCGTGCCAAGCGTGCACCAAAAATGCGCTGGTCGGAGGAAGCAGTGATTACAGGACTTCTCGGCGATGAAGTGCGCGCGGCCCTTGCGGCTGCTGATGACGCCGAGGCAAGCCCCGCCGAGCGGGCTGAGATGCTGATGGAGATTGCGATGGGTCTGCAGCGGCAGCCCAAATCGCCGGATCAGCTTCATGCCGCGGTTGCTCTCTATGACAAGGCGCTGGCGATTTGTCCTGAGGACATGCGGCTCCTGTCTGCCCGAATTCTGGCGCGTAAAGGCACTGCGCTACAAGCGATACCGGAGGAAGGTACAGCGGCGCTTGAGCAGGCGCGCTCGGTGTTTGAGCAGGCAATCCGGACTATGACCGAGCTCGGCAGGCCTGAGGAGCTTGCCGAAGCAGAGATGAATTTCGGCCTGGTATTGCAGAACCTTGCGGGCGCAAACAGGGCTCGCATCACAGACGCCATTTCCGCCTACCAACGTGCGCTGCGGACCTTCACGCGATCTGAGTTTCCGCAGGAGTTCGTGATCCTGCAGAATAACCTCGCCACGGCGTTTCTCTCGATCCCAATGACAGACGAACGCGGAAAGATGCGTGAAGCGCTTGCGGTGCAGGCTTTCGAAGAGGGTCTCAAAGTCATCACGCTGATCGACAATCCGACCGAATATGCGATGCTGCAAAACAATCTCGGTAACGCTCTGCAGTATGTGTCCTCGAGTCACACTATCGCGAACAACATACGCGCACTTGAAGCCTACGACGAAGCGTTGAAGGTGCGTACGCGCGAGACGACCCCTCTGGAATACGCGAACACGATTTGCAATAAAGCCAACTGTCTTTGGAATTTGCCCGACGATCCCAGCGATCCAGACAGTGGCAATCGATCCAACCTTTTACAAGCGCGCGCCTATTACGGCGAAGCGCGGGAGATCTTCATGGCGCATGGCGATCTGGAGAAGGGCAAGGTTGTTGCCGAAGCGATCGACCAGATTCAGCGCGAGTTGCTGGCCTCGAATTCGGCCGATGGCCAGGCCGTGCGCTCTCATCCAAGCAATCGTCAATCAAACGAAACCGGAGCTTCCGATCTATGACCCTACCGTCTTCTCCAGAAATGTTGGTTGTTTCATTTATCCTGGGCATCGTTGCCTCGATCGGCGGTGGCGTCATCGGAGGCGTACTCGTCGGCGGCAAGGCGCTGGGAAACGAACTGGCCGCGCTGCTGGGCGGGTTCTATGGGCCCCTGGCTGGCGTTGCCGGCGTCGTTTTGGGTCTGGTTGTTCTTACGATTGCCAGCTGAGGAGCAACCATCATGTGGGCAATGGCTCAGAATTCGATCGTCCTGTTCTTCCGCGGGAAGTTGTTTGCCGAACCGCGCAAAGCGTTCCTCATGATTTTTGTCGGCGTGCTTGTGACTGCATCCTTGTTGGTCTTGATCGCAAAGCTGGGTGCCCCGTTGTGGATGGCGGCACCCATCGCAGCGTTCGTTGGCGGCGGGTTGCAGCCCTATCTATTTCGGAACCTTCGCTATCGCTGATGCTGCCGCGAATCCGCATGTGAGAACGACATGAACGCCGATATGACCTCGACGACGCGCGACGATCTTGCCGGCCTGGTCGGCGACATCGAGCGACTGGAGGCCATATTTGCGACATGGGACCATACCCAGCAGGCGGCGGTCGGCGCTTACAAACTCGCCATCGAGGCGCTCGAGGGCGAAGCGTTGCGGCGGTTGATCCGTGCGCTCAAGACTGATCCTGCCGCCCTTGCGGCGATGAAGAATGCGGTCGCCGACGAAGTCGTCTACGCGGTTTTGCGCCGGCATCAGATCGTCAGACCTAGTCTGAACGAACGGGTCGAAGCGGCGCTTGAGAGCGTCCGCCCCATGTTGGGTTCGCATGGCGGCAACGTGGAGCTCGTCAAGGTGGACCCACCCAAGGTGGAGGTGCGTTTCATTGGGGCGTGCGACGGCTGTCCGGCATCCGCATTGACGTTCCACGCCGGCGTGAAGAAGGCAGTTCAGGAGGCATGTCCAGAGATTGCGGAGATTGTACAGGTCAAAGGACTGAGCAGCTCCGCTGACGGCGGCGTTCGTTTTGTCAGCCCCTTTGCACTGGACGCAAAAGGGGACTGGCTTTCGGCTGGACTGTTGGCCGACATTCCCGAAGGTGCGGTTCGCGCGACCATTATCGGCGGCGAGAAAGTATTGTTGTCGCGCTCCGGCGCGAGTGTCACTTGCTTCCAGAATGCTTGTGCCCATCTCGGCTTTCCGATCCACGACGGCGAGGTGGAAAACGGCATTATCACCTGTCCGCATCATGGCTTTCAGTATGACCTTTCAAGCGGCGAATGCCTCACCGCACCGGAGGTGGCGCTCCAATCCCATGCTGTTCGTGTGATCGGCGCTCGGGTCGAGGTCAGGATTGCGGTGTAGCCATGCAGGTTTCCTTTCCCCCGCGCCGATTGCACAAAGCTCTTGCCCGGGCCGGAGATAACCACGTCGCGCGACCGCTCTTGGCTCATGATGGCGCACGCGCTGTCCTTGGGGGCGAGGCGCTGCCGAATGGCCTGGCGCAATCAATCGTGCCAGGCCCGGCCACGCTATTCGGTCCGCGTGGAGCATGCCTTGCCAGCCCGGACGGGCCGCTGTTTGTCTGTGACACGGGCCATCATCGGCTGCTGATCTGGCGATCTCGGCCAATGGCCGATCAGACGCCGGCGGATTTGGTGATTGGTCAACCGGACTTTTCGCGGGAAGGACGCAACGCCAAGGGCGATGTGGGGCCGGCGACGCTCAACATGCCGACAGGTATCGCGGCGTCTAATGGCATCCTTGCTGTAGCCGATGCATGGAACCATCGCATTCTGATCTGGCATAGCTACCCCGAAAGGTCCAACCAGCCTGCCGATGTGGTGCTTGGGCAGGCAGATTTTTCCGGTGAGCTTGCCAATCGCGGCGCAGACGCGCCCAGCGCGGACACCTTGAACTGGTGTTACGGGGTGGCGATCGTGGACGGGAAATTGATCGTCTGCGACACGGGTAATCGCCGTGTCCTGGTTTGGGATCGTATTCCGGCATCGAACGGCACGCCGGCCGATCTGGTCTTGGGGCAGCTCGACTTTGTGACCCGCGACGACAATGCAGGGCAGGCCAGCGGGGCGATCGGCATGCGCTGGCCCCACGGCATTGCGGCTTACCGCGGAATGTTATTCGTGTCTGACGCTGGCAATAATCGCGTCATGGCTTGGCGAACGTTTCCGCGTTCCATCGGACAAGCCTGCGACTTCGTTCTCGGCCAGTGCGATTTGACGAACGTCGATCACAACCGCGCCTCCTATTACCCAACATCCAGCGCGATGAACATGCCCTATGGGCTCACCGTGCAAGGCGAAATGCTGATTGTGACTGATACCGCCAATTCGCGGCTGCTTGGATTCGAACTAGATGGGCTATCAATGGATTCACCTGCCATAGCGCTTGCTGGGCAGCTCTTGTTCTCGGCCAAAGGGGACAATCGGTGGCGTTGTGCCAGCCGGGACAGCCTGTGCTGGCCCTACGCTGCTTCAGCGTGCGATGATCTGCTGGTCGTTTCCGACGCTGGCAACAATCGCGTACTCCTTTGGGAGGCCGCTTCGTGAGCGACCGCAGCAGCATCGCGCAATCAGACCGCGACGTCGCAGCGGAAATTCGGGTGCGTGGCCGGGTGCAGGGCGTCGGGTTTCGGCCGGCCGTCTGGCGTTTCGCGCGCGAGCTAGGTCTGCCAGGCGACGTTCGCAACGACGCGGATGGCGTACTGATCCGGGTCTTTGGCAGCGAGCGCAGCATAGGCGCTCTCATTTCGCGGATCCAGGCTGAGCCGCCAGCACTGGCTCGTATCGACACGATTGAGCGAGGGCCCGGCCGACGCGATCTGCCGGCGCAATTCATCATTGCTGGGAGCCTTTCGGGGGGCGCACATACTCAGGTCGCACCTGATGCTGCAATTTGCGCCGAATGTGCCGAGGAGATCACGAGCCCGTTCAGCCGCCGCTATCGCTATCCCTTCACCAACTGCACCAACTGCGGACCGCGGCTTAGCATCGTGGACGCTATCCCTTATGACCGCGCCAGTACCACGATGGCGCCGTTTGTGATGTGCCAAGCCTGCCGGCTCGAGTACGAAGATCCCGCTGATCGCCGATTCCACGCCGAAGCCATCGCCTGTCATGCCTGCGGGCCGAAGGCGAGGTTGGTTCGTTTCGACGGCCGCGCGTTCAGCTTCGACCAGTTCTCGATGATGGATGATGTCGATGCGGCCTGTGGCCTGATCAAGAACGGCGAGATTGTCGCGATCAAGGGTCTCGGTGGCTATCAATTGGCTTGCGACGCCACCAAGGCCGACGCGGTAGCAAGGCTACGCCGGACCAAGCATCGTGATGCCAAGCCGTTCGCCCTGATGGCGCGCGATCTCGAGGTGATTCGCCGCTATTGCAGCGTAAGCGCCGAGGAGGCCGCGCTGTTGACGGGTCCCTCGGGGCCGATCGTGCTGCTCGATGCCAATGGACCGGAACAATTATCGGACATCATTGCGCCGGGTCTTGTCACGCTCGGCTTCATGCTGCCGACGACCCCGATGCATCTTCTCATGCTGCGAAGGTTGGGCCGTCCGGTGGTGATGACCAGCGGCAACCTCTCGGACGAGCCGCAGGTTGTATTAGACGCGGACGCGCGTGAACGGCTGAACGGGATCGCCTCCTATGCGCTGGTCCACGATCGTGAAATCGCCAACCGCATTGACGATTCCGTCGTGCGTGTCGTCGGCGACCGCGCGCGACTAATGCGTCGGGCCCGCGGCTACGCACCGGAGTGGATTATCCTCCCGAAGGGATTCGAGGCAGTGCCAGATGTGCTGGCGATGGGCGGCGAGTTGAAATCGACGTTCTGCCTCCTCAAGGATGGTGCCGCTATCTTGTCGCAGCATCAGGGCGATCTTGAAGATGCGAGATGTTTCGATGACTACCGGAAGAATCTCGCGCTCTATGCTCGCTTGTTCAATCACGCACCGGCCGCCATTGCCGGTGACTTGCATCCCGAATATCTGTCCTCGAAATTTGCCCATGAGCGTGCCGCCGCCGATCGGCTGCCGCTTGTCGAAGTTCAGCATCACCACGCCCATGTCGCCTCCTGCCTTGCCGAGAACAATTATCCGCTGGATGCCCCCGCGGTGCTCGGTATTGTGCTCGACGGGCTAGGTTGGGGCGGCGACGGTACGCTATGGGGCGGTGAATTCCTGCTCGCGGACTACCGGCGCTATCAACGGCTTGGCACGTTCAAGCCGGTCCCGATGATCGGGGGGGCTGCTGCAGCCCGCGAGCCTTGGCGAAACCTGTACGCGCATTTGATGGCCGAGATGAAATGGCCGGAATTTTCCATGAATTTCGACCAGCTCGAACTTCATAACTATTTGTCAGGCAAGCCACGCGGCACTCTCGATGCCATGATCAAGAACGGCCTCAACACGCTGCCGGCGTCGTCATGCGGCCGGCTATTCGAGGCCGTTGCCGCCGCGCTGGATATCTGCCGCGAGCGGCAGGCTTACGAGGGCGAGGCCGCGGCGCGATTGGAAGCCATGGTCGATCCCGATACCATGCGAAATGAGGGGGATGCGCTCGGCTATCCCTTGACCATTCCGAATTTGCCCGGTTCGGGACTGCCTTACATCGAGCCGCGAGCAATGTGGGCCGCGGTGCTCGGTGATCTCATCTTGAACACGCCAGCGCCAGTTATGGCCGCGCGCTTCCATAAGGGCTTGGCGATATCGATAGCCGCCATGACGAGAAAGCTCGCCGGCGGCGAGGACGATGCGAGGCAACCGCGTTTCTCGACGGTCGCCTTGTCGGGCGGCTGCTTCCAGAACAGGGTTCTCTTCGAGGAAGTCAGCCGCCGTCTTGAACAGGCGAAGTTTTCGGTGCTCTCGCATGCTCAGGTTCCCGCCAATGACGGTGGACTTGCACTGGGGCAAGCAGCCATCGCTGCCGCGCATCTGCTTGATAAACAAACCCCGTCAATAGAAGGAAGCAGGTCATGTGTCTCGGCATTCCCGGACGCATCGTAAAGATCGACGATGTGACCAAGCGCCTCGCAACGGTCGACATTGGCGGCGTCAAGCGACAAATCAACATCGCCTGCATCGTCAACGACGACCATCCGGTCGAGTCGTGCGTAGGCGACTGGGTGCTGGTTCACGTCGGTTTCGCGATGAGCCGGATCAACGAGGAAGAGGCGGCCCAGACCTTGAAAATACTGATCGAACTCGGCGAAGCCCAGGCCGAGATCGAGGCAATGAAGCTGTCGGCGGCCCAGTAAGGAGGGTCTCACCATGTCCAACGAGAGCGATCTCACGGCACTTTATCCATTTTTGCACGGACAACCTCAGTCACCGGAGCGGTTAGATGCGGCACTCCTGCATTCTGTCAATGAGAAGGCCCGCGATTCCCGCGAAACCAACTTGCGGTTCTTCAACGAGCAGGGGCTGGTTCTGGTCGCTGCCGCCAAAGCGCTGGCCCATGTCTACCGCCGTGGCGGCCGGCTGTTCTCGATGGGCAATGGCGGGTCAAGCTGCGATGCTTCCCATGTGGCCGTGGAATTTGTTCATCCCATCACTGCAGGCCGGCCGGCGCTCGCCGCGACTAATCTCGTTGCGGACCTTGCAATGATCTCCGCCGTTGGCAACGATCTCGGCTTCGAGCACGTCTTTGTCCGTCAGCTGCTGGCGCAGGGAAAAGCCGGCGACGCGCTGGTTGGTATCTCCACGAGCGGCAATTCTACCAATCTGATGGCTGCGTTCGCCAAGGCCAAGGAAATCGGCATTCTAACGATCGGTCTTGCCGGGGGCGAAGGCGGCAAGATGAAATCATCAGGTCTGGTCGACTTCTGCCTGGTGGTGCCAACGACATCCATCCACCGCGTCCAGGAATGTCACGTGGCGGCCTATCACATCTTGTGGGATCTCGTGCACACCCTACTGGCGGACGATCGCGGATCAGCCACCACGAAGGGGGCCGCAGCATGAAATATGTCGATGAATTTCGCGATTCTGAAAAGGCCGGCTTCCTGGTCCGGGAAATCGAAGCGCTGGTCTCAACCATGACGCTGCCGCCCGACAGGCCAATTTATGTCATGGAGGTCTGTGGTGGTCACACGCATTCAATCTTCCGCTACGGCCTCGAGGGCATGTTGCCCAAGGGGATCGAACTGATCCATGGACCGGGCTGCCCGGTTTGCGTGTTGCCGATGGGACGCGTGGATGATTGCGTGTCGATTGCAGAGAACCCTGGCGTCATCTTTACAACTTTCGGCGACGCCATGCGGGTTCCGGGTTCGAAGAAGAGCCTGCTGCAGGCGAAGGCCGATGGTGCCGACGTCCGGATGGTCTATTCGCCGATGGATGCGCTGGCGCTTGCCCGCAAGAACAGGGATCGCGAGGTCGTTTTCTTCGGGCTCGGGTTCGAGACCACGATGCCATCGACGGCGTTGACCGTCCTGCAGGCGGAGGCCGAGGGAATTACCAACTTTTCCGTGTTCTGCAATCACATCACCATTGTTCCCACAATCAAGGCGATCCTGGACAGCCCGGGCCTCCAGCTCGATGGCTTCCTTGGACCCGGTCATGTCTCAATGGTGATCGGCACAGCTCCCTACGAATTCATCGCCAAGTTCTACCGAAAGCCGATGGTGGTGGCCGGTTTTGAGCCGCTCGATATCCTTCAGTCCATCTGGATGGTGTTGAAACAGATCAAGGACGGCCGCAGCGAGGTCGAAAATCAGTACGCCCGCATCGTTCCGGATGGCGGAAATGCAGCCGCGCTGCAAGCGGTCTCACGCGTCTACGAACTGCGTGAGTTCTTCGAATGGCGCGGGCTTGGCTCGATCGACCACTCCGGTGTCAAGCTACGCGAAACGTATGCTGGCTACGACGCTGAGCAAAAGTTCGCGATCCCCAACTTAAAGATCGCCGATCCGAAGTCGTGCCAGTGCGGCGAGGTGCTCAAGGGCGTTATCAAGCCGTGGCAGTGCAAGGTATTCGGCTCGGCATGTACGCCGGAGATGCCGCTCGGGTCGCTGATGGTCTCGTCCGAGGGCGCCTGTGCAGCTTATTACCAATATGGCGGCCAGAAGAGCTACAAGGAGGCAGTATGAACGTTGCGCCGTTCATTCATGCTCGCAAGCTCGGCAAAGTCAGTGTCGATAAGGTCACGCTTGCCCACGGTGGTGGAGGCAAGGCAATGAAGGATCTGATCGACGACGTGTTCGTCGCGGCTTTCGACAATCGTTCGCTCGCGCCCCTCGAAGATCAGGCTCGGTTCAGCCTGGCCGAACTGGCTGGCTATGGAGACCGGCTCGCTTTCACGACGGACTCCTTTGTGGTTGATCCGTTATTCTTCCCCGGCGGCGACATTGGAGAACTTGCGGTTTGCGGCACGGTCAACGACCTCGCGGTCGGTGGAGCGAAGCCGCTATATTTATCGTGTGCAGTGATCATCGAGGAGGGGACGAGCATCGCGCTCTTGCGCCAAGTTGCGCGCTCGATGGCAACGACCGCCCAAGCAGCCGGCGTTGTCATCTGCACCGGCGACACCAAGGTGGTGCAACGTGGCGCGTGCGACAAGCTGTTCATCACGACGACGGGAATCGGCGTGATCCGCAGAGACCTCGAACTCGAAGTCGGCAACGCCAGGCCAGGCGATGTGGTGATAGTCAATGGTCTGCTCGGCGACCACGGCGCAGCGATTTTGTGCGCGCGCGGGGACATGGCGCTTGATACGACGATTGAAAGCGATTGCGCTTGCCTTCACGGTCTGATCGAGACCCTTCTAGAGGCGGCGCCCGAAGTTCGATTCATGCGCGATGCGACACGCGGTGGATTGGCGACTGTACTCAACGAGATCGCCGAGGCCTCCCAGGTTGCGATCGAAATCGACGAACGCGCCACTCCTATTCGCGAGGAGGTGAAGGCCTTTTGCGAAATACTTGGCCTTGATCCGCTTTATCTCGCAAATGAGGGGAAGATTGTGGTGATCACGCCTCCCGAACAGGCCGATGCCGCACTCTCAGCCATGCGGGCTCACCCGCTGGGCGCAGGGGCCGCCGTCGTCGGCAGGGTCAATCGGGGAGAGCCAGGGCGCGTGACTATGCGTACCGTATTTGGCGGACAACGAATCGTCGACATGCTGGTCGGCGAGCAATTGCCACGGATTTGCTGAGGTTGCTCATGCACGAGCTAGGCATTACTCGCAACATTATCGCGATCGTTGGCGACGCCGCCAAGGGCCGTCGGGTTCGCCGCGTCAATCTCGATGTTGGCGAATTGTCCGGCGTGATGCCCGACGCGATCGCCTTTTGCTTCGAGACGGTTGCTCGGGGGACGAAGCTGGAAGGCGCAACGCTGGAGATCAGGAAGATTGAGGGACGCGCCCGCTGCGATTCCTGTGGACTGGAGTTCGTCACCCGGACTCTGTTCAGCGCGTGTAGCTGCGGTTCGCACCGGCTGACGCGATTGCAGGGCGAAGAATTGAACATCAAGAGCATGGAACTGGAAGAGGAGGTCGCTTGATGTGTGGTCATTGCGGATGCGGAGATAAGCGCGGCGCCACAGTCCTAAATCTTCAGACCGGGAAGGAAATCGATATGAGCGGCCATTCCCACCACGACGATCATAGCCATGAGCACGCGCATCACCTCAAACATGATCATTTACTTGGCGATGGTGTCACGCATAGTCACGATCACCACCACTCCCATGACGGCCCCCACGTGCATCATCATGTCCACGACCATGTTCACGCCGATGGCATACGTCACAGCCATAGTCATGCAGCCCACGATGATCAGAGCGTGGAGCATCGACACGATCACGCTGGGGGCAGCGTGATCGAGCTGGAGACACGGATCCTCGCCAGGAATGATGCGCTGGCGGCCAAAAACCGGGCATGGTTTGCGGGTCGGGAAATTCTCGCGCTCAATCTGGTCAGCTCGCCGGGTTCGGGCAAAACGACGCTGCTGGAGCACACGATTCGCGACCTGTCTGCCGAGCTAAAGATCTACGTGGTGGAGGGCGATCAAGCGACCGCCAATGACGGCGAGCGAATTCGGGCCGCAGGAGCGCCGGCGGTGCAAGTCAACACCGGCACGGGGTGCCATCTCGAAGCGGACATGGTCGCGCGCGGGTTGGGCGAGCTGCAACCCGTGGCGGGATCAGTGGTGATGATCGAGAATGTCGGCAATCTGGTGTGTCCTTCGATGTTCGACCTCGGAGAGCGCGCGAAGGTTGTCATCCTCTCGGTGACCGAGGGCGAAGACAAGCCGCTGAAATATCCCCACATGTTCCGTGCTGCAGAGATCATGATTTTGAACAAGATCGATCTCTTGCCGCATCTGGACTTCGACGTCTCAGAGGCGATCGCTCATGCGCGGACCGTCAACCCGGACATCAAGGTGTTTCAGGTTTCAGCAAGAAGCGGCGAGGGACTTTCCGATTGGTACGCTTGGCTGCGAGCCGAACTGAGCAAGGCCCGCGAGGCAGCTTTCGCTTAGGTCCAGAGGAGCCGGACGCAATCTGCGGCGAAGTTTCATTGTTGTGCGAGCGTGGGCCGGCTCGAACGCGACGGGCTATGTGTGCCGGAAGAGCGAGGGGACGCAGATGTTCGGGATTATCGGGTTAGGATTTCTCCTCGGGATGCAGCATGCGCTCGAACCGGACCATATTGCGGCGGTCTCCAGCATCGCAGCCAGGCGAACTCACGTTGGCGATATCGTCAAGCACGGGCTGACCTGGGGGCTCGGGCACACGCTGGCCCTGTTCGTCTTCGCCGGCCTGGCCGTCCTGCTGGGTCACGCAATCCCGGAAACCCTGGCGCGACCGCTTGAAAGCGCCGTCGGCCTGATGTTGATCGGCCTCGGAATCAATGTGCTCTGGAAGCTTTGGCGCGATCGCGTTCACTTTCACCACCATGGACATAGCGACGGAACAAAACACACCCACCTCCATCGCCACCGGCATGAAACCTTGATCCACCAGCAAAGCGCGCACACGCATCTGCACGGGTTTCGCTGGCGTTCGCTGCTGGTAGGGCTTGTGCATGGAATTGCCGGTTCGGCTGCATTGCTTGTGCTTGCGGTGTCACAAATCGCGAATCCGATTTACGGACTACTGTATGTCGGGCTCTTCGGCATCGGATCCATGTTTGGAATGGGCTGCCTTTCGATCGTGATCGCGGTGCCGCTTGCAATTTCGGCGCGCTGGCTGACCTGGACCAACCACGCGCTCCAAGCGGTTGTCGGCGTTGTCACGACAGGGCTAGGAGCCCTGACTGTCTATACAACTGCGTTCGCCTACAACTTCGCGGCGAGCTGACGTATTCGCTTTTCTGCGCGATGGGGGGCGGCAGCGATGGGAGAACTGCGAACGTGTCTCCCGGCGCGTGTTAGTGTTTACAATTCCTTTCGATGGCTCCTTGTCGTAGTCCCTACGCAATGCAGAAACGCTCGTTGCGCGAGAACGGCGCGGTATCTCGGCTCTGCCAGAAGTAAACCGGCCTTCAAGTTGCCGTGGATGTCGCTCTGTTGTGGAGCTTTCGCGACCGTGATCGGCCAGACCGAACCATCAGCCGCGCAAGAACTTCCGGCAGCGCAGCCCACCCAGCTGCCAGCGGTCACTGTGACATCGCCGGGGATTGCACGGTCGAAGCGAGCCGCCGGGCCAAAGCCGTCGCGCAACAGGGTGGTGCCGACGAGCGCGGTCATCGGGTCTAATCCGCCGCAAGCGGCGGCCGCAGCCAGCCGCCAAATCGGGCCTGCGGCATCGTCCGACGGCGCGGCCCTGCAGCCAACTGCCGCGAGCGCAATGCATTTCAGCGGCGAGCAGGTAAACGCGATTCCATTTTCGCGGCCTGGCGAGGCACTGGAAGTCGTACCTGGATTGATCGTCACGCAGCATTCCGGCGAAGGCAAAGCCAACCAGTATTTTCTTCGCGGCTTCAATTTGGATCACGGCACTGATCTCGCGATCAGCATCGACGGCATGCCAGTCAACATGCCGACGCACGGTCATGGGCAGGGCTACGCCGACATCAATTTTCTGATTCCCGAGCTAATTCAGTCGGTGAATGTCCGCAAGGGTCCATACTTCGCCGACGTCGGCGACTTCGGCTCCGCGGGCGCGGTCGGAATCGACTACATTAACAAGCTGCCAAAGAACATCGCTGAGATGACGTTCGGCAGTTTCGGTTACCGCCGTGCACTGGCTGCCAGTACGACCGCGGTTAGTGACGGAACTCTGCTAGCGGCGGTCGACGGCACCACGTACGGCGGCCCGTGGGAGGTGCCGAACAATGTTCGCAAGATCAACGGCATGCTGCGTTTTAGCCAGGGCACCTCAAGTGACGGGTTCACCCTCACTGGAATGGCCTACTCAAATGGCTGGAATTCGACCGATCAGATCGCGCAGCGCGCCATAGATCTGGGAGTTATCGGCCGCTTCGGCTCACTCGACCCAACCGACGGCGGCACCTCCAGCCGTTTCAGCTTCTCCAGCAGTTGGGCCCGTTCGAGCGAATTTGGGCAGAGCAATATCAGCGCCTATGTCATCCGCTCCGACCTGCAGCTCTTTAACAATTTCACGTATGTGCTCGAAAACCCGCTTGATGGCGACCAGTTCAGTCAGATCGATCGCCGCACTGTCGCCGGCTTCGATGCCCGGCACGCATTCGACTGGCGTTTTTGGGGGGCCGAAACACAAACTCGTGTCGGTGTGCAGGCCCGCCAGGACGATATCCAGGTCGACCTGTTCAAGACCGAGCAGCGCGCATGGCTTTCGACCGTGCGGGCGGATCGCGTGGTGGAAGGGAATGTGGGCCTCTGGATAGATAGCACCACTCGATGGACCAACTGGTTGCGCACCACGGCGGGAATTCGCGAGGATATATTTGCGGGACGCGTTCTCAGCGATACGCCCCAGAATTCCGGCAAAGACCAGGCGTCCATGATGAGCCCGAAAGCCGGAATTATATTTGGCCCCTGGTCCAAGACCGAATTCTACGGCAATGTCGGCTACGGGCTGCACAGCAATGATATCCGCGGCGCAACCATTACCGTCGATCCAAACGACAAGGTAAGTCCGCTCAATCGCGTGCCATTTCTTGTGCGCTCGCGGGGCGCTGAACTCGGTATCCGCACCAGGCCGATCGACGGCCTTACCAGTTCGCTCGCAGTCTTTGTGCTCGACTTTGATTCGGAGCTCCTATTCGTCGGGGATGCGGGCACGACCGAACCGAGCCGCCCGAGCCGCCGCGCCGGTGCGGAGTGGACCAATAGTTATAAGGCTGCGCCTTGGCTAAGCCTCGAGCTTGATCTTGCCTATACCCGCGCGCGCTTTACCGATTTTTATCCCGTGGGCGACCGCATTCCCGGTGCGCCGGCCTGGATCGCTAGCGGCAGCATCACCGTGGGCGGTGAGACCGGCTGGTTCGGCGCGCTGAAGGTACGCTATTTCGGCCCGCGGCCATTGATCGAAGACGATACCGTTCAATCGGCTTCCTCGCTCATCTTCAATGCGCGCGCAGGCTACCGATTTGACAACGGTATGCGGCTGGAGCTGGACGTGCTCAATCTGTTCGACGCCCAGACCAACCAGATCGAATATTACTATCTGTCCCGTTTGCCCGGTGAGCCGATCGGCGGCGTAGCGGATCGTCACGTTCATCCGGCCGAACCGCGCGCGATGCGGATAACCTTGGCCGGGCGATGGTGAAAAGTTGCGCGCCGCCAGGACCTTGCATAGGCAGCATCCGCGGACAAGTTGTCGACTCGATAGTCGTCGGGATGTCAGGCTGCGCGCCTCGTCGTGCTTGACGTCGCCGGCCTGCCGATTGTCCGGCAATGGTGCGTGATCCGCCGCAGCGACAAGGTGCTGCTGGCGCCGGCGCAGGAAATGTTCGATTTTCTGGGCTTGGAGGGCGCCAACTATCTGCCCGACCGCAATTACGGTAGCGTCGCGGGCGCAATTCCCCGGTCTGGTCGGCGGTTCTGCGGACAGCGAGCCGTCCATCATCACCGAGGTGAAGCCGTGTGCGATGGCGCTGGCGCAAGTCGCTTCGTCATTGCCGTGGTCCTGATGCATGCCTGCGTGCTGATAGGCGCGAGCCGTTGCATCTGCACGGCCTCGTTTGCCATGGGCGGCTTAGAACCTCATGGGCACTACCGGCTGGAGCAGGTTTAGAGTCGCTGAACATCAGCTCCATGCCCGATCGGCCTCCTGGAGTCGGAAATAAAGAGCTGGCCGTTCAGTGCTTGTGACGATCCATCTCTCTCAGGAGCACATGGAGGAAGTCGCTGGCATGGTCATACCGTGCCCTGCCGTTGCTGCGCGGGCTGCGTTGGCCGACTATGTCGTCCACGATTTCAGGCTCGAGCAGTTCAATGCGATCCGGCCAACGCTCAAGCAAATTGTTCGGAATGTCTTGACTCGAGCCAAACCGCTTCAACAGAGATCGTTGACCGTCTGGTTCTTTATCGTCGTGAGCCTTGGCGGCATAAAAGGCAAGCAGCCCACGAAAGGCATTGCGAGCAACAGCAGGTTTTGCCATCGCTACCTTCCTCGAAGAATCGTGTTCATTATAGGGAGAATTCTGGAGCCAATATTCACGAAAAGCCAGCAAATATTCAACCGATTGCTCTGGAAAAGGACAGAAGAACTCACCAATCAATTCATCGGCGCCGCGCTTGCAAAAATGCGTAGCAGCTGACCTGCATTCAACCAGCAATGAAAACTTGCCTACGAAATATCCGAGCAGGCCGAGCGGCGTGTTTCAATCTCAGTAGAAACGGCGCTGGCCAGTGTCGCTAGGTCCGACAGCTCTTCGCTCAACCGCTTCTCGATAAACGTGCGCTCAAATTCGGTCAGGCGGGTTCGCAACAACCGGCGGTAGCGTTGGATGTTGTTTTGACAAGCTTGCGTTCGAGCCGACTGCTCAGCTTCCATCATCGGCATCTCACACTGGCCTCTTTTATGTACGTCGAAGCTCCGCTGCTTCCGCATGCCTAGCCGGACTAGCGCTCTCGCCGACTGCGATCTGGTCACCCAAGCCGGCGCCACATGCAGCCGAAGGCCGATGCGGTGGTTGTTCAACCGCGCCCCTTGAAAGCTCCCACCAGAGTAAGCCTAACAGGCCAACAGTGACGGACCTGTGAAGCAGTTCACAAAGAATCGAGCGTTCACTTTCGGTCAAAGGCGCCTGATTAGCCGCACGCGTGGCCCGATCGCGAGTTTGAAGCAGCCTCGCGAGGCCGCTTGAGCAGCCGGAGCCGTCAGGACCCATCCGTCGAGCGGCCGCCCCGTCGGTCCCGGCGGCGGTATTCATCCGGCACCGCCGAGAACAGCCGTGTCCCCGCCTTCGCGGGGCGCTCCAAGCCACCTCCCGGCCGGCTCCAGGTGGCGGGTCCAACCACCTGCGGCGATCAGGAAACGCGGGCCGCTTGGCTCTCGCTCTCTGTCTCAGACGCGATATCCTTTGTTGCCGCCGCAAAACGGCGAGCGGTTCGGCAAATCCGCTGACAAATTGCGCTCTTGCGCTGAAACAGCAGTAATTATGCGCTCAATTTGAAGGACATTCTCGGTCCAGCCAGCGTAATTAGCAGCAAATAGCGCTCTCAAAGTCGAGGCGGGTTATGTAAAGTCATTTGCCTTCACCGAAGCAGGGATCACTCTGCTCAACTCGATATCTCTGCATACACCCCGAATTTGTCGGCGCGGTCTCAAGTTGGTTACCCGCTGCCGACGGACTGTGTCTCCACCGAAGCGGTCGCACCGAGCCGAAGTATTTCGGTCTAATTTTTTAAATGAATATTGAAGCTGTTATTGAACAGCGTGAGCGTATGAACTGGGATAAGCGGAAGGCGAGGCGTGTTCAGTTTGAACATGAGCACAGAGCCACTCTCTTGGGGGCTGATGGAACATGGTGGCGCGATTGCGTATTTGTCGATGTTTCTGAAACTGGCGCGAGACTGCGAATAAGTGGACCGACGGATGTCCTGCAATCGCGTCGGTTTTTCCTATTGCTGTCCACGACGGGGCTGGCATTCCGGCGTTGCGAACTGGTTCGACTGAACGGGCAGGAAGTCGCGCTGCGGTTTGTGACAAGGTGGACTGTTGGGGGGCGCCCGGCGCTCCGGGCGACGTTTCCAACGCCAGGGTCAGACTGAGCGAAGAATCACTATTCCGACGTGTCGCGCCATCGCGAACGACCAGCGGGTTTACCCCAACGACCCTCGGTGGTCCGTTCCGTCGCATTCGGTAAGCGGGCGCCCGCGGCGGGTTCGCGCTGCCGATCGCGTGTTTTCATGCCTTGGGAGGACATGCTTTCATGTGCTCATGGGCTGCGACAGGTCCGGAGAGAGTCAATCAGCCTGCAAATTTTGCAGGCCGAATGCTGGCCGCCATCATCACCCCTTCTCGCTGCAATATTGCCCGCATCAAGCATTCGGCCGGCTGCTACATCGAAGGATCACTGGAACCGGAGATCAGGGCCAACTTAAAGGCTGTCGCTGGGCCGAGAGCGAAGTTCTTTTCCCGAATGCCATCATTCTCGCGATCACGGCGGAGGCGGGTGGTGAATTGGCGTACTGCACCGCGGTTCGGATCCCGCACGCGATCGACAAGGACAAGCTTGACGAAGCCCGCAAGGGTGGCCTCAATCAGGAGAACCTGCTTCGGCTGGAAACGCGCGCGTTGGAAAAGTGTTCGCAAATTCGCGTCGCGAAGAATGAAGATCGACTCCGTTGTGGCGCAAGAAACCGATTTATGACGCTGCGGTTTCGCAATATCTCTGCGACCTTGGATCCGGCGAAGGCGTCAGTTCGATCCGCTACAAACGACCTGAGAGTTCGAGAAAGCCGGCGCTGAAGGACCTGAGAGGAGGTCCGCCAACCTACGCGATCTCCTGAATGGAATTGGAGAAAATGCTTGCTGGCCGATCCAAGCCGTAGTGATCGCGCAGCGTTTTGCCCGCGTAGTCGTGTCGGAACAGACCGCGCTTGCGCAGGATCGGCACGACCTGCTCGGCGAAGATGTCGAATCCGCCGGATAGCCAAGGCGGCATGACGTTGAAACCATCGGCCGCGCCGTTCTCGAACCAGGTCTGGATGTTGTCGGCGATCTTTTCCGGTGGACCAGCGATCACCCAATGGCCGCGCGCCCCCGCTAGTCGTTGCACGAGTTGACGAAGGGTCGGTTTCTCGCGATCGACGATATCGACCACCAGCTTGAAGCGGCTGGCGACGCCGTGCGCGCTGCCAGTATCGATCAAATGACGGGGAAAGGGATCGTCGAGGTCAAACCCTGAAAGGTCGAGACCGAGCATCTGACGCAGCTGGGTCAGCGAATACTCTGGCTGGATCAAGTCGTCGAATTCTTCCTGCAGTCGCTCGGCCTCGAGCTGCGTGCTGCCGATGAAAGGACTGATGCCGGGCAGGATCTTGATCTGATCCGGGCTGCGATCGAAGGCGCGAGCCTGGCGCTTGATGTCGGCGTAGAATTCCTGGGCACTCGCCAGTGTCTGATGCGCGGTGAAGATCGCCTCGGCGAAACGTGCTGCAAAGGCCCGTCCATCGTCGGAGGAGCCAGCCTGGACATAGACCGGCCGTCCCTGCGGCGTCCTTGAGATGTTCAGCGGCCCACGTACACGAAAATGCTTTCCGACGTGATTGATTGCGTGGATCTTGCCGGTGTCGGCGAAAACACCCGAGACGGGATCGTTGACAAGCGCGTCGTCCTCCCAGCTGTCCCAAAGCCGTGTGATCACGTCGAGATACTCCCGCGCACGCTCGTAACGCTCGTGATGCGGAGGATGCTCGGGCAGGCCAAAGTTCTGCGCGGCCTGCGGCGAACTCGTGGTCACGATGTTCCAACCCGCGCGGCCAGAACTGATATGATCGAGCGAGGCGAACAGTCGCGCCAGATTGTACGGCTCGGTGTAGGTCGTCGACGCCGTCGCGATCAAGCCGATCCGACTGGTAGCCGATGCGATCGCCGTGAGCAGGGTGATCGGCTCGAGCCGAAACCGCTGGGCATAGCGGACATTGTCCGCCAGCGCCGGGCCATCGGCAAAGAAGACCGCGTCGAACTTGTGCGCCTCGGCGCGCTGCGCCAGCTCCTGATAGTAGGTGACGTCGAGAATTCGGTCGGATGCTGAATCCCTGTGACGCCAGGCAGCCTCGTGATGGCCGTCAGGATAGATGAAGAAATTGAGAGAAAGCTGCCGTCGTTCGCTCATGTCTGAGATCCGCATGCATTGGGAGCTGTAGGAAGCCAAACTCTACGTCTGCATCCGGTTTGATGTCGATGAAATGAATTTGCATTGTTGAGTTGGATGCAAGCATGAACCTTGCGAGCGGAGCGCCAAGCGAAGAGCGGGGAAAGCGCCAGCACGAGAAAGGGTGAGAGCTGCGGCGACTTCTTCACTCATCCCGAGCATTGGTGCGTTGCTTCGGTCAAGATTGCAGCCCTTTTTCGATCCGACGCGGCGTCATCATTGCAAATCTTTCGGCGTGAGCATCGATGGCGAAGCGTTCGTTACCTATCCCCAAAAACAAAGCTGATTTCGTTTCATTGACTGGCGGCAGATCGCTCGTACCATTCAGAACTCAACACAAGGGCCCGTCATGCTCCAATTTGACCCCGGCGATCGATATTGCGGCTCCGGCCGCGTGCGGGAGCATGTTGCGGCCGAATAGGCCCACAGCCTGAAATGACCTGATTTATCTCCGCCGTCGCTCTTGCGACCGGGGTTCGGCGGAGCATTGCCCTGGGGATCGCATGGCGAGAAACGATCATGAGCAACACGACAACCATCGACAACGTCATTCCGCTCGCGGACATCGTCAAGCGAGCGGCGCGGCTCGGCGCGGAGATCAGGAACATCAAGTTATCGGGCGATCTCGGCGACGAGACCGTCCGTGCCATCAACCAGGTGCTGCTCGAGCATAAGGTTATCTTCTTTCGTAACCAGGAGCATCTCGACGATGCGGAGCAGGAGCGCTTTGCAACCAGGCTCGGCAAGCTGGTCCCCCATCCGACGGTCGGGGCGACCAAGGGGACGTCGTCGATCCTGGAGCTGGATTCCGGTCGAGGCGGTGGCCGCGCGGACCAATGGCATACCGACGTCACATTCGTCGATGCCTATCCGAAGATCTCGGTGCTGCGCGGCGTGGTGATCCCGCCCTATGGCGGCGACACGGTGTGGTCGAACACGGCGGCAGCCTATCTCGATCTGCCGGCACCGTTGCGCAAGCTCGCCGACGAGCTGTGGGCGATCCACAGCAATGCCTACGATTACGCCGTGAAGACGCAGGCAACTGAAGCGGATAGGAAGCACTTCGACGAGGTGTTTACCGGAACGATCTACGAAACCGAGCATCCGGTGGTGCGTGTTCATCCGGAGACCGGCGAACGCACCCTCGTGCTCGGAAATTTCGTCCAGCGTTTCGTTGGGCTACCGAAGTATGACGGCCAGAAGCTGTTCGAGCTGTTTCAATCGCACGTTACGGCGCCGGAAAACACCGTGCGTTGGAGCTGGAAGACCGGCGACGTGGCGATCTGGGACAATCGCGCCACCCAGCATTATGCGGTCAACGACTACGGCGATCAGCACCGCATCGTCCGTCGCGCCACGATCGATGGCGACGTGCCGCTCAGCGTGGACGGCCGGTCCAGCGTGACTCGCGTCAAGACATCCAAACCTCAGGCCGCAAAAGCCGCTTGATTTAAGTCCACTCCAGGAAAACCATGAAATGAACGCGATAAGTCGAATCCTCAATGTGTCTCGGCACACCGTGCGTAGGGCCGCGCGAGTTCTGTTGGCGGGCGCCGTCGCGCTCGGCCTTACGGCCCCGGCGTTCGCCGAGCCGCCACTCGAGAAGACCGAGATCCGTTACCAGGGTTGGGCGGGACAGGTGACCTTTCCCGAGCTGGCCGAGGACCTCGGCTATCTCGCGCCGCTGAAACTGAAATGGGTCGGCAATACCATCAGCGGGCCGCAGGATATTCAGACCGTGGTCACCGGTGACGTCGACATCGGCGGCGCGTTCTATGGTGCGATCCTCAAGCTGATCGCCGCGAAAGCCCCGATCAAGGCGGTGGTCGGCTATTACGGCTCCGATGCCAATACCTATTATGGCTACTTCGTGAAGGACGACAGTCCGATCAAGTCCGCGCGCGACCTGATCGGCAAGAAGGTGGCGGTCAACACGCTGGGCGCACATCTGGAGTTCGTATTGCGCGAGTACATGGCTAGGTCCGGCCTCAGCGCGAGCGAGGCCAAGCAGGTCACGCTGGTGGCGATCCCACCGGTGAGCGGCGAGCAGGCGTTGCGCCAAGGCCAGGTCGAGGTGAGTGCGCTAAGCGGCGTCTTGCGCGACAAGGCCCTCGAGCGTGGGGGCATCCGCTCGCTCTTCAATGACACCGATCTGTTCGGCCAGTTCACCGGCGGTGCCTACGTGCTGCGAGACAGATTCATCAAGGACAATCCCAATGCCTCGCGCAAGCTCGTGGAGGGGATTTCGCAGGCGATCGCATGGGCCCAGACCACACCGCCGGAACAGGTGAGGGCCCGGTTCGACAAGATCATCGCCGAGCGCAAGCGCAATGAGGATGCCTCCTCGATCAAGTACTGGAAGAGCACGGGCGTTGCCTCCAAGGGCGGCGTGATCTCGGATGCCGAAATCCAGGTCTGGATCGACTGGCTGGAGAAGGACGGTCTGTTCAAACCGGGTCAGGTCAAGGCATCTGATACCTATACCAACGCGTTCAACTTCTTTCGTCCCGGCAAGACGGCGGAGGCCCGATGACCTCGGTCAAAATCCGTATCGAGCAAGTCCGCAAGGAGTTTTTCCTGCGTGGCGAGGGGGCCGAGCAAAGAAAGCACTTTGCCGCGCTTGAGGACATCACGCTCGATGTTCGCTCCGGCGAATTCCTGGCGCTTGTCGGCCCGAGCGGCTGCGGAAAGTCCACCTTGCTCGATCTGCTGGGCGGCCTCACGCTGCCCACTAGCGGCCGGATTCTGCTCGATGGGCGGCCGATTGCCGGACCGGGTCGCGACCGCGGCATCGTGTTCCAGCAATATGCCCTGTTTCCTTGGCGCACCGCCGTTGAGAATGTCGAGTTCGGGCTCGATATCGCCGGGCTCAAGCCCAAGCAGCGCCGCGACATCGCCCGGCATTTCCTTGACCTGGTCGGCCTGTCCGGCTTTGCCGACCGCTATCCGCACGAGCTCTCCGGTGGCATGAAGCAGCGCGTCGCGATCGCGCGGAGCCTCGCCTACGATCCGGAGGTGCTGCTGATGGACGAGCCGTTCGCCGCGCTCGATGCTCAGACCCGCGAGACGCTGCAAGGAGAATTGCTCCGGATCTGGCGTGCCACCCGAAAAACCATCGTCTTCATCACCCATGGCATCGACGAGGCGATCGTGCTCGGCCAGCGGGTGGCAGTGATGACGTCGCGCCCGGGCCGGATCAAGCAGGTGTTCGACATTCCAGATGTGCTGCGCAGCGAAGATGGCGACGTACGCTCGCTATCCGAGTTCGGCCACGTGCGTCACGACGTTTGGAGTCTGTTGCGCGAGGAAGTGTTGAAGGCACAGCAGGGACAGTTGGCCGGCGCCATTGGCACGCAGCGTGCCGCCCGCAAAGTGGAAGAGGTTGCCCATGTCTAGTCTCGAGATGTTGACATTGCTGGGGGTTGCGCACGGGCGCCGAGAGCCGCTCGCCAGCGTGGAAAGACCGGCATCGCCGGTGGCGGACCGGATCCGCGCCGCGGCCCGCGGGCTGGCTGCCTTCGGGCACCGCTCAATGCTGCTGATTGCCCTGCTGGCGGTCTGGGAGGCAGCTCCGAGAATCGGGCTGATCGATGCCGTGTTCCTGCCACCCTTCTCGGAGGTCATCGCTGCGGGCTGGCAGCTTGCGCAATCCGGCGAGCTCTACGATGACGTCTCCGCCAGCCTGTTGCGCGCCTTGAGTGGATTTCTGATTTCGGTCGCGTTGATCGTCCCGCTCGGCGTGGCCGTCGGTTGGTATGCCCGGCTCGGTGATCTCGTCAATCAGTTCATCGAGATCTGCCGCAATACCGCGCCGCTCGCGCTGCTGCCGGTCTTCATCCTGCTGCTCGGCATCGGCGAAACGTCGAAGATCACGATGGTGGTCTATAGCTGCGCGTGGCCGCTGCTGCTCAATACCGTTGCCGCGGTGAAGCAGGTCGATCCGTTGCTGATCAAGTCGGCACGGACCATGGGGGCGACCCCGCAGCAGCTGTTCCGCAAGGTGATCCTGCCGGCAGCGCTTCCCACCATCTTTGTCGGGATACGCCTCGCCAGCGCGTCGGCCATGCTGGTGCTGGTGGCGTCCGAAATGGTCGGCGCGAAGGCCGGCCTCGGCTATCTCATCATCAACAGCCAATACAGCTTCCTGATCCCGCAGATGTATTTCGGCATTCTCGGGATCACCGTCATCGGGCTGGCGTCCAATGCCGTTCTCGAAGCGCTGGAGCGGCGCTTCATGCGCTGGAAGGCGCCAGTGACGGCGTAATCCGTCAGCTCCACATGTGATGATCCAGCCGACGCAGCGCACGATTGAGATTGTTCCGCTTAGAGGAGTGAACGATGACAAGCCAACCCCATCGCGCCGAGCGCGTGTCCGCCCCGCCGGGATCGGTCGAGTTCAACGCCGACGTGCTGGTCCTCGGCGGCGGACCTGCGGGCACTTGGGCTGCGGTGAGTGCGGCGGAACGCGGGGCGCGCGTTGTGCTGGCAGACAAGGGTTTTTGTGGCACGTCCGGGGCTACCGCTGCGGCCGGCACAGGCGTGTGGTACGTCGACCCGGATCCTGCACTTCGCGAGGTCGCGATGGCCAAGCGCGAGAAGCTGGGCGGGCAGCTCCAAGACCGCCGCTGGATGGCACGCGTCCTCGATCAGACCTACCAGCAGAGCTACCGGCTCGCCGATTGGGGCTATCCTTATCCCAGCAATAACGAGGGCAAGTCGCAGCGCACCTCGCTGCAGGGCCCAGAATACATGCGCCTGATGCGCAAGAGGACCAAGCAGGCTGGCGTCACCATTCTAGATCATAGTCCTGCGCTCGAACTGCTCGTGGACGACAATGGCGCCGTTGCTGGTGCCAGCGGCCTGCGCCGGCAGAAGCATGATCGCTGGACGGTGCGGGCCAAGGCGGTCGTGATTGCAACAGGCGGCTGCGCGTTCCTGAGCAAAACCCTGGGATCGAATGTTCTGACCGGCGATGGATATCTTATGGCTGCGGAAACTGGCGCTGAATTCAGCAGCATGGAGTTCTCCAATCCATATGCAATTTCCCCGGCCTTCGGTTCGGTAACCAAGACCCTGTTCTACGGTTGGGCAACCTTTACCTATGAAGATGGCAGCGTTGTCCCCGGCGCGGCCTCGAAGGGTGGGCGCTCGGCTATTGCCCGAGCGTTGCTCGAAGGCGCGGTCTATGCGCGGCTCGACAAGGCTGACGATGACGTGCAGCACCAGATGCGTGCGTCGCAGCCGAACTTCTTCCTGCCATTCGATCGTACCGGCATCGACCCGTTTAGGGATCGCTTCCCGGTCACGCTCCGGCTCGAGGGCACCGTCCGCGGCACCGGCGGGCTCCGCATCATTGACGACAGTTGTGCGACCAGTGTACCCGGCCTCTATGCGGCCGGTGATGCCGCGACGCGCGAGTTGATCTGCGGCGGTTTCAGCGGCGGCGGCAGCCACAATGCGGCTTGGGCTATGTCATCGGGAAGCTGGGCGGGGCAGGGCGCCGCCGACTACGCCAAGCAGCTTGGTAAGACCACCAGGCGAAAACTGTCATCTGCGGGCACGGTCGCCCTTCGTAACCGGTCGCTGCGCCCGTTCGAACCCGCGGCGCTCGCAAGAGCGGTTCAGGACGAGGTCTTTCCATATGAACTGAACTACTTTCGCGATGGGGCACGCCTGGATGGAGCACTGGCGCGTCTCGACGCGGCGTGGATCGGCGTCTCGGACGCGGACGCGGACGCGGCGACCGGAGCCGATGTGTTGCGGGCCCGCGAAAGCGCGGCCATGCTGGCGACGGCCAGGTGGATGTACCGCAGCGCGCTGGCGCGTCAGGAAACTCGCGGTATGCACCGCCGCGACGATTTTCCCGACCAGGATGCGCAGCAGCGTCATTACGTAACGACAGGCGGTCTCGACGAGGTCTGGACCTCGGTCCAGCCACACGCTGAGAGTGTCTATGCGGAGGCCGCGGAATGATCGAGGTTATCGATGCTGAGCACTGCACATCATGTGACATCTGTGTCAACGTGTGTCCGACCAACGTCTTCGACAAGACGGATGGAATTCCGGTCATTGCCCGTCAGGACGACTGCCAGACCTGCTTCCTTTGCGAGCTTTATTGCCCCGAGGATGCGCTCTGGGTCTCCCCCTTGGCCGACGAGAACAAGGCAGTCGATGTGAGGGCACTCAAGCGAACAGGGGCCATGGGCAGCTATCGCCGAGCTGTCGGCTGGACCGACGAGACCCGGGATCGCCGCGGCATCGACCAGAGCTATCTACTCTTTGGTCAATGAGTGGCAGCGCGACGAGGGCCGTTTCCGCTTGAAATGCACGCGCTCGCGCGCGTTCGCCGGCTTGGAGCGACGTTGCTGCGATTCGCGTCGGCGCTTCGCTCGCTCGGGGGCGAGCAACAAGGATGGTGGCCCGGCCGTATCGACAGGCACCTCCTCCATCTTTTGGTTCTGGGGCCCGGCGCGCCTTCATGGATTCATGCACGGCTTGCCCCTTGGCGGTCATCCTCCAGCGGTCATTTTGACGCTCAACGAGGACATCCGAAAAAGATCTGCAGCTCGGGCGCGCATGGCGCCGTTTGGTACGCTCGGCCTACTCCGGCCGTTGGTCACAAGATGTCCATGGGCCCGGAGGAGATGCGAGCTCGAGGGGTCGCCGACGTATTCAGGCCTGAGCGCAAGTGTTTCCGCGCGAAATCGAGAAGACGCCGCGCTATGTGATGAAGCCTGCTGGTCGATCTCCGGTTGACGCGGTCTTCATTGGGTGTGGCGGAGTCGATTGCATGTGCCTCCTCCCAAACAAAGCCTTCTGGTAATAAGATTGACTTCAACCAATGGCTGCTTTTATGTTGGAAGCAAGGAATGAGATGGCCAGATGGTTTTCTCCTTAGGTGAACAAGCAAAGCCGGTTCTGCAATTGAGATGGCTAATTCTCCTCTGCATGGCCCTTCTGGTGGCGAATTCGCCAGGGCTTGCCACCGAGTGCTCTTGTCGCGATCCAATTCCGGCGGATTCATCGGGCAACGGTACATGCGTAAAAACACAGAACGGCAGCCAAGCCTGCAAACTGGATTGGAACGGCGGCGGAAGTCGGGAGCAAAACGCCAGTGTTTCCGACGAACTGCAGAAGCAAGGTGCTCGCCTGCCGGACTTGGATGGTCCGGGCGAAGATAGGTTTGAGCGGGCCGCATCCGCACTATTCTCGCCGCCACAACCTGGCACGACCGTTCAAGCGATGGGGGTACTCATAGCGGGCGCATTAGGCCGCAACGCCCCGGACCGGCTTGGCTTATATAGCGCCTTCATTTCAAAATTCAGCGATACGGGATTTAGCCCGCTGTTCGCACCAGACTCAGCGAGGCGCGTTTCCAACGAAAAGCTTTCTGTTGGAAGCAAGACGTACAATGTGGCGATCAGCGTCGGTTGTGTGCAATTTCGGGATGATCAATTTCTGCTTGTGCTGAAGACGAGGTTTGCCTGGGCACGGAGAGACTGCGATGAAACGCCTAGGTAGCTCGCTGCGACCCTTGTTGCTAGGCGCCGTTTGTCTGTTGGCGAGTTCGATGTTCCCAATCCCCGGCGCAGATGCCCAGCAGCCCGACATATTCGTCAAGCGTAAAGGAGCAGATAAGGTTGTCGTTTTTGCTCATGGGATACTCGGAGATGGCCGCGGGACCTTCACGAACGAAACGACGCGTGCGTACTGGCCACAGCTTCTTGCTGACGATCCTGAGATGGATAAGTTCGATGTTCTCGCGATCAACTATGACGCAGGCATCACTTCGGGAATGAGTATCGAACAGATTGCGACAGTTGTCCGGACGACCTTGGCAGACCAGAAAATTTTTGATGACTACAATGAAATCTACTTTGTTTGCCACAGCATGGGCGGCTTGGTCGTAAAGCGAGTACTCGTCGATCTGTTTCAGGCACGCAACCCCGCGCTAGAGCAACAAGTCAGCGGGGTCATTTTTATCTCTACGCCGGCAAAAGGGGCAAATGCTGCCAACTACCTCGAAATATTAGCTCGGCTTGCCGGAGCCGCGCGCCCGCTGGTCGACTTGCGAACATATGACGTGAACACTTATCTCCAGATACTCGAAAATCAGTGGAAGGATTACTTCGACAGAGGCCGGAGAGAGCGAGTCCCACGGGTATTTGTCGCCTACGAAACACAAGCCACTTATGGCTATGTCGTGGTTCCCCAGCTTTATGGGGAAACGCCGCAGGATGATCGTGCCTATCCTGTATCGGCAGACCATTTCTCGATCGTAAAACCTCCAGATCGACGTTCCCGCATATACGATTGGGTCAAGCATCGCATTTTGGAGGCCTCGGAAGCCCACAAAAACGTGGCATTCAAAGAGTGGGATACGGAGCAAGCGGGCGGGTCGAAGCTCGACAGTCTCCTGCGCCAATTCTCGCTTCCGACGGCCAAGCGAGACGGCTTCAACCTCAAGATCTCGGGTGATGCCTCCACCGTGGCCGACGTCGGCCAGTTATCGGTGCGGGGTGATTATAAGGCAGCGACTTGGGCCGATCTTTTTGAGCGCATAGCAGTCAGCAACCCCTGCATTCACTTCATCGTAACCCCCAGTCGGCGCGAACTGACGTTTACGTCCCGAGATGCAGTCAAGCAGTGCCGCGCCGGGCGGGCGGTTTGTGCCGCAAACTCGTGCTGATGAACTTGACGAGAAAAATGCACGTGAGGACAGAACTGAAGGATCAGGGGTTCTGCTGTGCGCCCGTGGCTGCCGCGCCCAAGCTATGAGCAAATGTTGGTCACTAAGAGTACGAGCCAGCGATCCGGCGGGTCGCTGTCTCAAGGTGATTTAGAAGTACGATTCGCATAAGGAGCAATCGACCTTCCCGATCAGGATATCATATCCGGTCGAGCTGAGGCGGAACATAATACACTCTCCGTCTATCTTTCGGCACTTGCTCTGAGGCTTAGGCGGAGTTCGGGGCTTCACAACTGCCATGGTCTCCATTGCACCTGCCATCATGCTGGAAAGTGCTTTGTTTGCGCGGGACGCTCCCTTCTTCTTAGCCTTCTTGACGGTCTTTGTTGTGGGCCTCTTTGCCTGCTTCCCGGTCTTCTTGGCAGCCTTTTTGGCGGACCGCGCTTTCGATCCCCTCGGGTTGCTCTTCTTCGCAGCTCTTGCCATGTCACTCTCCCTTTAGCGCAGAGGACCGCGAACTGAATTTGCGACTGCAGCGCCAATTCGCGATGCCAATGCGGCATCAGACATGCCGCGTGACGGGCCGGCTGCTCCCTTCCTGGGACCGGTTGCGACGACGTCGGTCGGGCCTAGAGAAATAGTCAAGGTATGCACGCGATTGCGGCTCGCTGACAGAAACGGGCTGCTTGGATTCACGGTCGCGTTTACGAGTTTCCAGGTCGGAGTGAGGTCGCCTCCGGAGGTTATTTCGAACTTCACCTCGTGCGTTAGCACTTTGTCCTTAGACGTGAACGTCGAAAACTCCGAGCTGTTGGTATCTCTTCCGAGAAGGGCGCTGACCAGCCAATCGTAGAGCTTCAGATCATTTTGGAGCAGCCACGGCCCCCCACGGCGCTGTGCGGGAAGGCAAGGCCCGTCAGCTCTGAATTCGGCAACGGTTTTGAAGGATTCAATGGAGTCGGTGCGGGTCGCCTCGGCGGAGCCATTGACGCCCAGACTGGCCGTAAAGATCGCAGTTGCTGGACTGGCCGGCATCAGATCCGCGCTCGGCGCCACCGAGCTTTTCTCGGATACCTGCAGATTGAGAAGCGTGTCCACTCCCCAGTGGTCGAGATAGGTCGGTCCTTTACCCGTCGTTCTGTAAAAGTGCGCGACAGCATCTCTGACTTCGCACTTGATGTTGATCAATATCGAGGCGACCAGCTCGTCGCTATCAACAGCGTTACCTGGAAACTCTGCGATCTCCGGAACGTAGGTGCCGCATCCGCTCAGAAAGGCCGTCAGAGCCACTGGCAAAAGAAGATGCTTCGCGGACATGAGGCCTCACAAAAAAAACTGAATCAAAAATCAGTTGCCATTTTGAGCATAGTACGACCTAAAATAGCAACAAGTGGATGCATGTTGATTGCAAAAGGCGTATTGCGACGCCACAAAAAGTGTCATTCGCGGCTGGCGGGATCGGGTTGACGAACGGTCAGGCCTGGGAGGCAACGGAGCGTTTCCCCGCGTTTGAAAACTAGAGAATGTACGCGAGGACAAAATTGTTGACGACGCACCCGCAATGGAAGAGAGCAATTGTTCGTCTTCCCGCCCAACTAGATAGGATCGACCGCTCCGGCGGAGAGGACAGGATCTGCGAAGCAATTTTCGCGGTGTGGAAGTCACTAGCCTGCGCGCCTTCGCCCATTAAGCACTTATACTCCAATATACCGGAGTCCGATATCTCGGCGACTGCCGCGGCGTGCGACGTCAATTTTCCGAACTTTGGACTTGCTTTCGACGGGAGTGAAGGAGACGCCGATCTTGTTCGAAAGCTTGGGGGATGCCTTCGGGCGCTCGAGAACGAATTTGTGGCGGAGCACTTGGGCGCGCATGGTTGGCGAAGCGATCCCAACGATTGGAAAGTCGGAGGCGGAGCTGCTCATTTCATTCCGATGGGGCGTTTGGGCTGGCGTCCACCCAAGGATCCAGCTGGAGATCGACGGCCGTTCGACCAGCGGGGTTTGCTCCGAGTTCGAATAATTCCGGCCATTGTCGATGGTGCCACTGTTCGTCTCGAACGCCCGGACCATCTTCTGTCGCCCGACGCTGCAAACTTTGGTGCCGTGCTGTTTCCAGGCGCGAAGTTCGACTCCAAAGAGACGACGTCGACATTCTTCATCGAGGCGGTCGAGCTTCCCAAAGGGCGTCAGATTATCGCGACTGCATGCGAGGGGGCGCACCAGCAGTGCTGTCGAGCCGTGGTGTTCCCGGAGCTGACGATCGACCACGGATCTCGCGATTTCATACAGCAGCAACTTCGGAAGAAGCCGTGGGCGAAGGGTGCCCTGCCACCCAGCCCTCATTTCGTGGTCGCCGGCTCATGGCACCAGTTCGAGGGAAGTCATCGATACAACGTCGCCACGGTTTTCGATGGTCACGGTGTCCAGCTGTTCACGCAGCGGAAGCGCTTGGTCTACAAGGATCCCGAAGGACGGGCCGAGGATATCCAACCTGGCAATGAGTTCGTGATCCTCATTCTCGGCGATGCGCTCTACGGCTTCGGTATCTGTCTCGACCTCTGCAACAGGTGCTATGATACCCCTTACGGAGAGCTCGACGTCGATTTTGTGGTCGTTCCCTCCTGCGGGGACGCCAAGACCATGACCAGCCACATGGACGCGGCCAAAGACCTCAACTTTCGCCGAAAAACACGTACTTTCGTGGTCCAACAGGCCTATCCTGCGATCTCCCGAGCGGCCGGCTTTGTCTTGGCGCCGGATGGAAAGCCCGGCGAAGTGCCGGTCAACAAGCTCAAAGTAGCCAAGTCCTGGTCCACCTTCAGCGCCTAGTCATTTTACAACCATTGACTTGTTGCTAATCAATGCCAATGTAAAATGACAACAAACGATGTCCCTGGATAACTCGAATGCCGCCCCCCAGCCGCAAGGCGCTTGAGAGCGCCCTCGATGAAATCGCGCGTGGCGATGCCACCCCGTCAGAGGCCGCGGCCATCATTCGACGTGCGCTGGCTATCGAGCCTCCGCTCGTCCATCGGGTTTATGACGCGCTGCGCGATGTAACTTGGCGCACCCTGACGTCCCGATCGTTCGGCGACGAACTTCGAGATTGGTTCGAGCTCTTTCGACACGCCTCCGCGCTTATTGGCGACGGATCGGCCGTCGCAGAGAAGATTCGAGCATTGGCAGACCTGCTGTCGCAGTCGTCGAGATTTTCCGAGTATCAGCCTCTGGAGGAGGTTCTTGGGCGAAAGCACTCCAAGTCTGTTTTGAAAGCACTGGGCACCGCAGGTAAGGCGCTCAAGAAGAGTGCGCTGAAGAACTTGCTTGGTCTCGAAGATGCAAATCTCTCTCGCGTGACGGGCGCTCTTCAGGGCAGTGGATTGATCGAACGTTCATCGTCCGGGAAGGAGGCAAGCTTCCTCCTGACTGAACTCGGTGAACGATGGGTGCGAAAGTCCAATCTCCTTGTTGAATCGGGCAGTACGAGCAGCGATGGTTGGTGGCTCAAGAGCCCGTTTCCGCTTGCTGTCTGGGATACCGACGGCTCTCCGGTAGGAGCGAATGAAGCTTTCCGATCATTGACCACTCAGAATGCCGAGGGTGATCTCCCGCCTCTTTCGGATTGGCGCCTCGATCTCACCAAGACGGCGAGAGACGAGCGACGAATCTCTGGCAACACGTGGCAGGTAGAGGTTGGCGAAGGCAAGTGGCTCCAGTTCGTCCAGAAGGTGATGGCAGACGGCAGGTACTGCACTCTCGCAGATGATATTTCCGCTCAGATGGAGCTCATACGTAGCCTGGAACACCAGCTCAGGATAGCAGCCGGAGCACAGGCCAGCCTGCAGCAGGAACTCACCGATTCCGAGCGAAGATTGCAGGCATTCCGATCGGCGACGCAAGAGATCAAGGAAGGGCTGGTCAAGGTAGCGGCATCATCGAATGAGCGAATTCGCAATCTGCTGCAGAACTTTGCGCATTCGCCGGGCCAGGCGAGAGTGCCACAGGAGCTGCAAGAGGTGGGTCGGAGCCTTGACGCAATCCAGTATGCAGTTGGCAACGTTATGGCGCCAGTCGACATCGTTAGGCGTGAAGGCCTCCACGTTGGGTGGATGAATGTCGGTCTGACTATACGGCAGAGCGTCAATGCCGCTAACGTGATGTGCGCTGGAGAGATGAAGTATAAAGGGGACAATATTCTGGACGCTCAATCTATTCATGGCCCAGTGTCATCCATGCGAGTTGCTATGGGTCATCTCATATTGGTAGGGGCCAGTCACGGTGGGCAGCTAGTGGATGCCGGCATATCGGGGAAAAAGTTTTTCGCCACTTTGAAGGCCGTGCGACCTGCGGGCCAAGACGCAGTTACCTCCTTCAACTTGAGCTACTGCAAGGAAGTGGCGGACCGAATGGGCGGTTCTCTCATCGTACAAGGTTCGGACAGCGATCGCGAAGTGCTGCTAAAGCTTAATTGTCCCGTCGACAAGGCAGAAGCCCGAGCTAAGACGTAACGGCAGCGACTTTGCTCGCGTGGCGGGGCTATCGGGAGTTTTTCTCAGTAAGCCCTACGGTATCGGACCGCGAAGCAAGGGCGACATACCGCTATGCGAACAGATGGCCGGACGGCGTCAGCAATGAATGCGGCTATGGGACCTTGGTAGGGCGGATCTGCCCAGCCCCGGACAGCTTCCGCGCTAAGATCGACAAGCCGGCCATCGGTGCCTTTGCTCGTTCGAACATGGACGGGATTCTCGGCGATCCATTGCGCCACTTCTCAGGCTCGCAACTCATTCGTTCTGCGCCGTGATATTGTACCCGTCATCGCCCATAACAAGCACTCGGGAGCAGATCGAGCACCTTCTTCGGTGAAGTTCATCGAAGAACGCCGATTGGCGCTCTGCCATCCGGAACGTTGATCAAGCCGCCTGAGCCGAAAATGACCCGCGCGCGGACTTCGCCGGATGCTTACACGGCAAGCAAGAGCGAGCCTGTTTAAGTAGCTCGGCTTGCGCGGCTGCGTTCCCTGTCTGGTTTTGAACGGGCTCCCGACAGGGCGCGCGCCGCAAGCAATCCCTATGGGGCAGGGGGCGGGTCAAAAAGGCCCAGAACGGTCAACCCAAAAACCGACCGGGTGGTTCACGCGCACTCCCGCAATTAAAAGTTTTCAAAAAAACCAGGATTCAATCGATGCCACGAGCACGAACACCGCTCATGAAGGCCGCGGCTACTGGCCGAACCGCTCATGACCCTAAGCGGTTCAAGCTGAGACGCGAACCGGTGGTCACGCAACCTCTCGGCTCGCCACCGAAGTGGATGAAGGGGAAGGGTCAGATTGAAGCATGGAATACGTTCTCGAAGGACCTTCCGTGGCTCAACCGGAGTCACCGCGCATTCGTTTCGATCGCCGCAGAAATGCAGGGCCGCATTATCGCTGGGGAAGAACTTCCAGTTTCTGGCTACAATCTTTTGCGGATTTGCCTCGGGCAGCTCGGAGCTACGCCGACCGATTCAAGTAAGGTGTCTATGCCGCACGACGATTCGACTGGCGAAGACCCCTCCAAGAAGTATTTCTAACTCAACTTAACAACTTCCTTCACCATTTCCGCGGGTACCCCCGACGCCATTGGTGGGCGCGAATAACGACAGGAAGCATCTCTGTCGTGTCGTAAATGGCGTCAATCCAGCGACTATCAAGTTTGGTTCCGCCCCGACAAGTGTGACTGATGGCATCAGCCTGGACGGAGCGAGCGCGGTTGGTGGACAGGGCGGCAGCATTTGGTACCGCGAGTTGGATGCGTCAATCGATGCGATTTTCGCATGGTCGACACTGGGTACGACCGTCAGTGTTGCGCAGAGGACGTGAGTTATGACCCCGAAGCAGAAAGCCGCGCTCGCATACTGGCGCTATGAAGCGGGGACCAACCACGGCGGGCAACTGGAAGAGCAGTTTCGTAATTAGCGCATGTGTCCTAGTGAAATGCCGAGCTTCAGCGCTTTTTGCCGCAGCGACCCCTCGGAGCGCTTTGTAAGCTTTGCAATTCGTGCCACGGGCGTTTTCGCCTTGGAATGAGCGCGAAGCTCTTTGACGTCTGACGTTGTGTACTCACGGCGGACGATCTTTTTAGCTTTCTTGGCCATTACTGCTCCATTGGTTGGAGCGGCGCTTCTACCCGCTAAGCGGGCTTACTTCAACTCATTGATTATCAGAAAGATAGAAACGGATGGAAGGCGATATCGTTCGCAGGGTAACAATCACTGCGACCGGAGAAGGCATCGACAGCACAACGCGTTCTGTTGAGTCACTTGGCGACGCGGTTGGAAGCGTTTCGTCTGCAACCGACTTACTCTCTACTGCACTGGCCGGTTTTGGTGTGCTTGGAACAGCAGCGGGCTTTCTTGCCTACGTTGCGAATGCCAATAAAGAGCTTGCCGACATGGCGACCACGGCTGCGCAAGCTGGGTTGTCAGTTCGCGATTCAGTCGGCGGCGTTCGGAGGGCAGGTAAATGGCCTGAGTCTGGAACAGGTCAACTCCGGACTATCGAAATCAGCTCAGTTGCTGAACGATGCCCAACGCAATGCAAATGCTCTGTCCAAAGAATTTGATGCGAACGGTATCAGCATCAAGAACGCGAACGGGCAACTGATCAGCGAAACGCAGTTGCTGCAGATCGCGGGCGATCTTGTGCGGCGGGCGCAAACGCCACAAGACCAAATCGCGATTGCTCAGATGCTTGGCTATACCAAGGAATGGATTCCGCTCCTTGAGCAAGCCTCACACGGCTTCGACGGCATCAGGGATGCCGCGGAAAGTGCCGGCGCTATCATCAGCGACGAAACGATTGATAAGGCTAAAGAGTTCGACGAACGTTGGCGCAAGTCAAGCGTCGAATGGTCGACTTATATGAAGGCCGCTATTTCTGAGCTTCTGCCGGAAGTCGACAAGTATATTGATAAGGCAGCATCCTTCATTAAGGACGTGCGAGAGCGCTCTAAGGGATCGTCCGATGCGGCTGGTACGGTTGCTCACTCCGCGGCAAGCGAGGCTTTGAAGGCGGCCGGCGTCGACCCCCAGAAGGGAATCGTTATCGACACAAAAGCGCTGACCAAGGCGCAAAAGGACTTTCAGGACTCGTCTATTTTCGCGACCGATACATGGACACCGTTCGGCAAAGCGCTGTGGAACGGCTTTGGCTATATGAGCAAAGAAGAGGCATCCGACCGCATAAAGGGCGTTGCCTCTGGCATGGTGAATGAACCGCGCTATCCGACAGCATCAGAGATGGATGCGGCGTTTGACAAGGCTAATCCGCCAGACCCCGGCTCTAGATCGAAACCGTATCCGGGTCTTTCAGCTTCTGACTACGAGTCGGCCATTCCGTCAAAGGTCGCATCGAAGGATGTTCCAAACAACGCCATCGAAAGGGCCACCGAGTCGATAACGAAGTACTCAAAAACCACGTTAGCAGCGGCAGAATCTGTCGGGACGACCGCGGACAATATCGAACGCCTTAAAGCAATGGCATTGCTTGAGGCTGCAGCCGAGAAGGAAGGTATTGAAGTCACTGGCCAGCGAGCGACGGCATTCCAAGAGCTGGCCCGACAGGCCGGTGACGCAGCATTGGCCTTAGAGAAGGCCAAGGTTGCCAATCAGATCAGTTTCGCCGGACGTACGGCGATGCTATCACCGCAAGATGCGCAAATAGCTGCGACCCTTCAAAAAACCTACCCTGATGTAACTGCCGCCTTGAACAGCACTGAGGCCGCACAAATACGATTGAACAATTCCGTGAAGGAATTCGCTTCTACATCTCAGGACGCGGCGCGAGGTTTCGCACTCGATTTTCAGCACGCTATGGCGCAAGGAAAGAGTTTCTGGGATTCGTTTGCCGCGGCGGGAACTAACGCGCTGAATAAAATAGCAGACAAGCTTACCTCAATGGCCGTCGACAATCTTTGGTCAAAGGCCATGGGCGGCGGCGGTGGCGGGGGCCTTATGGGGTTGTTCGGCGGCGGTGGCGGCGTTAATGCCAACGGATCAATCTCCGGAGCCGTGGGGCCAACGTCTGTTGGCGGGCACCGCTTGTAGGTGCGTTTGCTGGCGGCACTGACGACCATCCCGGTGGTTGGTCGATCGTTGGCGAGAACGGTCCTGAACTGAAATACATTGAGAAGGGCGCGAAGATTCTTCCAAACGGCGTGATGCCGGATGGCGGCTCTATCTCTGCACCCGTGGCAGTCAACATTGACGCAACGGGCGCAGATGCCGCGGGCTTGGCTCGCGTGCAACAGCAGATCGCGGACCTTAAGGCGTCATTGCCGGGAACGATCGTCAGCACGGTGAAGACAGCAAAGCAAAGGCGTGCACTCTAATGGCGATTGAAGAACGGGCGGCAGATTTCGATCAGCCCTAGCAGATGACGAGTTCACAAAATGGCGCTGCCTGAGATGGAGCGCGTCGGGTGACGCCGATGATGCGTAGATTGCGCGCCAATAACGCAGATCGGTCTTGCCGGGGTGGTCTAACCTGACTACCCTATCTGTATTGCTTCAATGGGAGACGGACGTGGCGACGGGTGTTGTAAAATGGTTCAATGCGACCAAGGGATTCGGCTTCATTCAGCCGGATGACGGCGGCCAAGATGTTTTTGTGCACATAAGCGCTGTCGAGCGCGCTGGCCTCTCTGACCTGCGCGAAGGGCAGACAGTCTCTTATGAGGTTAAGGTCGACCCGAAGCGTGGCAAGAGCAGCGCGGAAAATCTGCGTGTCTGATTTGATGTTGTAGGCGCCTGACCCTCAGCCCCCAGCCCAAGTCTGGCGCTTACCTCGGGACGACCCCAGCCGCGTTACGCACTGGGTCGTTTCATTTCTCGCCACTTTTCGACGTTTCGTCCGGTCCGACAGTGGCGTTGTCAGCGTCGGGCGCTTGTCGGTTTCTTTGAACCGCCCAGCCAACCATTCCTGCCAGCACAAAGATGGCTCCTGCCAACATCAACCAATGAGGATAGGACGGTAGCATCGTTATTCCCGCTACTGCCCAACGCTCACCTTCACTGCCCAACGCTCACCTTCGCGCCGCAGCGGCTGGGTAGGCAACCATTTTTAAGGGCAATGGTTTCTGCGACTGCGGGCCTTTGAATCTGAAAGTGCGTCGTCGCTAACCATAGCACTCCGGCAATGCAGAGAGTCGTTAATGCGGAACCTACGACGCTGATCGCGCCTCGCACGAGCAACTGCCCAAATGAGCGCAACATGGTACCTCGCATAGCTGGAAATACTTAATGAATGCTGCAATCGACGAGGGCGGGATAGGTAGTTGCCGGCCCTTCTGATCGCGAACACGCAGCAGTCTCGCCAGATTGGTGCGGCGGTTGAGAGTCTTCGGAACGTGGTCGCATCGGTGAATGGGTGTGCGGAGCCGGCGATAAAGATGATTGAGAGGGGGTGAAGTCGGACTGGGCCCGCTTGACGTTCCATGATGTTCATGTTATGTTCCGTTTTGCCTCTTGGTTGAATCACCAAGTTTCTGCTACTTCGTCTGCATCGGCGTGGTGGGGGGACGGATGGGTCTTTTAGACGAGAGTGTTCTCAATGGCATTTCAATCCAAAGGATGATTTTTCATATCGTCGGCCCGGCCGACGAAGATTTCCAATTGATGGATGAAATAGACGCTGGAGGTTTCGAGAGCTTTTTTCTTGAGCGCATTAGGGAGACCAACATCGGCAACCGGTTCAGATTCATCGGAGAAGACGCTGGAGTACGTCCCTCGCTACGCAGCGTGTCCCAGGACGGCGGCAAGTTCGTCCAGCGCTCCAAGGACCTAACCGAGATGTTCCAAAATGGTCACAAGGGTGCGCCACTCTCGTCCAAAGGGGCGTTCATAGTGGCCCAACTTGGTGGGCTGTCTTCGCCTGCCTTTGCTCTGATCAAGTTCGATGATCAGAAGGTGCTCCGATATCAGCAGACAACGACGGGCGGCCGGGTACGTGCCAAAGTCACAGAGGTCGACAACACGTTTATTGAAGACCGTAAAGCTATGCAGAAGTCAGCACTGATAGTGCTTGATGGCACGGGAGGGAATTTAGCGGTCTATGACAGGGCGAATAAGCGGAACGTCACCGAGTACTTCAAAACATTTTTGGGTGTGAAGAGGCTCTGGACACCTGCTGACGCCACTGAACGCCTAATCAAGTCTCTTTCGGCCAGCGCTGCTCTTTTCAAGCAGTCGATGCCTGAGGAAGTAAAACGGAACTGGAGACGGAATTTACATGACGTGACCCGCTCTCGGGATTCCATCGAGCCGGGTGAGGATCTGAATGTTTTTGGCGGCCAGATTTTCGGTCCGTTTTGGCAGGATCAAAACTTCCGAAAGGACGTGGAGCGAGAGCTCCATAAAAACCGCATATCCGGTGAGACGATTGAGATCGACAAGAGCCGGATTAGATCACCGCAGGTAAGGCGTCTTAGAACTCGCGAAAATATTTGGGTCATCTACCCAAAGCAACTTGATGACGCAGGCACAGCCGTTGTGAAAGTCGACAGAGGTTCCGACGGAAGCGCCACGATAACGATCAGGACGCAGGGCATTATTGATGACGAACTCTCGAACGAAAGTCCTGATGGAGGGGCTGCGCGAACACGCGGAAGGTCCTCCGAATGAAACCTGCGATATATATCAGCAGAATATCTTCGTAAGCGGTCAGCCCTTTTGGCATGCTTTGAAGGACGCGCGGGCGCACTCGGAAGTCATGGGGGTGACCGTCAGTGTTACAGACAGCGATCCGTCTGATGATTACGAGTGGCTTGACGAGGAGATTGATGACTTTTCGGGTCGGTCATTTTCGATCCGGATTGTGAAGATTCCGAATCCTGAGATGTTGAAGTTTTTTTCTGTCGATGGTTTCGAACGTGCGATCGTGGCGGAACCAAATAGATTTGAGGCTGTAAATACAGTAGTTGTCGCCGAGCTTGATTTCCAATGTAAGAGTGCGGGGCTAACGGTCGGACCTTGGTTGGATTCATCCGCAATTGTTTTACCTAAGGGCGACAATCCAACATCTCCTAGGCGTTTGGTCAACGACATGTCCGGAAAGGGGCTAGTGCCAACCGCTGTTGGTACTTGGATCGTGGACGACGCGAGCACGTGGCTGCGTGAGCGGTTTTCGGTGGCGGCGAGCCATCGACTGTCCCTCTGTTTGCCCGATGCCGTGTCCATCGATGCTGAAGGTAACACAATCGCGCACCTGCGCAGCGGTCGCAAGGTGCTCGCTCGCGTCGGCCTGCTCTCGAACTGGAACGATGCTGAGCTTCTTACCACGTTGGAAGAAGTTTGCAGTTGGATATACTTGGAAGGTCGCGATTCAGAAACTCGCCACAGCCTGTTGTCAGCCGAACTAGTTCGGCTTTGGCAGGTTGATGCTACTTGGCAAGACGGTTTGAAAGAAAGCTTAGAGGGAGCTTTTGCCGCGGCCAGAACCGCCTATCGTCTTCATGTCCAATCAAAGGGCGTTGACGCATTCAAGTTAATGTCCGATTTGCGGAAGGGATTAGCCGATGATGTTCGCTCTTTGGCCACGAACACCTCATCCTTGTCGTCTGGTCTTTGGCGGGATGCTGCGGTTGCCTTTGGGGTCATTGCAGTTCGCCTTGCAAATACCGCGGTCGGCGATTGGCTTCTTTGGATGGCCGCAGCGTATCTGCTAGCAAGTTGCGTCTTCTCGTGCGTCGCTGCATCCAGTGCAGTGAATGGAATCATTGAGAACGAAAAAAGCTTCCGGTCCCGCCTGTATGGTCCGTTGCTGCTCGATAAGGAATACGATGAACTTGCAGGCAAGCACTATCGCAAAGCTGAAAGCAACTTCCGTTGGTATCGTCGCTTCATCATCCTAGCGTACCTAATCGCCGTCGCAGTGTTGGTTGGTATCGCACGCTACGGATTGCATCCTGCAGATAATTTCTTCCATTTTGTAGCGGCGCGTTGAGAGAGACGCCCGATGCGTAGCGAAGAGAACACCAGCCGCTCTAGAGCGGCGCGCATCGCTGCTAACTAGAGCCGGCAAGCCCCGTGTGTTCATGCTGGCGACATAAGCGCTCAGAAGATTAGCGATTTGAGCGACACCTCGGGTCTTGTTCGGCGACTTTTGTTCGATCAATCTGTTTCCTGCCGATTCCGGCAACGCGGCAAGCGCAAGGTGCCCACTTCAGATGGTGGCGTCATAGCGACTAGCAGCGTTTACACCGATCGCCTCCGCCCGCGGCCGGCGGCTTTTGCCAAGGCGATAAGCGAAGGCACGGCCTCGGCTCAGGCGGCCATGCAGGCGGGCTACCGCGGATCTCGCATGGCCGCCTCGCGCCTGATGCGCGATCAGCGCGTGCTGGACGAGATCGAGCGATTGAAATTCGTGGTCGCGGAAGTACCGGCCACGTCAGCGGCAGGCCTGCCCGCGACTACCACGGGCGGGCCTGTCCGCCTCAACTCGAGGAGAAGGAAATGACGAGACCGCTTATCGACCTGGGCGCGCTCCAGTCGGCGCTCTTGACCGCTCGCGAAACACACCAGGCCAACGCCAAGATGCTGGCGAAGGCACAGGAGGCGCACGCTCGATCGAAACGAGCCCTCGACGACGCGGCTGCGGCGCTCGACGCCTCGTCGCGTTGCGTGCTCACTAATGGTTAGGGCTCGCACCACCCAGCGGAGGGGAACTGTCCTGAGCACTGTCGTCACCGAACTTCAAAGTGATGCGGACACCTCCAGCGCCGATCAATTCTCGTCGGCGATGGATCGCGGCGGCGACGACCCGACCTGATCCCCGAATGCGAGAAAGCACAGAGGCACAATGACCACTCCAGACAAGAAGACCACCGCAATCATCGCCGCGATCACGGAGGACGGCTCCTGATGAGCGCAAACCCGATCGATCTTATTGGCGGGCTCGCCAGCACGGCCAACGTCTCGAAGACCGATTTCGTCGCGTGGGCCAAGGCGCGCGTTCCGACCGTCATGGCGAGCGTGTCGGAGGTCCGCAATACCGCTCTCTTAGGCCAGATCGTCTTCAAGCTGAAGACCACCGGGGCCTCGTATTATCTCGATACGTCCGACACCACGACGGCGGATGACGGCGTGAGCTGCATCGTTTCGGCGGATGGCTGGCGCTTCAAGATCCAGACCGGCGTGCTGACGCCGTGGCTGACGGCGCTGGGCGGCGTGTTCGCGAAGGCGCCGATTGCTCATCAATTCGTGACCGGTCTCGACGTCACCGGCGCCCTGCAGACGGCACAGCCCGCGCTGGCTGACCTGTCTGACGGCCTCAGCATGGATACGGACGGCACCCTTGCCGCGAACAGCGACACCCGGATTCCGTCGCAAAAGGCTGTCAAGACCTTCCTTGCGGCGCTTGCGGTTAGGCCGGAGGATTATGGAGCGAAGGGCGACGGCGTGGTCTACGCCTCCGGCATGGCGATATCGTCCGGGTCGCACAATCTCGCAATTTCCGGCTACACGCTGGTCCGACGTTCACCCATAACGGCCCGACTTATTTTGCCGTGCGCGACCTGGTCTACGATGGCAATCGAACACGGCGCATTAGTTCCGGGGCGATCTCGGCCGCGGTCTACAGCGAGGCAGGCTTCCTGTGCCTTGGCTGCCAGTTCTTCGAGTTCCGCAACTGCATTGTCAGAAACGCAACGGCGGACGGTTTCTATGTCGGCGGTGATAACGTGACCGGGCGGTCCAGTTCATTCTTTGCCTTTTACAACTGTGTCGCAGAACTGGTCGGGCGCAACGGTTTGCGGTCGTCGGCGCCTCCTATGGCAGCTTCACCGGGTGCGTGGCTCAAAACATCACCTTCGGCGCGGCGCATTCCAACATCAGCACCGGATGGGATTTCGAGCCGGATGGAGCGAGCACCAGCAATGCCAACATCACCTGTAGCCAGTGTATCGCGTCGAACTGCACCAATGTGGGCTTCAACTGCTCGGCTGGCGGCGGCGCCAACAATGGCATCGTTTGGGGCAGCTGCAGGTCTGAGGCATGCGGCATCGGGTTCGCAACCGACAATTCGGCTGGAACGAAAGTCTTTGCAGCGGGCTATGCCGGCAACACGACGAACTTCAGCGGTCTGAGCGAGAAGATCTCTGGCTTCTAAGCCGAGGCGTCATCGCACGCCGAATTGCTTTTCCCTGAGATCGCTGGAGCCACCCACATGCTCGACCTGCGAAAGCACGATAACGGCTGGTGGCCATGCGTGTGATGGAAAGCGCAACTGCTCGTGCTACGGCAATGAAGCCTGCCAGCGTAACCGCGACGCCTCTGGCGGCGGTCCGGCCAGTGGGCGTCGTCGGTGAGCTGAGTTCTTCAGCCCCGCAACGGAGCGGTTTGGAAGGTCCGCTTCTTCAGTGCTCCGAATTGGCTCTCTCAGGGGCAGTGCCGCATTTCGGAAAAGTCCCTCAGCTCGATCGTTGAAGAGCTTCTTACGCCAGAGCGAGCCATTGCCAGAACGCGGCAATGCGCTGGCCAAAGCTAAGGTCGGAGGATCGAACTTTTGTACAGGCCTCGGTGAAGGCCTTTTGTTCTTCCGCGGTTCGTCGATGGACCGGCGTGTTAGCTGCCTTCTTGAGGACATCCGATGCGAAGTCGGAGATCAACGTCGCATCGTTTCCTCGTTGTCGGTAGTATCGTTTTATCGTCGGCATTTTGAGATCGCGATCTGATGCGGGGATGCACCCATGGGTTCAATACTGCTTGCCACAAAAATTGTTATCTCAGCTTCCTGAAACCAGTAAAATTTGAATGATCGCCAATTGTATTCGGCCGCGTGCCTGAGGGTCTTCGCGCCTGGCGCGGCGGACCGGTCGATCACATCGGTTACAAACCTGCGATGATCTTGAAGGCACTGGGCTGTGTAATGATCATGGCTGGCCTGAAGCTGATCGGAGTTTATGAGAACTGTCCACTCCCCTCAGGACGGCGGCGGTTCAATTTCGTTGCGAAGGGTGTCGCGCCTATTGATCAATTCGCGGAGATATTCAGCAGTGCTTTTTCGTGCGATCTGCCAGTTTTCGTGGTCCTCGCGGGTCCAGTTCGGCATCTCCCGCTGCCTCCGCTGCTCATCAATCCGCTCGGCTTCAAGATGGTCGGCAATTTCGCGCTCAACCTGATCGTGCTGCTCTTGGGCCGTCTTCGTCATCATTCCTCCTGCTGGTTCTATGGAAGTAGGCGTCCGGCCATAGCAGAGGTCGTATTTGACTAGGCGTCACGAAGTTGCGAGCCGTCCACTCCCTCAGGGAGGGTGAGGCGCATGCGGGCAGTCGCATCGAGCCGCTTATGCTCGGAGGCCAAGGCGAAATCGCGCCTCGATCGTCCCATGTGACGGGAGTTACTCTTTAGTCGAAGTTCATTTAGCGATCTCGGCGACGGCTTTTACAAAACTGATCATGTCGCCAAACACACGGTCTATCTTATCGTATTCGTGGAGGAGATCCTGAATCGTGAAAGTGACCACCCGTTTAGCTGTTGTCTTGTGGAGTTCGAATCTGCTCTTCGCCGATGATTCCACTTCGACGACTTTGACGATCCTACCGCCGTCGGTTTTCACCCTGATCTGGACGGGCGGAGAGATCTGAACCGGCCGCGCGTGGGCGATCTGGCCACGAACATCAGAGGCGTCCTTGATCCGTCTGAGGATATCCGGGAGGGCTATCCAGGGCGCACCCTTTAAGCCAGTCGCAGCCGCTGCGATGATTTGCAATCGCCGATCCGTTCCTCTCACTGAAGCAAAAATGGCGCTGGATCGTTCACCTGGTCCGCCAAGCACTGCTGCGAAGAGGTCCTCAAGATAATCTTCTACGTGCTGATACCGCAGCACGCAGTGCCCGACTGTCGCGTAAAACTTGCGTTGCGCGCTTAGCAACTCGGTAAGCTCTGTTTCTGAGGGGCCGTCGGTCATCGGCGAAACGATCTCCGGATTGTTGACATGTTGCCCTGAAGTCTTACGCCGCGCCGCCTAGGTAAATCCGATCCGGTAGGGCTTCTCTTCCAGTTTGGGCACTTCGACAAACATCACCGACATCTGGGTGTGGTGCTGCAGCAGTTGCATCGATCGCCCGTCTTGGTCGACACCGTTGAAAATCAGAATGTCCGGATTGGAGACGGTGATCGATCGTAGATGAAAAGCGCCGGCGTTGCCGACTACAAGCAACCCGACCTCGGCCTCATCGGATATTTTCTTTTGAAAGAGCGTCAGCTGGGTACGCAATCGCTCAAGCATGTAGCCAGCGGGGTTGTTCCGCTTTCGCAAGCGATCGTCCATGTCGCGCATTGCTCCCATCATGTCGGGGATTTCAGGCACTTGTGTTCTCCTGATTAGGCCGATCTACGGTCCCACCTGCGTCGCGTCTGCTGCGCAGGTGTCGAAGAATGAACAGCAGCGCGAGAGAGATTGCGAGAACTGCCACTGCGACCTGGCCAAAAAAATATAAACGCTCTTCCTGTTGGGCTTTGCGCTTTGTCTCCTGAACCACAGCGAGGAACATCTCCGGCGTAGGACGAGGACGATCAGCCACCGGCGACAGAATATTCCTGACCACATGGATTTGCTCAATTGTATCTTTTTGATCGCCGTACCGAAGAGCGAACGTGAAGTGTAATTCGACCCCTGGCGTCAAACTATCCGACTTGCCGTCGGTTACTCCGGCCAAGACACCAGTGAGTTTCGCCGTACCTTTCGGGGCGATGGAGCCCATCGATTGGAGGTCGAGCGTAGACGACAGCTTATCGATACTCTGCTGGCGCGTGGAGAGATAAAGTTCGCCGGCGTCAATGGAAGGTTCGACGCGCATGCTGCGTGGAAAGATGTTTGTTTCAGATCGGTTAAGTATCGAGAGCGCGAAGGCCGCCGCGGAAGCACCGCGAGGGGTGATCTGCAGGTCGAAAAGCGGTTGCTTCTCCTGAACCTCCCGTAGCTCTTTGGTGACGCCAAAATCATATGAGAGCTTCGCGACGTAGAGACTGCCTCCCGAAACAATAATGGCGATCGCGGACAGTATGCCAGCGTAATGATCAAGCGCGAATTTTTGCCACCGGTTCAACTGTTTCAACTCCCCTCACTCAGTAATCGTCCTCGTAACGGTGTTCGGCCTGCTGAACGATGGTCTCAACTTGGCGGCCAACTCCAGAGTTTTAGAGGCATGTGCGGCGCGCCTCCCGCCATCATCCCCTTCAGCGTCTTTCCGTACATGCAACGCCATCCATCATCGGTGATGCGCCAACCGCGTTCGTCATAGTACCGCTTTGAAGGACCAGTCTCGGCCAAGCCGAGATCGACCAGCGTTTGCAAGGTGAGAGCTCCAACACCGACCAACTGCCCCTTGATGAGAAAGTCGCGCTGATCCTCGCTGAGCTTTTCGAGGGCTCTGCGCTCGCGTGGTGTGAGGACGTGGCTCATCCAATCCGTCTCTTTTTGTGACGTGTGCTCTGTAGCCCAAATCTAAAGATTGAAGTTTCTCTCTCTGAGTTGCTCGCAAGCACCGTCCAGACCGGGAAACATCGATCCGGCAGTAATGCCCATCAAACTGAGCTCTTGCATGATCTGCGGGCGCTCAGCCACCGGCAGGTCAATCACTTCGAGGTACGGGGTTTTGGAAGAACCTTCGTGGTATTCGATAAAATCCTCGATGTCGTGGACATTGGCGACGATCGAAAGGGCTTGCTGAGGCACCATTCGGAGGTTGTTGATCGCCAGCGGGTTCAGGAAAGAAAAGTGAGGGAGGCAACAGCTTACAAGTTGAGAACGTGGAATGTTTCTTTGCCACTCGCGCTGATCGAAAACGAAGATGCGGGCGAATTCGCCGACGGCCCGCTTTTTGCGGAACGCAAAGTAAGCCGCGATAAAGGGAGACCATGTCCAGTCCAACAGCGGGGTCGGGTATCCATGGTGTTGCACCAGGCTGTAGAACGCGGCATTCTCCAGATTGTTGTCCAGGTTGAACTGGTGCTGCGTGAGACTCGACAGTTGCGCATGCAGCAGGCCGATGTCGCGAGTTACGAATTTGAAAAGATCCGCACGCCCGGCGCGATGAAAAAACGTTCGTAGCCGCCACGCGTTGCTTTCCTGGCCACGAAACACATAACGCTGAGGATCGAGACTGAGTGCGTAGTCTTTGAAGCTTGCCCAACTACTGATCGTCGCCTTCGGTGTTCTCGTCGGCGGTCTGTCTCCGTTCGAAATGCTGAGCAGCGCTTTTCCGGGGCCGCCGGACTTACTTGAGTAGTTGATTTGCAGATGGCCGGCCGCCAAGTCAAACGAGAACGCGGCGTCAAGAGTCGGATCAACGACGACGCCGGGATGGTGCTCCTTAACAGCGTTCCATGGCAGTAGGATGCCCCGCTGCCGATCGACCACGTCAACCTTCAGCTGAAGCGAAAAGTTTGACGATCGGTCGACCGTTCTGATGGCAGCACCAACCGCCGGAAACTGAGGGTCATTCGGAAAGCAGTAAGCCATGCCTTCGAAATGGTCCCCGATATCGTCCAATTCGATTGTAACGGTGCCTTCGTTGTTGCCCTTATAGCTACCCAGCCACTGCCCCTGCATCACTGCCACATTCTGTTCGAATCGAAATCGAGCTCTGCCGCCTTCAGCTCCTTCACGAGCTGCAGCTTCCATCCTTCACCTGGATCGAGCTCTTTGTAGATGACGCCATACAGATCTGAAGGAATCTCGACGTCGCCCTTCCTCAGCAGACAGGTTCGGCCGCGACCAAGCTTGCCGGCGAAATAGCCGAGTTCGAATATTACGTTCTGCCGTGCGCGCATTGCCGATGCGGGCGAGTTGGCTGTCCCCGCAACATCGTCAGGCGTGAGCAGAACCACCGCGAATCCGACCTCACCGGCATAGTGCTCAAACTTTTCGATGATCGTTCTTCCGCCGTCAGGCTGTTCGCTGAGGACGATCGCCTGCAGCTGCAATTGTTCTAAGAAGCGAGCGACAGCGTGGAGCGCAGACCCATCATGACCGTGCACGACGAAGATTGCATTCTTCTGCGGGCTCGGAGCTGGGAGTTCACCCACGACAGGTTCGCCGGCTTCTTCCGGGGGGCGTTCTTCGGAGAGGCTTCGCACTGCCTGGTCGAGAAGGGCAATCGCGCGGTCTTTGCGCTCAGCTATCCCTTGTTGCAACTCACCAACATCATCACTTTGCCTCGACCCATGGTACCCGCCGCGAGCGCCGATCCAATCCGAGCTCACAGTAATCGTCTGGAGTGGCTCAAGGTTTACGGCGGCCCGGTATCGACCAAATTTCGGCGTTTCTTGCCCGAAAATCGACGCGAGAGTGTCCTCAATGCTTGTCTGAAGACTGACGATTTGAGGCGATCGATAGGTGGTGATCGACTGAGGATCGAGCTCCTTCAGCTCTTGGATGCGCTTATTAAGACGTTCGATGCCTTTGCGGGTTTCAGCTGGGCTGAGGTAACGGTCCTCAGGTGCCACTGGAGTTTTCCGACGTGCCATGTCTTTTCCTGCGATTCGCGATTCGGCGCGAGGATGACACGCTGGCGTTGCGCTGCCGATGGATCAGCTAGTTATCCCGACTATTCACAGGCGCTGCGGGCGTGCGAAAGCCGCCCCGAGGGGCTTGGCAATCGATCGCAAATCAGTGAATCATGTCCGTGGGCCTTAGAACCCGGACCTTGAGAAGCACAGAACCGCTTGGCGGCGGATTGTGCTGCGCGATGAGCCTTGGCGGGCTCGGAGCGCAATGGCGGCGCCTTGGCGGGCGCGCTGACCTGGCTGTGACGTATCACGGCCGGGGTGGCGTAGCAATGCCGTAGGCCGCCAAGCCCACGGCTGATGTCCAAGGGGAAACCCCAAAGGCTGCGCCGTGAGTCCTCAAGGCTCATTCTAAGACCCCGGCTTTGCCGTCCGACACGGCAATCGGCCCTTAGAAGCCAAACCTTGAGAGCCCATCTCCATGACCATTGAACGCCCCATGTTCCCGCCTCGGGAAACTGTACCCGCGCGGCACAGTTTCCTCGCTCCCGTCATCGTCAATGCCCGTGGAGCGGCTGCCACACCGCCAAAGCCGGCCCAGATTGCCAGGCGAGGCGTCTTGTGCGGCCTCGTCGCCGTCGCTTCACTGCCGAGCCCGGCCGCTGCGGGCGCGCCTGTGGGCCGCCCCCGCGAGCCCGATCCGGTGTTTGCCGCGATCGAGACATACCGCCAGGCCGAATTGGCTTTCGACCAGGTAACGGCCCACGCTGAAGCGGCTCTCGTCGACGGGGTGCTCACCAACGTTGAACGCTGGGACGCCCAGGACCGCTTTCATGACGATGTTTTTTGGCCACGCCTGCTCGAGCTGATCTCGACACCACCTTCGACGCTGGTCGGCCTGGCTGCGCTGATGGCCTTCGTCCGGGAATCCGGCGGCGTGCTCGATTTCATCGGCGACAACGATGAGAACCCCGCGATCTTCGATCGTGCCATCGAGTGCTCGATCTGCGCGATCGCTGGCCTGCCGGCGCCCGCGCTCAGCATCCACCTTCAGGACATCGAGGGGAGGCGAGCATGCAGCAGCTTGACAATGTCATCGCCTTCCCGAAGGCCGCCGCGGTGTGCGCGGCGCCGGCAGCGTCGACCAGGCCGACGTCAGATGCGTCGATTGTGCGGCTTTCGTCGCCCGATCGGGAGCGTAGGGGCCGGGAGATCATGGCGCGCATCAGCGAAGCCCAGCAGCTAGCCGCGTTGGACGGCGGCGTCTCGGCCGATACTGGGCTGAACGAGAACCTCCGCGAGCTTCGCAAAGACGCATGGAGGCGCGCCGGCGCCAAGGTTCGGTTCTTGCGCGCTACGTTGGAGATGAACGATGCAGCCAGCGGCGCGCAAGGACACGGACTCGCGTTAGCTCGCGGCGCTACAGTCTTAGATCAGGTCGAGCGCTTCAACCTGGTCGAACTCTAGCGCGGCGCCGTGCTTGAACACCTCTTGACGCCGGCACCGACGGCAGGAGATCTGGACTGGAAGCGCCGCAGGGCTGCGGCGTTGGGCCCGTACGACTGGGTCGGCGCGACAACACCAGAGTGCGTCGAGAAAGCCATTGCGGAGGACGAGGCATTCCTCAGGTCGTTCCCAGCGAGGTCGAAGCGCCGGCCGGCCGGCTGAGAAAGCCCATAATCTACGGGGCTGGACGTTCCAGCCCCGTTTCTGCGGGAGCTTGCGAGGGTTTCGGGAAAATCGCCGGTGCGCCTTCTGGAAAGGGGACGGGGGAAACTCCAGAAGAGACCATTGCTTCTTTGACCAAATCAGACCATTTTTGTCTTCGGTCAGGGGATTCGGCGGACGCTCTGGGCAAGCTCCGTTCTTGACCGATACGACGGCCAGCAAATCGACAGGGAAAATCGAGATGTTGGAGTTTCCGAATGAAATCGATGTCGACTGCATCGTCGCCGGAAGTGGCGGCGTTGAGGCCTGCCCGCGCACTCCAAGCTGAAGTCCCTTCTCCATCTCAGAGAACTCGCGGTCCCTCCACGTTTCGGAGAAGGGATTTGGCGATGGCTGTTCGAGCCGTACATGAAGGCGGCGGCGGACAGATCGAAATCACGACTGATGGCAAGATGGTCATTACCGTGGCATCATGTGGTGCTGTTGCCCCCGCACAGTCGGACTTCGATCGACAGCCGGCTGAGATCGAGTGATGGCGGATGTCTCGCCTCGGATGGTTTCCCAACCAAGATTTGCACTTCGTCGCGATGAGGCCGCGGCGGCTCTTTCGATTTCTGCGACGTTATTTGACCGGTGGATCGAAGAAGGCTTCATGCCGAAAGGGCGTAAAAATTCGTGGTGTCGTACTCTGGGACACCGAAGAAATTCGGCAAGCATGGTGCGATCTCCGCGATGCCGATCGTGGCTCCAAAAATCCTTTCGATGGCGTTACGGTATGATCAAGACCCGGCTGAAATACTGCGTCTTTGATCCCGACCCAAACGGGAATGATCGCTACTACGTGCGAAGGCCGGGGCGGCCGAAGGTTCGGATTCGTGAGACATTCGAAGCGGCCGATGGCACGATCACGCCTGAGTTTATGAAAGCCTACTTCGCAGCGCTCCAAAAGATCGAGGGGCAAGCGGCGGCGCCGCCGAAAACCCCGCGCGAGAAAACCTTCTATTGGCTCGTCGACCAATATTTTAGGTCGGGCGAGTTTTTAAAATTCGATCGGCTAACGCAAGCCGACAAGCGGAGCGTGCTCAATCGCTTCTGCGAGACCGCTGGCGAACTTCCTTATTCCGCCTACCGCAAGAAGGACGTTGAGCGCAGCCGCGACAAGCGAGCTGCGACGCCGGGCGCTGCAGACAAGCTAGTGAAATATCTGCGGTCGCTATTTAAGTGGGCGATTGGCAAAGAGCTGGCCTCACTCAATCCGGCCGATGGTGTCGGCAAGATCAATGAAGGCGAAGGCTGGCATACATGGACGCCGGCAGAAGTTGAGAAGTATCGACAGCATCATTGCTTGGGATCGAAGGCCCGTCTCGCGCTCGAGCTCATGATGGCGATCGGCGCGAGGCGCTCAGACGTGTGTCGCGTTGGCCGCCAGCATGAAATCGAAGGCGGCCAATGGCTCTCCTTTGTGGCTCACAAGGGCCGGGGGAAGATCAAGACGGCAAGACGATCGCGGTCCCGATCAAGCCTCTGTTGCGCCAGACGCTGCAGGCGACCGCGTTGGGCGACACAACGTACCTGGTGAACGATCTCGGTAGGGCCTTCACGATCGATGGCTTCGGCAACAAGATGCGAGACTGGTGCGACCAGGCGGGCTTGCGCCATTGTTCCGCGCATGGCCTCCGCAAAGCGTCGGCCGTCGCCTTCGCCGAAGGCGGCGCGAGCGCGCCCGAAATGTGCGCGGTGTTCGGCTGGAGCAAGCTGGAGACTGCCGAGATCTATATTCGCGCAGCCCAACAGAGAGTGATGGCCGAGAACGCTTTCGCGCGGCTTGATCAGTATCGGGCCCGCAAAAGTGTCTCAGTTCTCAAGGCCGGCAACGCTAATGAGACAAATCGAGGAAAAAAGCGTGACTGATCAAACGCGAAATCGCCTAATGGTGGGCCCGGCAGGACTCGAACCTGCAACCAGACCGTTATGAGCGGGAAGGGGCCCCCGGAGGATACTGGAAACGTAGATGAATCCAGCGACGACTGACGGTGTTTGTTCGCGTTTGGTTGCGCCGTAGTATTGGTTATTGATTGGTTGGAGATCGGGTTAGCTAGTAGTCAGCCTCCTACGGAGCCTCTGCACCATTGCGCTGACGGCCTCGATCCCCAGTCTCATACCGCGTGCCTCAACAGCCACGTGAATGTCTTCGCTGACAATGCTTTTCGCGTCTCGGATGAGGCTCTGCTCAATTTCGTCCAACCACGCTCCTGGTCTGTTTCCATGAGCTTCTGCCAACTTGTCGAGAAGTGTCATAACCGATTGGCCCATCGCTGTAATGAGCAATGCAGCCTCCTGCATGTTCTCTGGAGTAGCCATTGAGAACTGCTTCTTTTCTGGATCGTACGGCAAGTTTCGCTCCTGACTTTCTGTGCACATACTACGGTCTGTGCTCATAGTCCGCAACCAGCGTCAGCATCGGACCCCGCAAATACGTTTATTGCCGACCCGGCAGCGCACGCCGGTTTTTTCGTGCGCACAACAGAGAGACTATAGTGAGTCAGAAAATCGATTTTATCACCTATCTCAAATCAACCCTTACTGCCGCTTCCACGAAGCTACTTACCGTCGACCCAAGAAACACCGACATAGCCGGCCGGCTCAATCAGATCGTACGCACGGCAGATGACAATGTGTCGGAAGGGCACTGGCTTCGCATCGCACCGCTCTACGAGCCGTTTGCACCTAAACTTCAACTCGCGGTCATGCACTTGAATGCCGACATCATTGCCGGACAGAGGGCCGCGCCCGACTTTGGCACTTACTTCGGCCTGCTCGCAGCCGACGTGCAGAGTTGATTCCAAATCGCCCGTCGCAATTAGCGGCGGGCCTCCATCGCAAAAACAGAAGCTAAAGATGATGATGTTGAACGAAAAGAATGATTGCATCGAGTCAATTGCCAAGACCTTGGAACGTACATCAGCGTGGCGGAAGTCGCTGACGGTTCGCTGGCCAGATGATCCCCGTAATGCTCGTGCATCCTCGCGGCTCGACCAACTCGCCGCTGACGTTGCCAGCCTCACCGATTATCAGTGGGCCGCGCTGCAGCCTCATTTCAATTGGGCGTCAGAGAATTGGAGAGACGGTCTCAATCAGGCAGCTCGTCAGGTGGGCTTTCACAATCGCAGTGGCGATCTGGACTACTTTATTGAGGCGCTGGTACAAAATCTGTCCGTGTCGACGAGCATTGCCGCGTAAAATGGAATCGACTTTTGAAGATACGCTGCCATCGGCAGATGAAGTACAGCGGGAATTTCTCGAAAAAGCAGGCGACAGAGACTCGGCCATCGCGTGGCTTGCTGATCATGGCATTGAAGCGCCGCAGCACGTTGCGCTGATTCAATATGGCATAGTGTGGACACCCGAAGCTGGCCGCTACAAGTTCGTAATCTACTCGCCGGAGCATGTTGGACCCAAGCACCCGTATGAGCTGGCCGTTCCTATCTTTGAGGATGGCGCGTTCATTGATCTTTTGGTGATAGCCGAAGATCAATCATTCGCGTTGGTGACATGCCGCGCTTCGTGGCTGGGGCGAGAGAACCTAGACCACCCTGTGGTGCGGCTCCACGCACACCCCATGGATTGGCTAGGGGACGGCTGCCGCAGCGTTTGCCATGTCGCGGCGATCAGCCGTAAGGCTCTCAAAGAACTGGCCAAAGCTCGGACGATCGAATGTAACGATATCGCAACCGCGCTAGAAGCTTGGGACTGGGGATTTGGGGCGAGCGAAGACGAACTGGCCCGGTTTGAAATCGACGACACGCCGCACGCTATCCAGTCGTATTATGAACGCGAGGTTCGATGGCACGCCGCGCGTGCCGCCACGAACTTAGAAAGGGGGCGCTCGTGGTGACCCTTGCAGACATACATCCACAATTCAGCACCGCGGTCGAAGTCGCGAAGGCTGAACTTGATGCCTACGCCAAGGTGACGAATGACAATAGGCGAAAGACACTGCAGCTACCTGACGCAGTTAAGGCTGATCTAAAAGAGAGATTTCAAGTAACGTGGTTCGATGACGTAGACCAATCGACAGAGAAGGAAGAAATTCTGAAAGGTGTCTTAGGTGCCGGCGAGTTCAGCTTGTTTGTTGCCAAACCCGGGACTGGGAAAAGCGTGCTAGTCGGTGACATCGGATGCCATATCGCCGCTGGCCGTGAATGGCATGGTCGCAAAGTCAAGCAGGGGCTAGTCGTGTTCTTCGCTGCAGAGCGCAAGAAGCTCACCGAGCGACGGGTGGCAGCATGGCGTAAGACACACGAGGTGTCCGGCATCCCCTTCGTGGTTGTCGGTGGGAAGCTTGATCTTACGTCCGGCGCGATCGATGCCAAGTTGCTGGCAGCGACCATCAAGAGTCTGGAGGAAAAGAGCGGTCACAAGTGCGTCTTGATCGTTCTCGATACCGTCACTCGCACCTTTGGACCCGGCGACCAAAACCAGTCCAAGGATATGCAGCGATACGTTGCCTCTGTTGATGAACTGACGCGGGCCACACTGGCGCATGTGGCCGCTATCCACCATTCCGGCTGGGAAGGCGACAGGGGCAAAGGTGCCATCGATCTTGACGGCGCAATTGACGCGTCGTTCGGCGTCACGGTGAATGGCTCGGGGCCGTCAAAAGTCTTCACCTTGGCTTGCACGGGCCAGAACGACGGGGAGGAAGGGGCGGTGACATCCTTCCGGCTCGAATCGGTTGAACTAGGGACTGATAACGAGGGCAACGTGACCACCGCACCTGTCGTCGTGCAGGCTAATGCCATACCCTGCAAAACTGATGGGTCAAACCTCAAGGGAAACGCGGCGAAGGCTCTGGAGTCGCTTAGGGTCGCTATCGACGCTGACGGCGAAAGCCCGCCAGCGGGCTCGCCCGGCTTCCCAGAGGGCGTTCTAGCCGTAACCCGGGACGCTTGGCGCAATCGCTTTTTTGCCGATGCTTTGGCTAAAGAGCCGAAAGCCGCCGAAGACACCCTTGGCAAGCGCTTTCGACGAGCCGTCGCTGAGCTTACCGAAGGCAATAAGGCCGGCTCATCCGGCCAATGGTTCTGGCTGGACAGCCGGACATCGGCGGACATGTCCGGACATTGAGTTTTTGTCCGGGACCATCCTACCGGACATGTCCGGACAGGTATCTATTACCTGTCCGGATGTCCGGTGGTTTGATTGAGTGTTTTATAGCGCCATAGGTGGAAGCCGGCCGGTGCTGCCACCGGCATCCGGCTTTTCAATCGCAGTATGGACAGGAAGCGAGGTTTCCTGGACTTTGGAACGGACTGAGTCTCTTACCCCTCTCCCTGTGCGCTTCTGCACCCGATCGGATTTTTACATGCTTCCAAGGTCGTTTGCCGAAAAGGAACTGCGGCGATTCCGCAGCATGCCTCGAACGCTATGGGCTGTCCTCGCTGCCGGCGTTGCCTTTCTCATCGCCAATATAGTCAGCCTGCTTTCCATCGGCGGATTGAAGATTGACCCGGGCACGGCAACCCTCTTCGGCGCAGTCATCGGCTTGTGTGTGGTCGCTTGGCAAACCAATCGAGGCTTTCAGAATCTCATTGGATCGCAGGAAAATCAATCGAGGCTTGAGCGCCAAGCTAGGCTGCACAGGTACGAGCTTGACCGCACGAGTGCCCAAGATGATGAAGACAGAGAGAAGCGGCTGTTGCTCGCCGGGCTTCGCGCCGAGATGGTATCTCTTCATACCGCCGCGTACGCGACTGCGCAGACGCATCACAAATTTGCACTGCTCTATAAAGCAATGCACGAGCACAACGCTCCTGCCACAATGAAAGAGTTCGTTATCAACGGGTACAAGGCACCGTTCTACAAAGAAAACATCAGTAAGGTCGGCCTTTTAGGCGTTAGCCTCGCGGCGGACGTCATCCGTGTTTACTCAATGATCTTTGAGGACCGGAAGGTAGCTTGGGAAAAGGCCGCCCCAAACTCCGTGGTGGCGGTAGCGTACGGGACTGGCGCGGTGCTGGCGTATAAATTCAACGCGGACCTATTTCATGTTTGCATGCGGATTAGGTCGATCGAAGAAGGTACGCCCGATCCGGGCACGTTGGCAGCGACCGAGGCCGATCGGCACGCCAAGCTACCAAAGCTAGAGGACATGGTTCCGGCTAAATTAGTCTGAGTGGGGGCAAACATATGACTAAAGCAGAAACCGCCCTTCGCAAACTAACCCGGCAAGATTCCGATGTGCACCACCATCTTGCTTATGTCGAACAGATGGCACCTGAGACTAATCACCGCGGCGCGTGCTTGATGCAAGCGGCCAACGTTGAAACAGCGCTCGACACCGCAATAGAGCAGTTCTTGCAGCTCGACCGGGACTCGAGGCTTCTAGAGGATGAGAATTTCTTTTCCTCATTTGCCCGCAAAATCGAACTCGGTCACGCGCTCTCAATTTATGGGCCGCAAACTAAAACGAATCTGCATACTATGCGCCATATCCGCAATGCGTTTGCTCATGCGAAGATACCCGTCACCTTTGACACCCCCGAAGTTGCCGCTGTCTGCGCTCAGTTTCAAATCCTGCCGATACTGCACCCGAGGGTCATGAGAGAAGAGCCAGCGAAGGAGACACTTACCCCACGCCTCCTCTTCGACGAGGTCGCCACCGCGTTGGCACACAATCTCATCTGGTGGGCATTGGAACCAGTCCAGGCAATTGCGAAGGCTGCATTTCGATTCGAATCTGAACCCCAATATCCTCTTTACTATCGGCGGAAAGCGCCTCTCCCTTAGAGGTCTCCTCCGAATGGAAAGTGGAAGCGGGGTCGATCTTGCTCGGTTTGCGGCTACAGCACCGGGACACGATTAAGAACCGTCAGTCGTTGCCCTGCACAAAAGTGGAAACGGCCTAGCAATTTTTGCTGGAATTCGCTACATATACCGACATTGAAGCTAAATTGATTTTGAGACCACCGCTCAGCGACAGGGACACCATCGAGAGAACTAACCGGCCGGCGCACCCGCGTAAGCGCCTTTGCCGTGCCGGCGACCGGTTTTCCCATTTTGTGGGCGTGCGAGATTTACTGCCCATCGGTCCCTGCCGCTAAGACCCTATACTTTTGGCCACCCCTGATAGGAGACACAACGCCGGCATTGGGTGGCGACGTACTGTGTTTGATTCATTGCGACCCGACTAGCCAGAACGGCAGCGGGAAAAATCATTTCATGTGAGGCTTATTTGACAGAACAGACAATCGCGCCTGAAGCATTCAGGCTGCAGCATTGTGCAGACCCCTTGCTGGGTCCCACTGAGTTTCGAACGTTTTACAATGAGTGGAAGAAAAGCGCGCCCGCCAATGATTCAGACGTAATTCCCGACAAGCCAAAGGTAACGACTGGTCCGCGACACACCGGCCTGTCGGACGATCTAAAGTCAATGTTGCAATGGAAAGCGCACTACGAATCAACGGACCCACTGCAAACTAACTATCTGCAAGCCGGTGAACTCGACTTAATTGCAAACGAGGACGGCAATAAGGAATCGGTGAAACAAGACACCGAAGGCAATTTGAAAGAACAATCCGCCGAAGAAATCATAAAGGCGATGGCTGATGTGGCTTTCAAGAAAAGCTATGACAACGTCATTTGCTACAGCGACTGCGGATTTAAGTTCACATATCTGAGGGAACGTCTCATCCAAGATTTAGACGCTCCGCAGAATAGAGAACTGATCAAATATTGGCACAAAGGTAAGGAACTTGAGCGTGGAAGAATCGGTTTCGGTGAGGAGTACGAGTCTCCCGTCTTCGGTCAAAAATTGAAATCAGTTATCCGTCTCGGGACGGTAACGCTTTCAGACACCGACTTAGACCCGCGCCAACCGCTCGGTTCTGTAACGAGATTCAGTCCGGGGCAGTTCGGTAAGCCTGTCGTACGCAGAACGCCGAAAACGTTGTCAGGCCGTTATCTTCCTCCGCCTGAAACACAACGATACAATCCGCTGGAGCGTTTGATTGTGATGGAAGATGCGGTCGCGGCAAACGACAACCTTGGCCCAAAGCACGCCGCAGTGTTGGAAGCCGCTATAGTGTCTCCCAATTTCGAGACTGTCGGGAGTCGGCTTGGATACACCGGGAAGACGGCCGAACGGCAGGGAAAACGCCTCACTTTGGAAGCGTGCAAGGCATTTTCTGAGTTAAAGCAACAGCTTGCTGCCTAGCTGTCCCTTTTTCCAACTTCAAAGGCCCCATAATTAGAGGGGCCTCACATCCCACTTCGCAACTTCTCCCAGCGCACCGCTCACGCGGTCGCGCTGTTTTTCGGCCCTTGGAGCGGCCAGATGCACACTCACAACGAGGAATTCATGAAGACGTACCCGACCGGCGTTGCTGGAAAGGCGACCGGCACGCCGCTGGCAACGCTGCAAAGGTATCTGCAACGCAATCACATCACTCTGCAGCCCTGTGACGTGCCGTCCCGTGGCTGCGGCGAGAACCGCGGATATTCGCTGCGGCGCATCCTACAAATTGCGCTGACCACCGAATTGACCCGACTCGGAATTAGCCCGTCACGGGCGGCCAAGGCTGCTTTCGAGTTCAGCGACAGAGGCGATGCAGGCCGCCCTGTGGGGGAGCTCTATCCGCTAGGCCAGACGCTCCTTGTCGGGCTCCCAGATGGCAAGAGCAAAATCATCTGCGTCCCGCCCGACAAATCAATCAGCGACGTGCTGTCCAACGATAGTGCGGCATTCATCTGCGACTGCGGGTTCGTCGTCGCCAAGGTTTTATCCCATTTGAGCATGTCATGAAGATTCCCAAACCCACTGAACTCCATCCGCTTATCGCGGAACTCGAAACCAAGCGAAATGCCCTAAGTGCTGAAAAGGCAGCGAAAGTGGCGGAAGCTGCCGCAGTTAGGTCTCGGCTGCAAGAGTCGCCCGACGCCGGCAACGCGTCCGACAATAAGCTGCGAGCGATTTTGGGGCAGCCTCAGGTCCCGGATACAGCGCCGGACACACTACGCCTGCAGGCTCTGCTTGAGGAATTGAATGTTCTCAATCCGACGCTCAACAAATTGGACGGTCTGATCCAGAAGGAGCGCGAACTTGGCTCTCGTCTCGTCTGCGAAGCCGTGCGGCCGGAAGCGACGAAGCGAGCCAAAGCCTTTGCGAACGCTCTGTTAGCGTTCCACGCAGCGCACCTGGAGTACGATCGCTACTTCGATGAGATCGAGAACACCGGGACAAATGTCTCCAGCTTGAACAGAGTATTTCTTACGCACATTGGTTCGCCTCGCGACCCTTGTGGCGGATATCATTATGGGCTGGCCGACTTTGTTGACGCTGGAATAATTTCTAAAAACGACATGCCACAGGCCATCCGTTGAACTATTTAATTGGTATAGATACATCCGTACATGATCGGATGGTTCGTAAGTACGCGCGATATTTTAGAGAGGCGCCGTCCTCCGCATGTGACGTGGACGAGCCGCGGCTGTGCGTTGAAGGACTGGCGGTCGTTTTCGACGAGCCAATCGGAACAAAGACCGGAGATATCCTCGTCATTGAGAGCGGGGCGTTCGATGCCCACTTTGCCAGCGGCGCCCGCACTGAGATGTGGCTAGCTCATGACGCCAAAGAAGTCGTCTGCTCTACGGTCAGTGGATTGGAATTTGTCAAAACGGAGGATGGCCTAGCATTTCGGTTTCCGCTCGATAACAGGCGGTACGCTGACACAATCAGGCGCATGGTAGAGAGCGGCAGGCAAGCGTGCGTGTCTGTGGGCATCACTCGCACTAAAGAGCGGACCGAGACGATTGGCCGTCATAAGGTGACCTTCGTTGAGACTGCGGAACTCCGCGAGTCAAGCCTAGTGGCGGCTGGAGCATGTGATCAAGCATTCGCTCGGCTCATTGACGCGAACCATAGCCCCTCGCTTAGGGAGAGTATTGAGTCGACCCCGTTTAAGATTGAGAGCGGCCTGCATAACGCGAAGACACAACGCGACAAGATCACGGCGCGGATAGAGCGACTGAGCGAACGGCTGGCTGCATTGGATGGAAGGACGGAAACGTTCTCCGCGAGCACAGGGCCAGACATAGGGAGGCCCGCCACAAAGTGGCCCACTCTAGAAGAGTCCAATCGCGCCCAGACGGAAGAGACCGAACGGCTGCAACGGCAAGCGAGAGCGAGCGTCTTAAAGTAGCTCGGCTTGCGCGGCTGCGCTCCCTGTCTGGTTTGACGGGCTCCAGACAGGGGCGGGCCGCAACCAACAATCTACTAGATACGACTCAATCTGTTTTGAATACGACGCCGATGCGAGTCTCACTAGACCAAATGAGACGGCAATCTCTGATGATACGGTCCCTTTCCAACATCATCTTGAACTTGGCACGCATGTGCAGCTTCGTCGGTAATTCGATTCCAGCGCCGTCCTCTGAGATGTTGAACACTCGGCAACGTTGGCTGCCGCCATCTCCGAAAATGTAAGCGACTAAGTCCACGTCCGAACGATCGATCTTTCGGCGGTTCGGCATTTGATTTATCCCTGACGCGGCGAGGTTGGCTCGTGTCCTTCACTGGCCGATGATATTTCAACCAGCCTGAATTGCCTCGCGATCCGCGTGGCCAAATGAGAGCGCTCCTTGGCTAGCTCTCTTCGATACTCAGACACGTCATGGCCGTCCTGCTCAAGAACCTCGATCAGAATAGTTTGATCGTGAACATAGGTCGACTTGTCAGCGATCTCTCGCGCCAACACAGCCAGTTCGTCATCATCATTTGAAGTCATGGCAATCTCATTGAACAATCGGCAGGGCGCGCAAAGGCGTTAGCTTACATGCTTAGTGCTTACAGATAGTTACGTGAGCGCGCCTTCGGCATTGCTACGCCCATCCAGTCCTTGCCAGCTACCGTCGGGCCGTTATTGCGGCGCGAGACAACCATGGGTAGGGGCAGGGTCAAAGTACTCAAATCGGCCAACCCAAAAACCGACCGGGTGGTCCGTACGCGCGCCTGCGATTGGTGCCCCCCCACACATTTTTCTTCTTTTTCAAAGGACATTTCTCAATGGCTCGACCGCGAGTCCCACTCATTAAGGCGGAAACCACCGGGCGTACGCTTCGAAACCCCAAGCGGTTCGCCAGCCGCAAGGAACCACCGTCGCCCGGTCCGCTTGGGGCGCCTCCGAAATGGTTCAAGACCGATGCTCAGAAGGAGGCTTGGGGCACATTTGCGGACGAACTTCCGTGGTTGAATAAATCGCACCGGGCCTTAGTCAGTATCGCTTGCGAACTTCGGGGACGCCAGATTGCTGGCGAGGACGTGGGCGTGAAAGGCATGAACCTTCTGAGAATGATTCTTGGACAGATGGGCGCCACGCCGGCAGATGCTTCAAAAGTAAAGATGCCTGATGAAGCGAAAGAAGACGACCCCAGCAAAAAGTATTTCTAACTGATATTCGAAGGACAGTCACCGTTCGCGGTCGGTTCGGCCTCGGAAACTTCTTTCCGAATGCAGGAAAAACCTTCCGCGAACATTGCTGATAAGGCTTGGAAATCCGATGGAACGAAATGAGACTCTTACTTAGCGAACGTGCCCCAGCGGCATACCAAGCGACATCGCTTTTTGGCGAAGGGACGCTTCCGTCCGCTTCATCGCCTTTGCGATTTTTACAACGGGAGTCTTCGCCTTCGAATGAGCACGAAGCTCTTTTACGTCCGTCTTTGTGTATTCACGGCGCACAGTCTTCTTCAAGTTCTTAGCCATCACTAGTCCTGAGCTTTCAGTTAGTCGGGCTTCTAACACGGAAACACAGGCTCGCAAGGCCGTGTGGGTCGCGGGGTGCAATTCGGTCAAGTGGCCCCTCGCCTCGACTCGCTGGCGTCACTCCGCTGCGAGACACCGGGCCGCTTCAATATTTTCTTTGTGAATGGTGGTCTCTGGCCCGTCGCTTCGATTCACCGGTCGGGCTAACGAACGTCAGGCCGTGCTTTTGTATGACCGCTTCACACTCGCGAATGCGCGCCACTGCAACGCAATAGGACTCGACGGTCGATAGCTCATGGCTAGCAAGGCTGCGGCTCTTCATGAGGGCAGGGACAATGCGCGCCCATTCGGTTGCCGAACTTCGGTAGCCATGCCGGTGCCGGTGGGGCGCTATCTAATGCGCCGGAGAGGGCGGTTATGGTAGGCTTGCGGCCAAACAATTAGTAGATATGCTCACTGTTAGCGAGTGGTGATGTAACTTTACAATGGGAGGATTCATGAGCGAACGAGCAATTAGCTTCGTAGAGAAATGGGTGGACGAAAACGTGCATCCAGAAGCGTACGAGCCTGAGGGCGACACCTCGCGGGCTGAAGCGATGGCCGCTTATTGTCGTGTGGCGGCCAAAGCAGAAGGCATCACGGACGCGGAAATCAATGAATCCTTTGAAGACCTAACCGCTTTTATGGCTGGCCAATTGGAGGAGGCCACCGACCGAGAGGTAGATCGCTTGGTCGACAAGGACCGGAGCTGAGAAGCGTCGCTCCGCGAGGAGTTCTCGAACGGGAAACGCGCTGGGTCTCGTACGATCCCTTCTAAATCGCATTCTGACGGTGGCTGCCCCGACTTGCACGGTGGGGCGGTCAAGCTAGGATACGTGAAACCCTTGGGGGCTGACATGGCGAGGCCAGAAGCAGAGAACGCCTTAAAGTCGTCGATCGAGTCGCAGCGTTCCCTCGGTATCAAGGGTGATCATTGGGAAAACTATGCCATCGCGCGCAACGTGCTGCAGGAAGAGCTAGGGCAACATGGTGACCGGATAAGAGAAGCGTACGGGCTCACACAAGATGTCGCCGACGTGCTGATAGCTCACACTAGGCAAGACGCTGCCCATGCGCTTTGCAATACGAAATCTCTCCTCGATAAGAGCGCGAAAATATCCTCACAGCTTTCGATGATGAACTTTCTCATGCTGCTGACAGTCTGCCTGCTTGGCGCAATTGTTGCTAAGTTATACCCGTGGGTCTTGGGTGGGGTACACTAACGGCAGGGCTTGCTGGGAACGTCGCTTTCAAGATCGCCGTTCATGCGCTTACAAGTCTCATTGCGTTGCCCCCTGCTTGCATCTTCTCTACCTGAGCAATCCTAAAATCTCCAATTCGTGAGAATACCGAACTTCGGACCCATGCGGTCAGGCGCCCCGATGTTAAAAGTTCGCGGGGGGACGCCGTGACGGACTGCCTCGTGCGCACCGAATAGCTTATGGCTCGGATGAGCCCGGGTCGACATCCAACTCGCCCTCAAGCGACAGCGCAACGACAAACGGAATATCGCTTAATTCTCCTCCAAGTGACGCTACTGGCGACATGTTCGTTTGGGAGATGGCAATCCTCGGATCACCGATGGGGCAACGGAATAGCTCAAGGAAAAACCTATAAATGGTCCAATTGCAAAGGTAGCGCACGCTGAAGTCGGTTGTGGCGCCTGCAACCCGCGTAGCCGCTCCGCAGCGCATACCATGCAGGCTATAGTTCAGCACAAATGCTGAGGGAGTGATCCCTAGCATTTGATTACACTGATCCACGAGCGTTTGCCGCCGTGCCGCAGACCAATCATAATAGGTGTCGGCCTTTTTTGCTTGTACCAGCACACCCTTTGAGTACTTTTGCGTCGGCGTGTTCATCGATGCCTGGATGAGCATATCGGCTCCAGTGCGGCTTTCTTCTGCGGCTATACCTCGCCGATGCCGCATAACTTTCGCGCTAAGCGTCATCCCGCCTAGCTGCACGTCGTCAAAGACCGTATTGAGGCTACCAACAAATGCGCCGGTTATGTCGTCCTCATCGTGGATGCGGCCGAGCGCGTAGCTTTTTAAGGTAATGGTAGCCGCACGTTCAGCTTCCTTTGCAGCGAGTTTTGTTACCTCCTTGAACGTAGCTATCGGCCGCCCTGCGACGGTCTTCCCCCATGCCATTTCCTTAAGCCCCCCGCACCAAAGCTACCCGCATTCGTAGCATTGAGGGGACGCTGCACGCTATAGCTTACTTCTGCGCTCTTTGATGTCACTACTTCTTCGGCCTATCGCTTTCGGAATTATCGCAGATTAGCAACCCGACTCCGTCCAGGAGTGGGCACCGCACCCAAAACGGCTTTTCCACATGAGGCGCTACGTCCTGTCCGTATTCGAGCCATTTTCGGTAGTGGCCGCTTTCGATATGAGCATCCGTTCTCCCCTCAAGAACAGCTCGCGGTACGGCAACGCGATGCCCGAACCCGCCATCCTGCTTCGCTGTCTTCCTTGAGTGGCAAGAGTGACAGAGCCAATGCAGGTTGGCCGGGTCATCGTTGCCGCCTGCATTGCGCGCCATCCTGTGGGCGAGGTGATAGCCGGCCTTCCAGGGCCTAGCGCAGGTCGTGCAGGGCGCCTGTGCCACTGAGGCCCTAAGCGCCTGCCAGTCGGTGCCATAGCCTCACTGGCTTGCGCTGGGGCGTGCTGTCTGCCTTTGCTTCTGGCACGCACATAGGGTGCCTCCGGCAACGCGGTGGCCGCATGGGCAGATACGAGCGTGTTTCATGAGACTCGTCTAACTGAGCATCTGCTAATCGGGATGGAAATGACAAATGGCGACGCCTGCAGAAGTGGCTGACTGGATGCTAAGTGAGTTAGTAAGGCGCGAGCCAAATGGCCTTCGTCAGCATGATGCAGCGATAGCCATCGAACAGCGCTTCGGCGAAGAGTATGTCTATCGAAATGCCAACTTCAATCGCGCAATAGAAAAGTCAGTGCTGGCAGCATTCCGGCATATCACGCGGGACACTGTCGTATGGGACCGAACCCGGCGACACTGGCGATTACGACGACCTAACGACACTCCCGGCAGGCGGGAGTATTGAACCGGACGGCCCCCATTCCGTGCGTGGCCAGTCCGTTCCGTATTGGTGGCTAGTGCGGGGATGACGCATTAGCAGTGACCCTGTCGGATAGGAGGTCCGGATACGCAGCAGTCTCGCCAGATTGGTGCGGCGGCTGAGAGTCTTCGTAATGTGGTGGCAACGGTCAACCGTGTGGAGGCGCCACAGATGAAGATGATTGATGGTTGAAGTCTACCTTGCTCACGATGGAGGGGCCGATTGACGAAACTGAAGTTGGGGTGGCTGCAGCTAAGCTGTTGGCGCATAGAAGCTGTCGGTTGGGGAGTGTTTTGTTACGTGACCACCAACCCTACTCTGATGGTTTCATGGGCCAGTGGGCGCCTGCACGTTAGCTTGGGGGACTGGCGCTGGATTGGGGGCCGCAATCACCCCTCTTGCGATTAGGTCGTGCACAAACCAGCGAGACATAGCGGCAAATTCCGCGTGATCTCTGGTTTCTTTTATACGAAGTTCGTCTAGCAGTATCTCTCGGTCACTTGGGTCGGGCTGATCAAGAGCGATTTTCAACATACGATGCAGGCCTTTGAGCCTATTCGTGCGTCGCTCAACCAGAGCATTGCGATTCAGACCTAGTGCTGACTCTGTCACGAAGGCTTGGTTGTTTGCGGGGTCGGCAAGCATCGCCGGACCAGCATGTTGGAAGACAATCTCTGGATCGTCCAAATAGGGATCAACTAACCCTTCTTTGACGCCCTTGTTTGTGTTGCACGTGGAGCACGCGATTGTGAGATTTCCCCAAGCGAAACGAAACCCGATTCCATTTCGCTTGGGGGTGACGTGCTCCACATCACCGGGATAAACGTGCCGGAAGATGCTCTCACAATAGGCGCATTTTTCCTTTGTTTCGCTGAGCAGCACCGACTTGATATCGGGGTGTCCGTAGCGATTTAGGTCGGTCTTAGAAGCCGCCGTTCCAGCTGCTTCATGATTCCGCAAGACTTGCTCCCAAGCAGCGCGGTTGTCTCGCAGTACCTGCGGTTCTAGACCTTTGTTGAGTTTTATCATTGTGGCCGGGCAATTCCAGCTAGCGCGTCAGGGTAATACTCATCAAAGCCCAGCTCGGTCAGTTCGCGTCGTACGGAATCCAGCATTTCAGCCGTCAATTTCTGTCCTCGATAACGGCCAATGATTTTGTCTAGATCATCCTCGACCCATTCAGGCATCGTTGCGGGCACGCCGAGAACCTCGCGCAGAATATCGCCAGCGCTCGCTGCTTTGTTGGTAAGTGGCAATAGTTCGCTAAATACTCGTCGGTTGGCGGATAGCCCGACGTCCGCCGATAATGGAGTCGAGCCAGGTTCGGCACGATAACGCAGGACATAGACGTTCGAGTCGCGCACGGAAGACACCATAAAGGGGCTGTGAGTAGCAATAATGAATTGCGCCTTCGGGAAAGCTGCGAGAAGCCGACGCATCAGCGTTCGTTGCATAGATGGATGAAGATGATTCTCCGGCTCATCCATGAGAACAACAAACTCGGAGCAACCTCTAGAAAACATATAGATCCGCCATGCGACATCGATTAGCGTCATTATCCCGCCCGATGACGCGTCCAACATAAATTCACCTGATTGAGTGACTAAGACAACTTCAGGCGATCTGACAGCAATCCTTTCGAAGCCTAGACTTGATGGCAGCAAATTGCGAAGGACCTCATTGAATCCCAGAAATGTATCCAGCAATCCGCGGTTCGAGCCTCCTAGGGTGTCGTTGCCTTCTCCAAAAATAGCCATTGATATAATGGACTCTTTCATGCGGAATATAGGAGAGTTTCCGCCGGAGTGCCCTTGGTATCTTTGATGCATTTCGTTGTTGTAGTTCGCAAACGACTGAGCAGCTGTCATTGGCTGCAAAGGAATTTGGCCAACCTGAATGTAATGTGGGTTTGGTCGGTGCGAATCAATCAGAAGGCCCTCAACAGCTTGCTGTCCGGCGAAGGCTAACGAGACATGCACGGAGTTCGATTCATTCACAATCAGCATGCATTGCGCTTTGTTGGTGTAATCGATGTACCCGATCGAGTTTGGCTGCTCGTTACGAAAGCCAAATCGCTTCAGGATGTCTGACACAAAGCCGGAGAGATAGGTGAGCGGCCCGTCTTTAGACGTCTTCGGTACGGCCAAGTACGGGCGTGACCAGCCGAAATGCTGGGCCAAGATGCTAAGCAGCGTGCTCTTACCTGATCCGTTTGCGCCTGTGATTACGGTCAATCGAGGATGGAAATCGATGGAAATGGTGTCGAACTGACGCCAGAGGGCGATTTCGAGGTGGCTGAATTGATTATCGGCCATGTAGTGCGAAATTCCTTTCCTCGTATTCACAAGAAGCCAGTCTACCCATAAGAGCGCAACCATGGCGCGAACGCAAGTGAACCGGTTGTAGGCGAAGTTCGGGGAGGGAGACCGGCGTATAAACTTTCTGAGCTGGGGCTGAAGAGGGCGGAGTGCCTCAAGCAGTTAGGCCGCTAGCCCTTCGCCTTTTTCAACCGCACGCCCGCGCCTTCGCCGTTTTCTTCGATGAAGATCGAGCCGGCCGCCCCTAGAGCGGCGCGCATCACTGCTAACTAGAGACGGCAAGCCCCGTGTGTCCGTGCTGGCGACATAAGCGCTCAGAAGATTAGCGATTTGAGCGACACCTCTGATGTTGTTCGACGACTTTTCTTCGAGCAATCTGTTTCATGCCGATTCCGGCAGGCACGGGGAACCGACAATGCAAAGCATCACCACGCAACTAGCTGCGAACAAAGAGCTGCTTTCTGCTTTAATTCAAGAAGGACGTATGGACGCACCGACAGCCGCCAAACACATGGCGGACGCCGAAAGACTGGAAGCAAGCGGCATAGTTCTAGAGCTGCGAGCCGAGCCGCAGCCTCTTCGTGCGTTCAAAGTTGATCTAAGCGGAGTTCTGAGCGTTGAGCCTGGATAGCATGGATGATCGCGATCATCCCTATTGGCCACGTGGGCTGTCGCGAGTACGTGCGGCGGCCTACGTCGGTATTTCGCACGCGATTTGGGATGGGATGGTTGCGGCCGGCGACATGCCCGCGCCAAAGGGGACGTACGGGCGGACCATCTGGGACAAGAGGTAGACAACGCGTTTGATGCCCTTGATGCCGAGAACAGTTCGCTGTTCGATGAATGCAATTATTGATTTCGCGCCGTAGCTCACTTTCTTGGTTGCTCGCTGGGTGGGTCAGAAGGCGGCAGGGCAAGCACGAGTGATTTATCAGGTTCGGGAAAGCGTAGTTGTTGCGCAATAGTTCTAAGCGTCTCGAACGTCTGTGTTTGTTCAGCGGAAGGATGAACTTCGTCGGTGACCGGTGGCGGCAGAAATCGAAGTTCTACAGTCATGCCGCGTTCGACTCTGCCTAGGATCGACTCCAATGCCCAGGCCATGTCATTTCGCTGCTCATGGTGGCGACCTGCTACGTCCGTGGCTGGGATAAGCTCATTGACTTTGTGATCAATGGCGAGGCGAATTTCCTTTTGAATTTTGTTATCAAATATCTCCTCCACCTCCTCTTTGGTGAAGCTCTTCACTTTTTGTGTGTCCGCTCGGATTTTGCGGATTTCTTCGACGTCCTTCCAAGTCTTGAGTGCCCACGTTACCGCGCCGGCAAGCAGTGCGATCGTTGCAGGATCAAGTCCGAAAAAGAAGATAGGGTCGCTTGTTGAGATTTGATGGACTTCAACAGGCTCAGGCCCCCCTACCGCGACTTCAGAGAACGCCCTTATGATGCGGTTGACGGTATGCAGTTCTTTGACGAGGCCGCCAAGTTCGTTGTCAAATAAATCACGAGGCAAAAGGAGGCCAATTTCCGCGCTCTCTGCTTCCAGTTTGTATGGTTCGATACCAACTCCCAAGAGGCTGTCGCGAAGTGAGTTCAGCGTCCGAATGTAGAGTTCCCGTTCGCTTCTGAACGTCTGAAGCTCATCTTGGACTACCGCCGGGGTGATGCCGTTCGCTCTCACCGACGCATCTAGTCGAGATGGGAAATCGTCTACGAAAAACGGAGCGCCGCCGATTTCAGAGATCAGATTTACTTGCGCGGGAGAAAATGAACTCGTCAGGTTGTGCCAATTTGAACGAAACTGGTCGAATTTCTCGGCAAACTGAGTTTGAAAAGGAGCGTGACCTGGATTGGCAATGATTTGCGCTAGATCGCTCACCAAACCCTCCAGGCTAGACTGCACTTCGAATCGTACGTCCATCGTGGTCAACAGATCGGTTAACTCAAGCAGTCTCTCAGCGTTCATTGTGCCCCCCAATATCACGCAGGCAAGATGTCACGACAACCGCTGGTAGATTGTCAATAGCACTATCGTTTGTTGCGCTTTTTCCTCTCCTTAGGCGGCCACTTTCGAAATTCGACGCCTCGTTCTGTAAAGACAATTCCAGCGAGGGCGAGCTCCTGCCTCAACACTTCAACAGTTGTCTCGCGTGGTTCGCGCTTGCCGACCTCTAAATCAACTAGCGTCGCACGGTGGATGTTGGCGACTTGGGCTAAGTAGGCTTGCGACCAACCTAGAAGGCTACGTGCCGCTCTGATCTGGGCCGCTAACAGGGGTAAGTCGCTTCCGATCATCGCGTTTTGTCACACATTGAAATACGACATTTTGTCGGGTATAGCTATTGAGGATTGTATGACAGCAAGTCTATTGCCATTGGCAGCTAACGACAACATCGGTTTGGACACGCCAATGCGTCTGGTAGACGCTGTCCTGCACTGCTTCCCGTGCGGCGGTCTGACCGTCAGCGGCCTTCGTCGCGAAGCCAGAGCGGGCCGGCTAATGGTCGAGCGTATCGCAAACAAAGATTTCACAAGTCTCCGCGCTATCGAGGAAATGAGGAAGCTATGCCGCGTCAAAGCAGAGGGCCGCGCCTTTGGTGGCGAAGGGAGCGCCGCAAAGACGGCAAGCTCACCGCGAAGGGGGCGTGGATCATCGTCGACGGTCGGCAGCATATCGCCACGGGATGCTTTGCAGGCGAAGATAGACAGGCGCAAGAGCGCCTAGCCGCTTACATCGGAGAGAAGTACACGCCGGCACGGCGCCTCAAGGACATTGAGGAAATCGACGTTGCGGACGTGCTTTCTGTTTATGACGATGACCGCCGCGAAACTCAGGCGAACAAATCGAAGTTCGACGAACGGATAGCGCGTCTCAATAAATGGTGGGGCAGCAAAATGCTTTCGGAGGTCAACGGCGCCAATTGCCGGGGCTATGCCAAGTCCCGTGGCAGCAATGGTGGAGCACGGCGTGATCTTGAAGACCTTCGTGCCGCCATTAATCACCACGCCAAAGAAGGCTTTCACCGCGGAATAGTTCGTGTGGTTCTGCCGGAAAAGGGCCTGCCGCGTGAGCGGTGGCTGACCCGTAATGAAGCGGCAAAGTTTCTTTGGGCTTGTTGGCGCTACCGCGAGACGCAAACAGTTCACGTCGGGCCGTTGAAGGGGCAGAAAATCGAGACTGACAAGCGACCGTTGAGACACGTGGCGCGGTTCGCTTTGATTGGCCTTTACACTGGCACGCGAGCCGGTGCGATCGCGACGGCTTCACCCTTCCGTGCGGAAGGCAAATCGTTCGTTGATTTGGAAGCAGGCATCTTCAATCGCCTCGCGATCGGTAAGCGGGCCAGCACAAAGCGTCAGACGCCAGTTCCCTTGCCGGATAGGCTGCTCACTCACCTCCGAAGGTGGGCCCGGCTCGGAATCGCAGGGAGCTATTTTGTGGAATGGAATGGCAAGCCAGTAGCGTCAGTGAAAACCGGCTTTGCTTCTGGCGTGCGACTTGCGGGCCTAGACGTGTCTATCGGCAACGTGACGCCCCACACGTTACGGCATACCGCGGCAACGTGGCTGATGCAGCGCGGCGTTCCCATGTGGCAGGCGGCCGGCTTTCTCGGCATGAGCGAAAAGACCCTTCGGGATACTTACGGCCATCACCATCCCGACTATCTACGCGCCGCCGCGAACGCCATTGGAACGCATTCGCCACCAACGAAGAACGTAGGGTTGGTTATTTCATTGGTTGACGAAAAAACGAGGCGTGGAAAGCCCGGCCAAGCCATTGATACCGTTGGTGGGCCCGGCAGGACTCGAACCTGCAACCAGACCGTTATGAGCGGCCGGCTCTAACCATTGAGCTACAGGCCCCGCCGCCCAAAGGCGGTCGCGCAGGATCGTTTACACATCGGCCAGCATCTCGGCAATCCCATATCGCTCCAGGCCAACTGGGCCAGCTCGCAGTTCGCGTTTAGCTTTGCAGGTGGAAGCTCGCTAGGCGCCGCCAAGGATCAGGATAAGGCGTTGCGTGCTGCCGATGAAATCGAGGGCAGCCAATGATCCAATTGAGATGGTGCATGCGACACAGTTTCGATTGTCCAAACCAAAGATCGCGGCGGTCTCGTGTGGGGGCAGCCGTCGCCGCGTGCTTGCGTGAGAATCGGCCTGGTGTCCCCCAGCCACACACACACGCGACATGCAACGGAGCGATCGCGCTTGAATTCGGCGTTTGGAGGATCTTTTTCGATGAATTCCGCCGCATTGACTGTGCAAAGTTCGGACGCTGTAGAGCAGCAGAGGTGCGCCGCTTCAGAAAGACGTCTGCCCGGCGCCGGATCCGAGAACCGGTCTTCCCGCAGCTGTGGCCCGAGCGTATCTGCCATGTGAGACACGACGATCAAGGTCTTTTTTGAACGTACATGTTGGCCAGTCATTGTGAGAGCCGTACGTTGGCAGTAGCGCCGACATGTAGAGCGGGGCTCGCTCGCAGGCACCTACTTCGGACCACGTCTGTCGGAAGGGGGCGCGTGACGCTTGGACAGGATCAGCCAGGCAATTGTCCCTTTCTCCAGCCTTGTCAGCGCGAACGAGCTTTGAGTATGGTCCTAACATTCGGCGGCACCGCATTTGGCTAAGCAAGCGATTCAGGGCGGGAATGGCTCTGCTGAGAGTCAGGAACTGGTGCGACGATTAACGCTGGAGATCAGAACTCTCAACGTCTGTCTGGAGGATTTTCTTCACGTCCGAGCCGAGGCACTTGGCATTACTGGAACACAATTGGCGATATTGATGGCGTTGACAGACTTAGGCAAGAATGGGGGGGCCCCGGCCGGCGTCCTTGCAAAAGTGATGAAAGTCGATCCATCCTTCATCACGCTACATTCCAAGGCGCTGGAGAAACTCGGATTTATACGGCGTAAGCCCGGCATCAGGGATGCTCGAGTGGTCCAGTTGTCTCTAACGGACAAAGCTCGTAGGCGTCTCGCGAACATCGCTGCGCAACAGCAGGAAATGGATCAGATCGTTTTCGGTGAGCTCGGCAACGAGGAATTGACGAGGCTGTCGAGCCGCCTTGCAGCGCTGAGGAAGCGGCTGGAGAGCGCACGCCTGAAAGCCGAACTGGAAAGCGGCGCGGTGTCTGCCCGAGGGTGGGGCCGACGCTAATGGAGGCGCTTCGGATGATTAGCGGTTGCATGGATGCGAGGCGCTGCATGCCCTCATGTCATGCATATCCAGGCTTGCGGAAGACATCCATGCGGCTCAGGCCAGGAACTCGCGAGCGCAATATTAGGACCCTGGATCACGACTCTGCAACGGGAGCTACCATAAGCGCTTGAATATATCTGCGCCCTTCAACTTGCTCGGTTTACCGTGCGTATCAACGTAGAACAGCGTCCATGACGCAGCCATTTGAGAGCCGTTGAGCTTTGCGACCCAGCGAGTAAAGGAATTGCATTGGGCGAACGTCACCACAAAATACAAGCCGGTTGGACCAACAGCTCCCGATGCAGGATATGGAATGCCCTGGCAGGCGAATCCCCGAGCATGATTTGTGAATGTTCCTTGTATCGCCCCGCTGCTGGCCGACCAAATAAACAATTCCGAACCCCGTTCGTTTTTCCAGTATGAGGGAGCAGGGAGCCCCTGCGCTAAGACCTCGCCGGAAAGGAAGAAAAATTGAGCGATAAGCAGGAAACCCAGAAATTTCTTCATATTGCATTCCCAAAGAGGTCGCTTGAACGTTGCAAAACGGTTCTTGTGCTTAGCGGATACGGCGGCGTTTTTTCCATCTAGAAACATTCTTGGACTGCCCCCTACAACGTGTTCCCAGTAATTCCATGTCGATTGAAGCAAACCTGTAGTCGAGGTCGGGGCGAGTCTCTCTGGTCTGACCTTTACGTTTATCCCTACCTTACGTTCGGCGCCGAGATGCGGCCTATATGCGCCAAATCGCGCCGGATGCCGGCGAAGTCGGGTGTTCGAGGGCCCGCCGCGCCTGTGATGCCGTCAGATGCCCGTCTATTTCCAGCCAAGGCTCGCTCCTCTCGTCCACGTCGTCTGCGGGATGCGGAGACCGGAGGCAGTTGCCCAGACCCGGATGGAGTTGAGCAACCCATTCTGAAGGATCGGATTCCACTCATCGCGATTAGCCGCGCAGCGAGGCGCGTCCGCCGTGTGAAACACGGCTAACGGACGCCGACTCAAATCTCTCCTTGGAAATGACGTTGTGCCTGCACCGGCAATTGTAGGCATCGCGGCGACAGATACTCGATCGTCGCCGACCTGAATGAGGCCGAGCTGCGTTAAGCTTCCTAATCTGTAGAGCTAGAAAACCACGCGTTTCGAGTCTATTATCGCGCCACCGGGGCTGGACTACATATATTCACGATAGCATTTTCAACCCGGAAGGCCGCCGGCCAGATTGTCGGCGGCCTTTTTCAGCGATAAGCGGATAGGGATGGGCCGGCCTAGATGCGATCGGCCTAGCTTTCATAGTCGCAGCTTGGTTATGACGGATTGGCCCGCCAGTGTGGTGGTGCCACACGGGGGCGTTAATGCATGATTGGAAGAGCGAACGCGAGGCCCTGCTCGCTGAAACGATGGAGTTTACCAAATCGCTGAAAATCGAGCGGTCGACGCCTGAGGTGAGAAAGGTGGTTGAGCCGCATGAGCTCAGCTTCCCTGACTATGGCGGCAGCGAGCGCGATGAGATCAGGAAGCGGGTCGAGAGCTTCAAAGTACATCAAGAGCGATTCATGCGCGAGCGCGAGGAACATGCCGAGTCGCTGCTGCGTCGGATCAGGCCGATCACAAAGCCCTAGGAGAGCTCAAAGTCGCTGAATCTTCCTAGGCAGCGCCAGCTCCACTCGAGTCGCTCATCTCGATTGATGCGTGCTCTAACGGCCGGGATATTTCAGCGTTCGAGATAACCGCACCTAGAGATGGCGCACCCCGAACCTATAAGTTGCAACCTCGGAGTGTCTATTTCAGCACGGTTTTTGCTACCCTGACGCGTGAATACTGCGCTGCTTTTGAAGAAGCCGCAGGAATCCTGCTCAAACCGCGGAGCCTCTAACGATCCGAGTTCTTTCAAAGGCGATCGGACAAGCGGTCCACCAAAAGCTTGTGGCATTGACCAAAACTAAAAACATCACATCTAGAGTCTCATCGAAGACCTGACGGAGGCTACAGTCTGATGCGCAACCTTCTCTCTCTTGGTGTGCTTGCACTTCCGATCCTTGCCGGCTTTGGATCACCTTCGCTGGCCGCTTCGCGTGGGCATTCGTACATTCCACCGGCTCGGCAGGACGTTTATTGCTTGCAGGGACGTACCTGGGGATATCCGGGCAACTGCCAATTCTCGACCTATGACCAGTGCATGGCCACGGCCTCCGGTACCTTGGCCTATTGCGGGGTGAATCCAACCTACGCATTCCAGCGACAAGGACGGCAATTGCGCTGATGCGTGATCCGCAAGAGTCATCGAGATATCATCATCATAGAAGTGGATCCGCCGGCTCGCGGCTTAAGTCTTGGGCTTCTGCCCGGTTGACATCCCGCTTGAATACGGTCGCGCTCTCGGTTGCACCGGGACGCAAGCCAGCAATGATGGGGCGATGGCTTATCGGCCTCACATAGCATCTGTTGCCGGCCAGAGTGGGCAGGTTCTTCCAGCCAGGCCTTGACGCGACAGGCGCATGGAAGGATTCCTAGAGGCCTCAGTTCGGTTTGCGTGAAGCGTCCCGCCATCTGCTCGTGGAGCGCCAAAGTTTGTCTGCCGCGGCGACGGTGGCGGTGATCCAGACTAAAAACCTGCTGTTGCCTTGTTTTGTTATTCATTCGCCTGGAGGCGGGAATGAGCAGTCCGTGCTCTATGCCATGCCGTGGAAGTCCCTCACGGGCTGCGGCGAGCGGACATTTTTTGCCCATTGGGTTCTGCCCCGACCGGTCGTGTCCAGTCACTCAGGACATGCTGGCAGGAGACGACTCGGCGCGCGAATCCTCCTGCTTCCGGCGTTTTTTGCCGCGGAGGCGGGGCATTATGGGATGACCTGAGTCACGGCCTCGTCACTGTCCTCTTGCCGGTCTATGGACTTAGGGCAAGGATATGGGGCCGCTGAACAGCTGAAATTTTAAAGGAAATTTTTCAACCCGGCTCTGCCGAACTGCCTGCGGCGGCCGAAAGAGGCAAGGCATGCTTTTCGCGTCCAGGTTCGGGTGACGAGGGTCTCATCGAAATCCATCACGTGCAATGGCCGGTCCGCGCTGCTTAGGCAGATGGCGCTAGCGTGGTTCGGGCGACTCACGGTATCCATATTCCCGATGACTTACCGCACAATGGGAATAAAATGGTTGCAGCCACCCGTGAATTACCGGCCTCTGGTTACGCCCTTGAAGTGGACGGTCGACTCAAGGCCGAGTTTGCGACCAGAGATGGCGCCAAGGCGGGCGGAGAAGAACTGAAGAAGCGTTTTCCTATGCTTCAGATCAGGATCTATGACGCGCAGACCAATGCACGCGAGGAAATCTAGATCTTACGAGTAGCGGTCTCTTCCGCGTGCGCGCGTGCGGCTATCGCCGCATCGGGCTCTCGTGAACCGAGCCGCTTTGCGTCTCGGCCATCCGGCTTCGATCCCTCGCGCAAAGCGACGCAGAGCTCCTCGCCGGGGGCACTCGGAAAAGGGGCTCGCCTGCGGCGACCGCTATCACTGCCCCGTTCCCGGGTGCCGCTATTGAACCGGTCTCGTCGCTGCACTCGGACCCGCGTGCTTCTTCGGGTCGCTATGCTCACGCTCTCCGGGTGCCATTTCCGTCGAGGCGATGCGCCCTGGCGCACGCCTGGTCGGGCCTGCGGCCGTGGGTAGCTCAATGTAAATCCCCATGAAGATCCCTCGAAGGGTGACTGCGTCGCGGCTTTCGCATTCTCTTGGGGAGGGGCGAGAGTCAGAGTGTCGGCCGGGTTTGCCGTGACGGGTTAGCATCTGCGAGAGAGGCTCGCAGTCCCCGTCGCGGAGACCCGCGATGTCCAAACGTTATCCTCGGGCGCGCTCCGGTGAGAACCGGACAAGCCTTTATGACGACATCACCAACAAGATCATCCTCGAGCTGGAGGCTGGCCGAGTACCGTGGGTGCAGCCTTGGGGCACCGCGGCTGCGAAGGCGTCCTTGGCCATGCCGAGAAGCGTGGCGACCGCCCGCCAATACAGCGGCATAAACATCTTAATTCTATGGGCTGCTGCGACCGAACGCGGATTTACAGGGCAGAGCTGGCTTACCTTCCGCCAGGCCCTGTTGCTCGGTGGTCACGTCCGCAAGGGCGAGCGCGGCACGACCGTCGTCTATGCCGACCGCTTTGTGCCGGTCGACGAAAAGCGCCGCGCGAGCGAGAACGGTGAGGAAGCGCAGGCCATTCCGTTCCTCAGGCAATTTACCGTCTTCAACTGTGATCAATGCGACGGCTTGCCTCCAGAGATCGCGACAACAGCGCCGCCCTCTACGCCGGGTCTGATTGAGCCGCAGGTCGAATACCTGATCAAGGCGACCGGCATCGACTTCCGCATCGGCGGCAACCGCGCCTTTTATGCGCCAACAGAAGATTATGTGCAGGTGCCGCCACCGCAAGCCTATTTCGAACCGATCAATTGGCATCGAACGGCCTTGCACGAACTGGCGCATGCCAGCGGACATCCGTCACGCCTCAACCGCGACCTGTCGGGCAGCTTTGGTACCATGAAGTATGCCTTTGAGGAGCTGGTTGCGGAAATCTCGTCTGCGTTCAGTTGCGCCTCGCTCGGTATCGTGCCGACGGTGCGGCACGCGGACTATATCGGCTCCTGGCTGGAGGTGCTGCGCGACGACAATCGCGCGATTATCCGGGCCGCGTCCCAGGCCAGCAAGGTCGCGGACTATCTCCTTGGATTCCTGCCGGAAGTCACTGCCGACATGACGACCGAGAGAGCGGAGCAGGAGGTGGCGTGAGTTTCACCCTGCCGCCTCGAACAAGAGAGTGAGAGGGGAGCGGCGGCTTTCGCGACGGGTTGGAGGCCGAGAGAGAGTCTCCCGGCTGCCCGTCGTGGAGAATCGACATGACGAAGGCTGTTCAGAAGATCACGCTCTCCCCCTCGCGTGACATTCCGTTCAACAAGCTGGTGCTGAGCCAATCCAACGTTCGACATGTGAAAGCGGGCATTTCGATCGAGCAACTCGCCGAAAGCATCGCGCAGCGTACGCTGCTGCAAAGTCTCAACGTGCGGGCGGTTGTGGATCCCGAAGGCCATGAGACCGGCATGTTCGAGGTGCCGGCCGGCGGACGGCGCTATCGCGCGCTGGAGCTTCTCGTCAAGCACAAGCGCATGGCGAAGACGCAGGCCGTTCCTTGTGTCGTGCGCGAGGGCGGCATCGCTGAAGACGACTCGCTTGCCGAGAATGACGAGCGGGTAGGGCTTCATCCGCTCGACCAGTTTCGAGCCTTCCAGACTTTGAGTGGCGTGGGCATGTCCGAGGAGGATATCGCTGCAAGGCACTTCGTGACACCGGCTGTCGTGAAGCAAAGGCTGAGGCTGGCGTCGGTGTCGCCAAAGCTCCACGACGTCTATGCCGAAGACGGCATGACTCTCGAGCAACTCATGGCCTTCTCCGTTACAGCCGATCATGCCAGGCAGGAGCAGGTGTGGGAGAACATCAGCCGATCCGGTTATGACGAGCCCTACCAGATCCGGCGGATGCTCACGGAAAATACCGTGCGCGCGTCCGATCGCCGCGTTCAGTTCATTGGGCTTGATGCTTACGAGCAGGCGGGCGGCGGTGTCCTGCGGGATCTATTCGCGCACGACGATAGCGGCTGGCTTCAGGACGTCGGCTTGCTTGATCGTCTGGTGACAGAAAAGCTTAAAGCCGAGGCTGAGACGATTGCAGCGGAGGGGTGGAAGTGGATTTCGCTCGCCGTCGAATTCCCCTACGGCCACACGGATGGCTTGCGTGAGCTCGAGGGCAAACCGGTCGATCTCTCCCCAGAAGAGCAGGCCACAATCGACGCCCTCAACGCGGAGCGAGCCAAGCTTGAATCCGATTACCAGGATGCCGACGAGCTGCCCGAAGAGGTAGATCAGCGTCTCGGCGAAATCGAGACGGCACTGATGGCGTTTGATGAGCGGCCGATAATTTACAATCCGGCCGAGATCGCCCGTGCCGGCGCCTTCGTCAGCATCGATTTCGAAGGCCGCCTCTCGGTCGATCGGGGTTACGTCCGGCCGGAGGACGACGTCTCGGCAGCCGAGGCCGATGTCGGGGAGGGCGCCGATACACTGTCGATCGAGGGGAAGGCGGCTGGCCCTTCCGTCCAGCGCACGGTAATCGCCGTGGCTAGCGGCGCGACTGACGCGGAAGAAGATGAGGACGCGACAAAACCTCTGCCGGATCGGCTGATCACCGAGCTGACGGCGCATCGCACGCTGGCATTGCGGGATGCGCTGGCAGAAAATCCTGCAATTGCGTTCCAGGCGGTGCTGCACAACTTCGTGCTGACGGCCTTTTACCGGTTGGCATCGTCCGGGAGCTGCCTTGAGGTCGGACTTCGCACACCGACCTTTCCGGCTCAAGCGCCTGGCTTGAGGGAAAGCGTGTCCGCGAAGGCCGTTGAGGCGCGGCATGAGTCCTGGAAGGCACGGTTGCCGAAGGGAGAGGACGATCTCTGGGATGCGCTCACGGCCCTCGACGGCGCCGCACAGGCATCCCTGTTCGCTCACTGTGCGTCATTTGCGGTCAACGCCGTCTATGAGCCGGCCAACCGCTACAATCAGGGCCGCGTCTCCGCCCACGGCGTCCGCACCCGGCTCGACCACGCTGATGTGCTGGCAGGTGCCGTCGGCCTCGACATGGTTCGCTCTGGCTGGAGACCGACCGTCGACAACTATCTCGGCCGCGTCACCAAGCCTCGCATCCTGGAGGCGGTGCGGGAAGCCAAGGGCGAATCCTCCGCGCAACTGATCGACCACCTGAAGAAGGCCGACATGGCCAAGGAAGCCGAGCGTCTCCTCGATGGTTCGGGCTGGTTGCCGGAGCCGCTGCGCCTCGTCGATCCCCATGCGGCGTCAGTGGAACAGGAGAGTGAAGCGGGCCCCCTGCCGGAATTCCTCGACGAGGACGAGGATCGGGACAACGCGAAGGACGATGATCCGCAACAGCTCGACGCGGCTGAGTAACATCGTAGAAGAAACGGCTCCGGCCGTCCGGCAATTGCTTGGGGACCGGTGTTTCGCGCCGGTCCCCATCTTATGGGCCAAGGCTGAGAGGGAGAGCCGGGCCGGCAAGGGTTTGAGCCGTCGGGTCTTAAGGAGAGCGCCTGATGGTTCGACCCATTCCTGCTCTCCGAAAGATTCCTGCCATGACCGAATCTATCGCCGGCGGCGCGGCCGCCGCGCTGCGCTCGATGCGTGCCGCTGCAAGTCTCACGACCGCCGCCGTCAGGGCTGCGCGAAAGCTTCTGACCGATCTGGAACGCGGCCGACGTATCGACGCCGCAGTCCTGCGTAGCGCCATGGAAGCTGCCTTCGGCGCTTCCGACGCGACCGGCGTCTGGAACTGGAAGACCGCCTATGATGTCTGCGAGGCGGCAACCGTTCTGTTCCTTCGCAAGTTTGGCCCGGCTATCCGCCTCAAGGCCGGCTCGACGGCCGCGATGCTGCCGATCCTCGCGAAGATCGCCAGCCTGCCTCCCAACCACACACGCCGCTCGGAGGACAGCCAGGCCTTTCAACAATTCTCGACGCCGATCCCGCTGGGGCTGGCTGCATGCACCGCAGCCGGCGTTACGTCTGCCGATCGCGTTCTGGAGCCCTCCGCGGGGACCGGCTTGCTCGCCATCTTTGCTGAGCTCGCCGGCGGCGCCCTGGTGTTGAACGAGCTTGCCGAGGCCCGCGCGGCCTTGCTCGATCAACTGTTCGCCAAAGTAAAAGTGACGCGGTTCGACGCCGCCCAGATCGATGATCACCTTGATGCTGGTGTCGTACCGAGCGTGGTCCTGATGAACCCGCCATTCTCGGCATTGGCAAACGTGGATCGACGCATGGCGGATGCTGCGCTCCGGCACATCGCCTCTGCCTTGGCGCGTCTTTGCGACGGCGGGCGTCTGGTTGCCATCACCGGCGCAAGCCTTGCGCCGGACAATCCGGCATGGCGAGATGCCTTCGTTCGCCTCCAGCAGCGCGGGCGGGTGGTGTTTTCTGCCGCCATCGACGGCGCGGTCTATGCGAATCACGGAACGCAGACCGACACCAGGCTGCTTGTGATGGACAAGCTGCCCACGGCAGACCCGCAAATCTTCCCGGCCTCGCTGGGCATGGCGAGCGATGTCGCTACCTTGCTTGATTGGGTGACCCAGCATGTGCCTCCAAGGCTGCCTCTTGTCGCGCCCGTCATGGTCGACGTCATCAGGCGCCGTGCGACGTCTCCGCCGTCCGGCGCCTCTGCACCAAGTCCATCGTCCCCTTCGGGAGATGGCGCGCCACAGGGCGTCGAACTTACCTAGGAGATGGTCGAGTGGACGCCTCCGGAAGGCGCTCGACTGACCGACGCGCTTTATGAGGAATACGCGCTGCAGGCAATCCGTATTCCGGACGCGCATGCGCATCCGACCAAACTCGTGCAGTCCGCCGCGATGGCCTCGGTCGCGCCGCCGAAGCCGTCTTACCGGCCCCATCTGCCAGCTAATGTCGTGGCGGATGGCATCCTGTCCGACGCGCAGCTTGAGAGCATCATCTATGCCGGCCAGGCGCATTCCGAGTGTCTTGCGGGCTCCTGGACGGTGGATGCGACCTTTGATGTTGTGGCTGCCACACGCGACGACGCAGAAAATGCCGTGCGTTTTCGTCGCGGCTGGTTCTTGGGCGACGGCACCGGCGCGGGCAAGGGCCGGCAGGTCGCAGGCATCCTTGTCGACAATTGGCTCAAAGGCCGCCGCCGCGCGGTCTGGATCAGCAAATCCGACAAGCTGATCGAGGACGCGCAGCGCGACTGGTCCGCGCTCGGAATGGAGCGATTGCTCGTGACGCCGCTGTCACGTTTCCGGCAGGGCACACCGATCAGGCTTTCGGAAGGCATCCTATTCACCACCTACGCTACGCTGCGCACCGACGAGCGCGGCGAAAAGCTTTCGCGCGTTCGGCAGATCGTTGAATGGTTGGGCTCCGATTTCGACGGAGTGATCGTCTTCGACGAGAGCCACGCGATGCAGAACGCGGCAGGCCAGAAGGGCGAGCGCGGTGACCAGGCGGCGTCACAGCAGGGGCGGGCTGGCCTGAGACTCCAGCACGCCCTGCCGAATGCCCGGGTCGTCTACGTCTCGGCGACCGGCGCCACGACCGTGCACAATCTCGCCTACGCCCAGCGGCTGGGATTGTGGGGTGGCGTCGATTTCCCGTTCGCTACCCGCGCCGAGTTTGTCGAGGCGATCGAGGAGGGCGGCGTCGCGGCCATGGAGGTGCTGGCCCGCGACCTCAAGGCGCTCGGTCTCTACGCGGCCCGCTCGCTCTCTTACGAGGGCGTCGCGTACGAGCTCGTCGAGCACCAGCTCACGCCCGAACAGGTTCGTATCTACGACGCCTATGCCGGAGCGTTCAGCGTCATCCATAACAATCTCGATGCCGCGATGCGGGCCGCCAACATCACCGGCGAGACCGGAACACTGAACGGCCACGCCAAATCGGCCGCGCGATCCGCTTTCGAGAGCGCCAAGCAGCGCTTCTTTGGCCATCTCCTGACTTCGATGAAGACGCCGTCGCTGATCAGCTCGATCGAGCACGATCTTGAGGCCGGCCATGCCGCCGTCATCCAGATTGTCTCGACCGGCGAGGCGCTGATGGAGCGCCGGCTCGCCGAGATCCCGACCGAAGAATGGGGCGACGTCCAGGTCGAGATCACGCCGCGCGAGTATGTCCTCGACTATCTCGCCCATTCCTTTCCGGTCCAGCTCTACGAGCCCTTCACCGACCAGGAAGGCAATCTCTGCTCCCGGCCTGTCTACCGTGACGGCCAACCGGTCGAGAGCCGGGAGGCCGTCGCCCGCCGCGACCGCCTCATCGAGAAGCTTGCCTCGCTGCCGCCGGTGCCTGGGGCATTGGATCAGGTCATCCAGCGTTTCGGCACCGACATGGTCGCGGAGGTGACCGGCCGCTCACGTCGCATCGTTCGCAGGAGCGACCGGCTGGTGGTCGAAAACCGGGCAGCTTCAGCCAATCTCGCTGAGACGTCCGCCTTCATGGACGACGTCAAGCGCATCCTCGTCTTCTCCGACGCGGGCGGCACGGGGAGGAGCTATCATGCCGAGCTGTCGGCGCGGAATCGCCGCCTGCGGGTCCACTATTTGCTCGAGCCCGGCTGGAAGGCGGACGCCGCGATCCAGGGGCTCGGCCGCACCAACCGGACCAACCAGGCGCAGCCGCCGCTGTTTCGCCCGATCGCGACCGATGTGAAGGCCGAAAAGCGCTTTCTCAGCACCATCGCCCGCCGGCTCGACACGTTGGGTGCGATCACGCGTGGCCAGCGCCAGACCGGAGGCCAGGGCCTGTTCCGGCCCGAGGACAATCTGGAAAGCCAGTACGGCCGCGACGCGTTGCGTCAGCTCTACACGCTGCTGGCGCGCGGCAAGGTCGAGGGCTGCTCGCTCGAGAGCTTCGAGGATGCGACCGGCCTGAAGCTGACCGATGCCAATGGGCTCAGGGATGACCTGCCGCCGATCACGACTTTCCTGAACAGGTTGCTCGCGCTCACGATCGATCTTCAGAACATCCTGTTCACCGTCTTCGAGCAGCTCTTGACAGCTCGCATCGAAGGCGCAGTTGCCTCGGGCACCTATGACCTCGGGCTGGAAATGCTCCGCGGCGAGAGCTTTGTCGTCACCGACCGGCGATCAATCTATGCTCATCCCGGCACCGGTGCCGAGACCCGGCTTCTCACGATCACCCAGCGCCTGCGCAATCATCCTGTAAGCCTGGATGACGCTCTTTGTCGTCTTTCTGATGTTCGTGCCGTCCTGCTGATCAATGAACGCTCGGGACGGGCCGCCGTGCAGGTTCCGGCAGCGAGCGCGATGCTCGACGAGGGCAAGATCGAGCGGCGCGTCCGCTTGATCCGGCCCATGGAGCAGCACAGCGTCTCCTTGACCGCCATGGCAGAGAGTCATTGGGTGGAAGTTGATCATGAACGCTTTTCAGTCGCCTGGGCGGCAGAACTCGCCGAGGTGCCCGAGTTCACGGAAAGCACGATCCATGTCGTGGCGGGCCTGCTGCTGCCGATCTGGAAGCGGCTGCCGAACGAATCGCCCCGGGTCTATCGGCTCCAGACCGACGCGGGGGAGCGCATCATCGGCCGCAAGGTCTCGGCGACCTGGGCCGCGAACGTCCTTGCGGCAGACGCACCGGCGCTGACACCGGAGGCAGCGTTCGCCGCGCTGATGGAGGGGCGGACCGTCCTTGAGCTTGCGGAGGGGCTCCAGCTTCGCCGTGTCCGGGTCATGGGCGCTCACCGCATCGAGCTGTCGGGCTTCAACGACACGATGCGCGATCGCTTGCGG
>NZ_JBVVPL010000013.1:104753-163525 GCF_055807615.1 Bradyrhizobium sp. MV1.5 | reverse complement strand
CGCCAGGACTTCTTGATGCGAACAGGCCGGTGCGTATTTCGAATCCGCGCAGCGAGCTTCGAGGCCCACAGACGCCGTTCCCTAAGCCGCCCGTTACATCGGAGGCCAATGGTCGCGGCCGTTTGCCTCCATCGATTTTGGGGCTTGGTGGGCTGACGGATCCAGATTATCGCGAATTGCGGCGTGTTTCCCCGATCTCCCGGGACGGAGTCCGCGCGGGACCGGATGGGGACGGCAAACCTTCGGCCGGCGTCGCATCTCCGCCTCTGGTGCCAGACCAAGAGCCGCCGGCAAACTATCCTGATGCGGATGCAAGCGGCAGCGGTTCAGGCGGCGGATTCGGTAATGGCGCCAAATCGGGTGGCAACGACAATGAAAGGCGAAGGGAATGCATTCAGGATTGGCAGGACGAGAAAAATGATTGGTGCCGACAATTTGGATTCGTCGATCCCGTCTACGAGAGGATATGTAAGGAGAGAGCGGACACTAGATTGCAACAATGCTATCGGAACGAGCCGCAGGAAGGCAAATTCACGATGAAGGACGTCGATCCTGAACACGTGAAAGAGTTTCTGGCTCGTCAGAGAGAGGCTGAAAGGAAAAGCAGCGGGAAATCAAAGAAGCGGCGCTGAGAATGCCGCTTGGCGACGGTGAGCGATCTGAGCTTCATGTGTGGGCAATCGTTGCTGGTCGGGATGAGCGTGAGGGGCGGGGGCGAAGCCGACCCGGAATTTGAGTTCGAGTTGACGTTGTTCTTGTTTCGTTCAATTCTACCAGCTATAACGGGGTAATTCACGTTCGTTAGCCTAGGCGTCACGTCTTGCACTCAAGGAGACTTGCAACATGTCGCCGATCGACGAGCTAGAGCAGGTTTGTATGAAACAATTGCGTGCGGGCGTACCTCCGGACGAAATTGTTGCCGCTATTGAATCGCGCCTGAAAACTTCGGCAAGAGAAGACCGGCTCGAACTAGCTTCGCTGCTTAATCCATTTCTGACCATTGCCAACCGCGATCGCGACGCGCGCCAATTGGCGGACGGGATGATCCAGGAGTTCCCTGATGATGTCCGGTTTCCAATAATCAGAGCGAATGCCTATCTATACGATGAGCAGGATTTTGAAGCGGCTCTCCGGTGCATTGATGTTGCGATCGAGCGTGCGTATCGCAGCGGCCAGCGTCGGCGGGAGGCTCTTGGTTATAAGGCTCGCATTTTGCTGAAGATTGGTCGCGGCGACCTGTTATCCGACGTGCTTGAGGGAATTATGTCGCTTCGACTGGAGAAGGGCGCCATCGACGTTGGACGGGAGCGTGATTTCGTCGATCGCGCGCCTCCCGGATTGATCCGGAAGGACGTTCTTGATCGATACAATGAATTTCGGCCGAAGCGTTCTACGGACACGTCAGCGGACGAGGTGCCTAGATTCGAGCTCCCTGAGGAGGGGATCTAAAATCCAAGGCGCTAACGATTGCTGCGAACCGGGAAGTTGCGAATGTCCTCTTCAGCACAAAAGTTCGTATCTCTGATGTTCGACAGACGGCACGATGAGGCCGAGGCTCTTCTTCGCGAGCATGGGGAGGCTCTGACCGGAGACGAGATCCCTCGACTGGTTGGGTGGAGGAGGTGCTGCGTGCCAAAATCGGCCAGCTTGGATCTAGTCCGAGTGTACAGCGGGAATCTCTCGCCGGGGCTTAAATGGTGGCGCACTGGCTGAGAGACCAGAACTACTGGGATGAAGCTCAAGCGATCTATCTCGACGTGGTGAGGCGATCCTTGGAGATGAACGAGGCATTCTTTCTCGATGATGCACGTCTAAGCCGGGCGGTGTGCCTCAAGAACCTTGGACAGATGAGCGAATACAGACTTGCGAAGTCTGAAGTACCTGCGGGTACAACAATTTCGATCAATTGGGTTAACTGGCGGGTCGAGGATCTAGACCGGCTTGGCTACAGTCTCTGCTAGCTTGGCGCGACTTAATCTCATCTCTGAACCGAGATTTTCAATGAGCGAGCAGCAGCCGGACATCGAGGCCCCGCCACTCATGCCGACCGGTGCGATTGCAGCTAGTGAGAACTCAGAGTTCAACGCACGATGCTTAGCATTCGTCGCTCCCTTCCTCAAGAAGAGCAATTGGGAGTTCCAGAGAGCGGTGGTTACACCTAGCGCCAAATGAGGCCTCACTTGGCGGGGCGACTACGCCATTGCGGATTTTGCCGCGCCGCACTTGATCAACCGGATCATGTGCTGGGAAGGTGCAGATGGGAAGCTTCTCATCGAGATCGCAGTCGGGCAGCGTATCGCTCCATTGCAGTCAACTCCGCCCGACGATCCTTGCGATGGGCAGGAATGACAGTTTGTGCGTCTACGTCCCGGATGCGATCCCGGCAGCGCGTATGTCATTCTTCGTCCACCCTTCGGAATTGCGCATGACTAGCCGGATGTCGCCAGCACGCTGTTTCTGCCCGGATCGACGTGACAAAACGCAGCTCATCTGCATCGATCCGGGGCGGGTGCGCGAGATCTGGCCGCTTGTCGCGCCCCTCATCAAGCGGGCGATCGTCAGGACGGGATTATCGACATTCGCAACGATCGAGCGCGACATTCTTGCTGGTGTCTCGCTGCTTTGGGTGGCCTGGAACGGCTCAGTGGTCGAAGCCGTCGCATCGACGAGCCTCCAGCAGACGGATGCCGGCAAGGTCTGCGTCATCACGGCCTGCGCCGGCGCCGGCATGACGCGCTGGCTGTTCCTCATACGCGGTATCGAGGCCTATGCCGAAGCGGAAGGGTGCCGGTGCGTGCGCATCTTCGGACGGAAGGGGTGGGCACGCGTTCTCGACGGATACGAAGAGACCCATGCGATCATCGACAAGCGCTTGCTGTAGCGGCGGTACGCGCGTTCTCAACATTCCGTGCGATTTAGGGTTGCATTTGTTCTTGATTTGTTCTAAGTTGGGAAAACCCGTGTTTTCGCAAGCTTAGAGGCCGAAGATGTCGTGGGCCGAACGTCATCCAGATGAGAGCGGCGGGGCGCGCTTTACGACAGCGGATGTGGCGCGATCCAGCCCGAAGCGTGGGGATCGAAGCTGGCTGCCTGGTTGGTTTGCGAGAAGCTGGCTTGCGCTGATCTGCCTGGTCATTGGCACGAGCGGCCGCCCATCCGAAGCACAAGAGACGGACTTCGCTCCTTACGGTCACGCAGCCGACTATTGTCGCGGCGACATCGCCCGCCCGATCGCATTGTCGCAAGACAAGCGCACGCTGTGCCTCGATGGCGTGATCACATCGGATTTGGACGTTTCGGCTGCGGCAGATCTGGCGGATCGGGGCATCACCATCGTTCGCAGCCGCGGAGGGGACCCCGCGCGCGCAGTTCAATTGGCGAATGTGCTCAGGGATCGCAACGCGATCGTTGTCGTTCGGGATTTCTGCTTGTTTGCCTGCGCGAGTTTTATCCTGATTGCTTCGTCCGAGACCTACGTCCTGGACGATGCCCTCGTAGCTTGGGGAGCTATCCAGCAATTTCCCGACCATGATTGCGTGGGCTTCATCGAGGGCGAGGACCAGGCAGGGCCTTTTCTGACGTCGATGCAGTGCGTACGGACCAACTCCGACAAGGAGCCGGCGTGGCGCCGTTGGACCGAGTTCTATCGCGATAGAATCGCCGGTCCCGCCTTTACCGATCCGCCGGAGAGCATGTTCATCCGACGGACACTCATGAATCTCTATCGGTCGACCGGTCGGTATCCCGCCGTGCTGTGGACCTGGAACCCTCGTCTTCATGCCAGCGCGATCAAGACCAGGCTCGTCTACCAGCACTATCCGAACAGTCAGGACGAAGTCGACAAGATCGCGAAGCGATTGGGTCTGATCTATCGCGTGATCTACGACCCCTGAAGAATGAGATTTCGAGAAGTTTCCAATTGGCGAAATCGTTCAATGAATCGTCTGAACGGCGCGCCCATTGATAGGTCGTCCACAATAATTTTCATTCCGTGAGAACCTCGATGTCACGATCATTCAAAGACCCGAACGTACGGATACCCAATTTTGGTCTTCAAGGTGCGATTCCGAAGCCGCCATGGTGGGCAGATTTCGACCATTGGAGAGTGATCCCGCCGGTAACTCCTCCTTGGTCGCAGCCCCCATTGGCTCCTCGAGAAGGTCCCGATCCATTCGGCGTTCCGCCGCCGACCCCATCTCCGCTGCAGCCAAGGTCGGACGAGCAACGTGCTCCAGTCGGCCGGGATTTGATCGACCGGCTGTTTGGAAAATCTCGCGTTTCCCGCGGACGAAATGGAGCAATTCCACCGGCGTCCAATCCGGACGGGCAGACGACGAACCCGTTCATGGATGTGCGCCCATGGCAGACTGCCGAATTCGATCCCGGCCCTGCTCAGACGCTGCCGTTCGATTCGCGGCAACTGGCCGCGCTGCTGCAGATCCCGCCGGAAGACCTGGCCCAGTTGGCGAGCGGGACGTCCCCAAAAAAGAAGGTCGTGCAGCCACCGATTTTCTTTCCGTTCGACTGACAAATTCACATTGGTGCTTCGTCGCTTCGACCAGCACTCGCGCTTGCGAAGAGCGAACTCATACTCAAGGAAACATCGTCCATGGGCGGACAATCCACCTCCACACAGACCGTGCAATCGCAATCGGCACCCTGGGCTGCCGCGCAGCCGGCGCTGCAAACAATGTTGGGTCAGATCGGCACGGGGCTCAACAACACCGGCCTGACGTCGGCGGAGAGCTCTGCGCTCGACACCCTGAAGAACAACGCCGCATCAGGCAATCCTTATGCAGGCCAGATCGCCAGCTATGCACAATCGCTGCTGGGCGGCGGCGGCGCCACCGCGCAGACAACCAATGTGCAGGACAACCTCGCTTCCTATCGCAACTGGCTGACGCCATACGCGAACGGCAGCATGATCGGGGGCAACCCGGCACTCGCGGCGCAGCTCGCGCAGATTCGATCGGACGTCGGCAACGATGTGAACTCGCAGTTCGCCGCCGCCGGCCGTGATTTCAGTGGCGCCAACCAAATGGCCTATGGAAGGGGCGTCGCGGCGGCCGAGGCGCCGGTGATCGCCGCGCAATACAACCAGGACGTGGCGAACCAGCTTGCCTCCGCAGGCGCGCTCTACAATGCCGGCAATACCACCGCGAATGCCCTCACCCAAATGCAGCAGAGCGACCTCACCAATCGCGGCCAGGGCGTCACTGCCGCGCAATCGGCGCTCGATGCGCAGAATTACGGAGCCAACGCTACGCTGGCGGAGGAAGCGCAGCGCCGCGGCATTCCCGTGCAGGCGCTGAGTCTGCTCGCGCAGATCGGCGTTCCCATCGCGCAACTTGGACAGCAGGGCAACAGCACGACGACGGGGACACAGCAGAAGTCCGGTGCTGACCAGTTTGCAACGATTGCAGGCGGCATCAGCGGCCTGATCAACGCCTTCAAGAAGTAGGGAGGATGGACATGACGGTCCCCACAGACGCGGAGCCAACAGGCGCCGCTTTCGACCTGGTCAACGCAGGGTATGCAGAAATGCCGGACCCGGACAGGGAGAGCGATCTCCAGTCGATCGACAGTGACAGCGCGTCACTGCGAGATGCTGCTGACCAAAGATCCGATTCACAGCCGGAAGTCATCGTCAGGCAGTATACCGACGCACAGGGCAAGCCCGCTGCGGCAAACGAGGCGGTGACCCTCGCGCGCGCAGCTCGGGATTATGCGAGCGCTACGGCCGGCGACAGGCGGATCACCGAGGGCGAGTCTTCGGAGGCGCTCGCGGCAAGGATCGATGTACTTCGCGCCGAAGTGGCTGCCAATGATCCGGATGCGCCCGAGTTCTACGGCTTTGAGCAGCCTGAAGGGCGCGACGGGCCTGGGGAGATCGAAGCCTCGTCACACGCCACGAATGATCGCGAGAAGCGTTCCGCGGAGCTCGACCCCGATCTCGAGCAGCTCTTGCAGCATCCGCAGGTGCGGCTGGCGCTCGAGGAAAAGGTGGGCGAGGTCGAGCGCGCACGGCGGAGTTATGCCGAAGGACTTGATGCCGCCATGCAGATCGCGCAGGCGAGCTTTGTCAGCCAGTTTCCAGAATTGGCCGGCCTGGCACCGGAGCGGCTTCCGGAAGCCCTCGCGCAAATCGCACATCAGGATCCCGCGAAGCTCTCACGCATCCAGGCGATCGTCGCGGCGAGCGAGCAATTGCGCGCCCGGCAAAATGAGGAAATGCGGCGGACGGCGGACGTCTCGCGGCACAGCTTTCTGAACTATGCAAAGGCGGAGGACGCCCGGCTTGAGACGTTGCTCAAGCAGGAATCGAAAGACGTCAGGCAGGCGGTCGCGCAGGAAATCATGGCGTCGGCCAAAGCCAGCGGCATCCAACCGGAAGAAATGCGGCGCCTCTTCGACAGCGAGCCGTTGATGCGCAATGCGACGTTCCAGCGTATGATGTACGACGCAGGCAAGTACCGATTGATGATGAAAGCGAGGGACGCCGTCACGACTAAGCCGATGCCGCCGGTGCAGAGGCCGGGCATGGCGGCGCGCCGGGGCGAGGGCGAGCAGCATGATCTGCGAACGTTGAGCGCCCGGCTTTCCAGCTCCGGCGATCTCAAGGACGCGGTCGCGCTCTATCAGGCAAAGACAGCCGGTCGGCGGTGAGCGGTGTCCACCGGAAAACCGTCCTTCGAACGATTGGAGTAGTTCTCGTGTCGAGCATCCTGACCTTCGACGGCGGAACGATTGATGATTGAATGTGCGGGCAGCGTCCGCGTCGAGCGGGCGCAGTCCGAGCTGTCCTCTCGGCGCATGGCTTTCCAGCCCGGGCGAGTTCTATGAGATACCAGGCGCGGACGTCGAGCGGGCATTGAGTTGAGCGACCGAGTAGTGCAATCTGCAGACGACAACCCAGGCGGTGAAACGACCTGCGGCTCGGAGAAGGTGCTCAGATTGCCGGGAGCGGCGCATCGCCAGGGCGTCGTTTTCGTCCAGGCAACCTCTATCTTGCGACAACATCCGGCGACAACGGGTCGATATTGGTTGAGGAGGGCAAGTTGAATTTCTCGGCGTCCCGGTGGCTATCGATCATCGTCCTCGATGTTTTCATCAAGTTCCTGCTTGTGTCGGTCGTGGGCCTTTTCGTCACATACGGCCTTATATCCATCGTTTCGCTCGTAATGGCGGCCATTTCTTTCTCGCTGTTACATTTCGTCTGTCTGTTTGTGGGGGCAACCCTCGTCGTGACGCCAGAGCTGTTTGGCCTGCGATTGCCGCCGATGCGGCGGTTCATGGCCAGCATAGCGCTCGCCAATATATTGTTCGTCGGTGTGCTTGTCGTGTTGATGTGGCCCGGTCCGAATGACATTCCGCGAACCGCGGACGGGCCCATTATCGCGGCTCTTGTCATGGCCGCAACAAATCTCGTTACGTGGCTCGTCGTCGCCGCGGTCGGCCGCCTGATCAGGTGGTTCAAGCGAGGCACGCGCGCCGACCAATCCGCATCAGGCTGAGCCGGAGGGCTTACCGGGCTCGCCTTTAATTCCTGAGGCTTCGACGTTCAACCTTCAGACACCATCAGCTCGCGCGTTCTGATGTTCATGGGCCGCATGTAACCCGTGCGATCAGCCCGGCTGCGAGCGCGCCAGGGCCACTGCCGATCTTCAGCTCGTCGCAGCACTTCAAGCTCTGGGTCAGCTACATCACCAGCCTCCAGCCCTCGACCACCAAAAACTCGCGCGTCCAGGGGAGACGTGCGCTCAACTCTTATTGCAAGCAAGCGGAGCATTCTGCGTGGATCCCACGATGCAATCGCCAATCCAATTTGGCATCCCTTTTTTGGGCGGACGACAGGTCACAGTGCCGAGCGGTCCACATCATTACCAAAGAGAACAGTGGGTCGGAAGCACCAGGCAGGGCAACACACCCCTATCGGCGTTTGAATCGCTCAAAGGGCACGCAATACCGTTTCAGGGCGACCAGAACAGCGCTGAGGGAGCGGTGATGGATGTCCGAGGTTTTGGCCCTATTCGCCAGCACGTGGACGACGACCGGTTGATGATCGTGAATACCACGATGCCTGGGCATCTTCTCCACCCGGGCAACGTCTTCCGCTCGATCGTCCAGAGAGGCGACGATCTCTATGTTGCGACTGAGGGGTATGGGACGGGAGTTCTTCCGGGTCCCAATGAGAAGGCAAAACTGATCTGGTCATGGCCTGATCACATGATCCGCCGCGAGCTCAACCCATACGCCGCGCTCGGGTACCCAATGGACGAGATGAATGCGTATGCCGAAACGGGAAGCCGGGCGGGCGCAGAGGAGCAATCCACGCCAACGCTACGGCGAGCCGAACGACCGGAGCATTGGATCCCGCCGCCGATCTTCTTTTCGCCGATCGATCGACGAAAGTGACACCACGACAGGAAAGCGCACTATGAGCGAGGACGACCGAAATTTCATTGAACGCGCCGAATCCATCAGCGGAAATCTCTATGGCGAGCCGATGTCGCGGGATCGGATTGCGGAGAACTTCGCGCTCTATGGGTTGAAGAAGCGCGCGGCAGCGCTCGAGAAATTTGATGCCGAGCTTGGGGGCGATATCGATTCGAGCCCTCACAGCCTGCGAAAGCGCGTTCAGCTGGTCGACCTGCGCCGGCGCATGGGCGATCTCCATGAAGCGCTGCGCAAAGCGAAGCGATGATCCATCCGCTACTGACGGCGCTTGCGCAGGCACGGCTGCGCGATGCGCCAATGTTCGTCAAATGGTGTGAGCTGAACGGCGCGACCGCCTGTCCGGCGACACCTGCATCGGTGGCCCGTTTTGTCACCGACTGCGCGTCGCTCGGCATGAGCCGGCTCTGGCCGGCCGTGCAGGACATATCGCGGATGCATGTCGCGCTCGGCCTCGCGGATCCCACACTGGGCGGCTTGGCCGCGAGCGCGATGAGTGGGATTGCGGCTATTCCTCCGCCGCGGTCGTGGCCGGGGCGGTTCAAACGACAGTTCGACGCGCTACCCTACGACATCCAGATTCATCTCGCTTCGCACGAAGCTCAACGCGAACGCGCGCTCCGGCGTGCGCAGAACGATGCAGCCTCCATCCGCCAGAGACTGGCGGCATTCGAGGCACAAACGAAAGGCAAAGAGACCAATGGCACTGAAGCAACAACAGCAGCCGGTGACAAGAATTGAGGATCGGATTGAGGAGTTGCGCGCCGAAATCGATGGGATCATCGACGCGCGTGTCGCCGGAATCGCAAGCGAGAGTCCCGGCGTCCCCCCGGGCGTGATCCGCAACCTCCTGACGGCCCGGGCTCCGTCCTGTCGCTGCGCTCAGTATATCGAGCTGTGCGCCAGAGAGACGAAAACATCCGGCTGACGGGCCGCAACGACGACTTTCTCGAAGCTCATGATAGCGCCTCACGGCGCCGCTCTTCCAATTGAGGATGCAGTATGACTCTCTACAAATGGTCCCAAACGGCATCCGCCGACGCGACTGCGGATTCCACCATCAACTGGGCGGAAGGCCAGTCGCCGTCCAGCGTCAACGACTCGGCGCGCGCGATGATGGCGGCGACGGCGAAGTATCGCGACGACATCGCTGGGCTTCTGCTAACGGGCGGCACCTCGACGGCATACACCCTCACGACAAACCAGGTCTTCGCGTCGAAAGCATTGATGAACGGCGCCGAGCTGGCCGTCACGATGAGCGCTACGAACGGGGCGGGCGCGACACTGAACGTTGATGGCCTCGGTGCTTCTACGATCATCATCGATACTGCAAGCGGCTCTACTCCGGTCCCGTCCGCCACGCTCATCGCTGGCGGCGTTTATACGATGGTCTATTACTTTTCCGGCGACAATTGGCGGCTGAAGGACTTCTATCAACTTCCGTTCACCGTTCCGATTGGCGGCATGATCGACTATTTCGGCACCACGGCGCCGAACAGCAACTTTGTCTTCCCTTACGGGCAGGCGATCTCTCGCACTACCTATTCCGCGCTGTTCACGCTGTTGAGCACGACCTTTGGAACGGGCGACGGCTCGACCACCTTCAATATCCCCGATCTGCGTGGGCGCGTGATTGCCGGCAAGGACGACATGGGCGGAAGCGCGGCGTCTAGGCTCACATCAACCTATTTCGGCACGAGCGCAGCAGCGCTTGGCGCTGTTGGTGGGATTGAGAGCCACACGCTGACAATCGCAGAGATCCCGACTGGCATCACGTCATCGAATAGTGGATCGATCTCATTGACTGGAACAACGAACAGTTACACGGCTTGGACAACCTCGAATATCGCTGGTTCTGCTTCGCCTGGAGGTAGTCAATTATCGGTTCCCGGCTCTCCTGGTGGACAGTTTGGTCAGATGTCAATTAGCGGTACCATCACCGCAGGGAATGCCGCCGTCACATCGACCAATACGGGAGGTGGCGCCCATCGGAACGTACAACCGACAATCATCGCCAACAAGCTGCTGCGGATAGTCTAGCTGAGTGCCGGCGTGGCCCACGTCTCCCGCTCCGCGATCGGCTGAAGAAGGAAGTTGTTGCGCTTGAGAAGGGCTGGCGCCTCTTCCATAGCTTGGTCGTGCAGCGCAAGGAAGATCGCGGTCCGCTGGGCCGACAAAAGACGGGGAGCGCCGAGGAAAGCGCGTGTTTCGGCACCCTCGATGTCCATCTTCATCAGATCGGGAATAGGAAAATCGTCCAACACGACGGTTCTGACAGACACTCCGCTTTCGGCGAGTGTTCCCATATAGCCATATTTATCGCGACCGACGTCGACTTCGAAGAAGGCAGCGCCGGTTCGGTCCGAGACAGCAGCCTCAATCAGTTCAACGTTCTTGATGCCGTTGATCTGTAAGTGCTTGCGGAGCTTGTTAGCATTTTCCGGGTTCGCCTCGAACGCAAAAACCCGACCGCCTTGTCCAACTAGCCGAGACATCATCAGCGTGTAGTAACCGGCATGCGCGCCGACATCGAACACCGTCATGCCGGGCTTAACACGTGCGGCAATCGATCCGGCAATGACGCTTTCGTATGTGCCGAGCCAGCAACTGTGATTTCCGGCCCCAACAACCCACCTCAGGCCCCGGTTTGGCCCCGTAAGGATCGGCAATGCAGCGTCTGGTGGGGCGAGCCTTAACGGAAGCCGCAGAAGCCAACCAAGCGGCTGGGTGGGGGCAAGCATGTGAGTTTCAAAACCTCTTAGACGCGATGAGAATGCTCGCCGCACGGGCGAGAACCTACACCCTCAACCCAGGTTCATCAATGGTAGACCTCAACGCCCTGTCCGCGGCGAACGTCAAGCGTTGGCAAAGCGCCAAGCTGACCCTGAAGACCGAAGCGGCCAATATTGCGCTGCGCCTCTATCACGCCAAGGAGCGGTACCAGGCGGTTGAGGCCAAGACCGGTGTCCCCTGGCCGCTTATTGCCGTCATCCACGAACGCGAATCCTCCCAGGACTGGGCGGCTTCGCTGGCCCAGGGTGATCCCTGGAACCGGGTCTCGGTTCACGTTCCGGCCGGGCGAGGCCCGTTCGCGTCTTGGGAGGCGGCTGCCGTCGATGCGCTGGTCAAGTGTCCGCCTTTTCTCGCGCGCCACAAGGACTGGTCAATCGCGGCAGCGTTGACTGCGCTCGAGACCTACAACGGCATTGGTTATGCGGCCCGGGGTGTGCCGTCGCCCTATCTCTGGTCCGGCACCAACCAATACCGCGCCGGGAAGTACGTCCGGGACGGCGTCTACGATCCAAGCAAGGTCGATTCTCAACTGGGATGCGCGGCGCTCATGATCGCTCTGATGGAGCTCGATCCCGAGATCAGCTTTGCAGCGGCGAAGAGCGCAAAAAGCCCAGCGGCCGGCGACCCAGCAGGGCCGTCACTGACGAACCCGTCGAAGGGCTCGATCGGCGCGTTCGCAATCAATTTGATCCGAGCGATTTTTGGAAGGAAATGAACATGCGGATGATCTTCGACATCCTGCTCTTCGCTGCGGGCTTTGGCACCTGCTGGTTCTGCAAGGACCCGGTCCTCCGGTTCGTGACAGGCGCCGACAGCCTGATCAAGTCGCTCGAGGCAAGACTTGCGGCACTAAGGAGCAAACCGTGATGCTCGCGAGAATCAAAACGACCTGCCTGCACTCCATGACCATCGCCTGGAGCTATTGCCTCGCGCTCGCCGGTGCGCTGGCTTCGATCATCGATGATCTCGCCGACACGCTGGGTGATCCCGACCTCAAGGACCAGATCGGCGCGGCCATCGGCGACGTCAAGACGACGGGACGCATCCTGCTGATGATCTCCGTCGTGACGATCATCGCACGCCTGAGAACTCTTCGGAGGAACGGCTAATGTGGATGACGATCATCTCGTTTCTCGGCGGGCCCGTCGTCAAGGCGCTGATCGACGCCTACAGCGCGAAGCTGAAGGCTGAAAATGTCGACACCAAGATCGCGTCGGATCTTGCGGCGAGCGAGATCGCGTCGCAAACGGCCGAAACCAAAGCCGTCATGCAGTACCGCATCGCGGAGATCGGGCACTGGTGGGAGCCGGACAAATTGATGGGCTATTGCGTCGCGCTTTACTTCGCGAAACTCCTGGTCTGGGACAAGGTCCTCGGCTTTGGTTCTACGGACGCCCTCGCGGGATTTGCGGCGATCACAGCCAATCTGGTTGTCTCCTTCTACTTCGCCAAGCGTGGCTTCGAGAACGTTGCGAGGATCATCAAAAGGTGAAGATGCCAGATGACGAAATCAGGGCGATCGTTGCCGAGACGCTGGCCGAGCAACACAGGCTTCAGCAGGCGAACATCGATGCCATCGTGTTGAGGACGGTGGCATCGGTGCTGGCGTCTTTCGGAATCGAAGATGACGACCGAAAGGAGCTGAGGGCCGATTTTCAGCACCTGCGCCGATGGCGGACGAGCGTGGAGCAGGCGCAGAGCTACACCTTCAAGGCCGTAATTACCGTGATTGCGACCGGGCTGATGGGCGCGGTTTGGCTCGGCGTCAAGGTCGTGCTGGGCAAATGAGCCTCAACGGGTACGACATTTCTGCACTCCATCCAATGGACGGTCTCATGTACAGAATTCGCATCGTCGATGCATCCGATGACGACATCGTCGATACATTGGCCGACCTACATCAGTCGACGTTCTTCGATGCGGCTCCCTTGCCACAATTCGAGTTAGGGGCGTGGTGGCTTGCCTATCACGGCGATGAGCCAGTAGCCTTCGCCGGTGTCGTGCCGTCAACGCACATTCGAAATGGCGGTTATTTCTCCAGGGTCGGTGTGTTGCAGCGGCACCGGGGACGTGACCTCCAGTGCAGGCTGATGCGGGTGATCGAGGCAAGGGCACGGCGTATTGGATGGGACAGCATCGTCTCGGATACCACGGACAATGCGGTGTCTGCCAATAATTTCATCCGGGCGGGCTATCGGCTCTTCGAACCCCACGTGCCCTGGGCTTGGCCGCATACGCTTTACTGGCGAAAGCGGCTTCGCTGAACGAGTGGGCCAAGTTTCCCGTGGTGCGGAACGCGATTCACGCAACGTAAAAATGGTTCGCGCGAGATGAAGCGCAACACGGAACGTTCAAGGGCCCGGCAGCTTGACAGCTGCCGGGCCCTTTTTGCTTATTGAAGCGATGCGGGCGAAGCACTTGCGAAGTCGGCGGTGCCGGGCTTTAAGTTTGCTCCTGCGGGAAATTCGGCAACGATAAGCCGATGTAAGGGAGCGCCGTCGATGCCCACCAAGCCTCAATTGCCGGAACGTTCGTCGCGGGCGACGGGCGCGCCTACCGCGCTCGATGGTCTGCTGGTCGTCGATTTCACGCGTGTGGTTGCCGGCCCGGCCTGTACGCAGACGCTTGCTGATTTCGGTGCGCACGTCATCAAGATCGAGAATCCAGACGGAGGCGATGACACGCGTGCGTATGAACACGCCGAGATCGGTGGAGAGAGTGCTGCCTATCTGAGCCTCAATCGCAACAAGCGTGGCATCGCGCTCGACCTTACCGTGCCGGAGGCTCGTGAGATCGCGCTGGATTTGATTCGCAAGGCCGACGTGGTCGTCGAGAACTTCTCCAGCGGGGTCATGAAGAAATTTGGCCTCGACTATGAAACGGTTGCGCCGCTCAATCCGCGGCTAGTCTATTGCTCGATCTCCGCCTACGGGCGCACCGGACCGTTTGCCTCGCGTCCCGGTTTTGATCCGATCACGCAGGCGGAAAGCGGCTTCATGTCGCTCAACGGATTTGCCGATGGCCCGGCGGTTCGCACCGGCCCGCCCATCGTGGACATGGCGACGGGGATGTCTGCCTGCAACGCCATCCTGATGGCGCTGCTGGCGCGGGATCGGCTCGGTCGCGGCCAGCACGTCGAGGTCGCCTTGTTCGACATCGCGATGGGGATGACGGGCTTCTACGGCATGGCTTATCTGATCAACGGCGAGAACCCTGGGCGGTTTGGTAACTCGCCGAGCGGGTCTCCTACTGTCGGCGTCTATGAGACCTCCGATGGGCCGCTCTACATCGCGTGTGCCAATGACCGGCTCTATCGCAGATTGGTCGTCGAGGTGCTGAACAGGCCCGATCTCATCACCGATCCGCAGTTTGCAACGCGCAAAGACCGCTCCGAGCACAAGGAGCTCTTGCGAGCAGCTATCGCGGAGGTCTTTGCGAGCGATACCCTCGAGAACTGGATGACCAAGATGAAGCTGGCTAATATCCCGGTCGGCTATCTCCGGACGGTCGAGGAGGGGTTCAATGCACCGGAGGCGCGAGAGCGCCATCGCTTGAACCGGATTCCGCATCGTACGGCGGGGTGGGTCCCGAACATCGAGCCGCCGATTGCCATGAGCTTGACCGGCCCGATTGATCCTGTGGCTGCTCCGTTGCTGGGCGAGCATACGGAGCAGGTCTTGCGGGACACGCTCGGTTACGACGAGCGTCGGATATCCCAGTTCACCCAAAAGGGCGTCTTTGGCTCGGGCAAACCCTCGACGTCGGGCTGAACCTGAGGGTTGAGTCCTGCAGGCCAGCCTCGTGCGGCTGGCGGATCACGGTTTGGCGATGCCGCCACCTTCGCGGCATCGTATCTTCCCGGGCAGCCCGGGTTCAGGCGACCATATCCGGACAGCGCTGCCTCAGCTTGATTTGGCAAGGGTCTCGCCGCATAAATGTGTGAAAGCGAGGGATACGAATGGCGCCTGGTCAAGAGCCGAGCGTGGGCCGGCCCGGAGGGGCGCAATTCGATGAGCCTGCCCATGCGGCAATGGTCGCGAAGGCCCGCGCGCTCGTCCCACGGCTGCGAGAGCGGGCGGCGCGGACGGAGGAGTTGCGGCATTTGCCGCCCGAAACGGAGAAGGATCTGCACGACGCGGGCCTGTTCCGGATGCTCCAGCCCAAGCGCATCGGCGGCGCAGAACTCGATTATGTCGCCTTAATCGATTGCGCGGACCTGCTCGGACAGGCGGACGCGTCGGTGGCGTGGAATCTGGCCAATTTGGCGAGCCATCACTGGATGCTCGGCATGTTCGAGCCGACGGCGCAGAATCTGGTCTGGAGTCGTGATCCGGACGCGCTGATCGCGTCCTCGTTCATTTTTCCCGCCGGACGTGCCACGAGAGTCGAGGGCGGATACCGGCTCCATGGCAGCTGGCCGTTCTCCTCGGGCGTTGCCTCCTGCGCATGGAACATGCTTGCAAGCGTGGTCTACTCCGACGATGAGGCAGACGGCATCGAGTATCGGATATTTCTGCTGCCGAAAGCCGACTACAAAGTCCTCGACACCTGGAATGTCGCAGGGCTGCGCGGGACAGGGTCTTGCGACGTGGAGGTCAGGGACGCTTTCGTGCCCGACGACATGACGGTCGCGGTCGGCGATCTTGACGGTGGGCCGACTCCGGGAAGCAAGCTCAATCCCAACCCGCTGTATGCGCTCCCGGTGTTCTCGCTGTTTCCCTACGTCCTCTCAGGCGTCGCGCTGGGAAACGCGCAGGCGTGTCTCGACGATTATGCGGAGGTCGTCCGTCATCGCATTTCCACCTATAATCACGCCAAACTGAGCGACTTTCAAAGCACCCAAATCAAAATCGCCGAGGCCTCGGCGAAGATCGATGCTGCCCGCCTGATCATGCGCTCGGCCTGTCTGAATGCCATGGAGGATGCAAGGCGGGGTCATATCCCCGATATGGCGACCAAGACCAGATATCGGCGCGACGGTGCTTTTTCAGTAAATTTCTGCACGGATGCGGTGTCGATGCTGTTTGCCGCGAGCGGAGCACGGGGCCTGTTCACGACGGGCGCGTTGCAGCGGCAATTCCGCGATGCGCACGCGATCAATTCGCATCTCGCGTTCAATTTCGATGCGGCCGGGACCAATTATGGACGCGTGGCGCTGGGCCTGCCGTCCGAGAATCTCACGCTGTGAGGCCGGCCGATGAATGATCTGCCGAAGCAGCCGGCCGTTCCCGATCCGGCCAACGAGTTCGCGAGCGACAGCTCGCAGATCGATCCCCGTGATTTCCGCAGTGCGCTAGGCACCTACGCCACTGGCGTGACGATCATCACGGCCGCGGCTCCTGACGGCAAGCCCTATGGCCTGACGTGCAATTCGTTCGCCTCGGTCTCGCTGAATCCGCCGCTGGTTCTTTGGAGCCTCGTCGTCTATTCCTCTAGTCTAACCATCTTCCAGAACGCCAGTCATTTCACCGTCAACGTTCTTGGCGTTTCGCAACAGGCGCTTGCGAGCAAATTCGCCAAATCGTCTGATGACAAGTTCACCGGTGTCGACTGGGCGCCGGGCCTCGGCGGCGCGCCGGTGCTCGCCGAGAGCGTTGCCAATTTTCAATGCCGCTCGGTCAATCGCTATTACGGCGGCGACCACGTGATCTTTCTCGGTGCAGTCGAGGCCTATACTTACAATACGAAGGAGCCGCTGCTCTTCGCTCGAGGTGCGTTTGGCCGATTTCTTGCCGACGACGAGCGCAAGTAGTCACTCCAAGCGTGCTTCAGCTCGCGCTCGACGGTTCAGCGGCCCCTGCCGAAAGCTTGTAGATTTCGAGCGCATCCGCGTCCGCGCCTCGCGCGGCCTTGGCGAGCCTGAAAAGTTGTCCGGCGAGCGAGGCCATGGGCACAGGCGTGGGGGGGGGGGGGGGGGGGGGGGGGGGCGGGGGGGGGGGGGGGGGGGGGGGGTGGTGTGTTAGTTGGGGGGGGGGGGCGGGGTGGGGGCCCGCGCCGCGGGGGGGTTGGGCGAGCCTTAATTTGGGGCGGGCGCGCGCGGCCTGGGGCACCGGCGGCGCCGTGGTTTGCGCGCGGGCCGCGACCGTATCGAGGTCCTTGAGCATTGTAGCAATGTGACCTAGCGGGGGTGAGTGAATGCCCTGGACCATCCGCGGCACGAACAGCTGCAACGGAATGGAGTCCGCGAAGCCGCCGGCGAGCGCTTCGGGCAACCGGTTGGCATCGATTCCGGCGTTCACGGCAAGGCGTGTTGCCTCCGCAAGAACGACCATCGCGCATCCGACGATCACCTGGTTGCATAGTTTTGTGGTCTGGCCGGCGCCGGTCGGGCCCATATGGGTAAACCTGCGTGCCATGGCCAGCACGTAGGGGCGGACCCGCTCGATGTCGCTGGCTTTTCCGCCGGCCATGATGGCAAGCGTGCCTTCCTCGGCGCCCTTGGTACCACCGGACACCGGCGCATCGATCCAGCCCGCGCCATTCGCTGCCAACAATCGCGTTGCAAGGTCCCGTGCGGCATCAGGATGGATCGACGAGAAGTCGACCACGAGCTTGCCCGCGCCAGCCGCGGTTGAGATGCTCGCGGGCCCGAAGATCACCTCTTCCACGGCAGCCGCATCCGTCACGCACATGAAGACGATGTCCGAACTCTCCATCAAGTCGCGGGGGGTGGCTGCGCGCCTGGCACCGGCCTCGACGAGTGCGGCCATCTTCCCTTCCGAACGGTTCCAGACTGTGACCTGATGGCCGGCGTTGAGCAGGCGCCGGCTCATCGGTGTCCCCATCAGTCCAAGGCCGAGATAGCCGAGCCGCTCGGCGCGTTGCGGGTTTGTCTTGCTTGCCTCAGCCATAGGTTGCCTCCATCTGCGCCGCGCGACGCTGCGCTACCATACATGGCGTATCCCACGACGAAACCGCCCGGCCTGCATGGCTTGCTTGATTGTTTGAACCATGAAACATTTGCCGCAGTCGGGTTGGATGGCGCCGGTCGGCGCCTGGGCAGCGGAGTGGGCACGATGCGAACCGTTTCGAAGTGGATCCTGGTTTTGGGGGCGGCAGCGGCCGTGAGCGCGAGCGCGGGCTCGTCATGGGCGCAGCAGACAATTCGCGTCGGCTGGACCATTCCGGCCGAGGAATCCAAATACTGGATGATGCGCCGCCCGGCTGAGTTTCCCAATATCGGCAAGGCCTACAACATCGAATGGACCCAGTTTCAGGGCACCGCTCCGATGACGCAGGCGTTGGCGGCGGGCGCGCTGGATTGCGCGACGCAGGCGCCGCTGTCGCTCGCCAACGGCGTGGTTGGCGGCAACCTCAAGGCCTACATCGTGGCGCAGCACGTCTTCGAGAAGGCCGGTGGTTTCTCGGTCTACTGGGCTGTCATGGACGACTCCCCGATCAAGACGATCGCCGATCTCAAGGGCAAGACGGTCGGAATCTCCGTGATCGGCGGCGGCACGCAAGGCCCGTTCAATCTGTTGCTGAAGCAGAACGGCATCGATCCGGCCAAGGACATCAAGCTGGTCGAGGTGGGCTTTGCCGTCTCCGAAGATGCGTTGCGGCAGGGCCGCGTCGATGCGGTCAACATGAACCAGCCGTTTGCCGCACGCGCGGAGGCAAAGGGCGGCACGCGCAAACTGTTCTCGCTGTCGCAGGCGATGCCGAACATCGTGCACATCCTGGAAGCCTGCCGTGCCGATTTCGTCGACAAGAACCCGGAACTGGTGAAGGCTTACGTGCGTGACATTACCTCCGGCATGAAGAAAGCGCTGGCGAACCGCGAAGAGACGTTGAAGGTCGTCAACGAAGTCCTGAAGGCACCTATTCCGGTTCTCGAGACCTATCTGCTCAAGGACAACGATTTTGGCCGCGATCCGGGCGCGGCACCGAATTTCCCCGCGATCCAGAAGATGCTGGACATCTACGCGGAGACAGGGATGCTGCCAAAATTGGATGTCGCGCAATTCAAGCATTCGACGATTGTCGCTCCGCTGCAATAGGCGGTCGGTCGAATGAACCGAGCGAGAAGGTCGCGGCGTCCAGAATGATCCGGGACGTTGCATGAAGAAGACGCACGTATGAAGAAGCTCCGATCTCGGATCACGACGGATGGTCTCGACCGGGCTCCGCACCGCGCGTTCATGCGCGCCATGGGGCTCGACGACGCCGCGATTGCCAAGCCGATGGTCGGCATCGTCAGCATGAAGGGCGAACAGACGCCCTGCAACATGACGCACGACTTCCAGGTCGCAGCGGCCAAGACCGGGATCGAAGAGGCCGGCGGCACGCCCCGCGAGTTTTCGACCGTATCGGTTTCCGACGGTATCAGCATGAATCACGAGGGGATGAAGTTCTCGCTGTTTTCGCGGGAGCTGATTGCCGACTCGATCGAAGCCGTCGTCCATGGGCTCGCCTACGATGCGCTGATGGGTTACGGCGGATGCGACAAGACGCTTCCCGGCGTGATGATGGGCATAGTCCGGTGTAACGTGCCAGCCATTTTCATCTATGGCGGCAGCGCGCTGCCGGGCCGCGTCGATGGGCGGACCCTGACCGTGCTCGACTCCTACGAGGCTGTCGGCAGCTTCATGACGGGAGAGATCGACGGCGCCACGCTCGAGCGGATCGAGCGGGCTTGCCTGCCGACCATCGGCGCGTGCGCCGGGCAGTTCACCGCGAACACCATGGGGATGGTGTCTGAAGCGATGGGCCTTACCATTCCCAACGTGTCGATGGTGCCGGGTGTCTATGCCGAACGCGCGCAGATATCCAGGCGGGCCGGGCGCCTCATCATGGCGATGCTGGAGCGCGGCGGGCCTTTGCCGCGCGACATCGTGACGCGGAAATCGCTGGAAAACGGTGCGGCAATCGTAGCTGCCACGGGCGGTTCGACCAATGCTGCGCTGCATCTGCCGGCGATCGCGAACGAGGCCGGGATCGCATTCACGATCGACGATGTCGGCGAGGTTTTTGCCAGGACGCCGCTGATCGGAAATCTGCGGCCGGGAGGCAAATATACGGCGAAGGATGTCTACGATATCGGTGGCGCCGCCGTGGTGATCCGGGAGCTGATTCAGAGCGGGCATATTGATGGCAGCTGCCTGTCCGTCACGGGCCGTACAATCGCCGAAGAATATGGCGCCGCCAATGCACCTGACGGAGAGATCGTTTACGCGGCTGGCGCGCCGATCATGCCAGATGGCGGCGTCGCGGTGCTGAAGGGAAACCTCTGTCCCGACGGCGCGGTCATCAAGGTTGCGGGCCTGAAGAGCCAGTTCTTCGAAGGCGTGGCGCGCGTTTTCGAAGACGAGGAGGCCTGCGTCGTGGCGGTTCGTGATCGCACTTATCAGGCGGGCGAGGTTCTCGTGATCCGCAACGAGGGGCCGGTGGGCGGCCCCGGCATGCGCGAGATGCTCGGCGTCACCGCGCTGATCTACGGACAGGGCATGGGCGAGAAGGTCGCCCTGATCACGGATGGACGGTTCTCCGGCGCCACCCGCGGAATGTGCATCGGCTATGTGTCTCCCGAGGCCTTCGTTGGCGGTCCGCTGGCGCTGGTTCGCGATGGCGACAGGATCCGGATTGATGCCGCAAATCGGCGGATGGATATGCTGGTCGACGAGCAGGAACTCACTGCTCGCCGACAGGATTGGAAGCCGCGTCCGCCTCGTCACCGTGCCGGTGCCCTCGCGAAATATGCGCGATTGGTTGGCCAGGCACCGGGCGGGGCTGTCACACATGAGGGACCCGCAGAATGGCCCTGGTTCGGATGACGCGGCGAACCTGCCCGGAAACAGCGGTTGGTCTGGCAAGTTTCTTGCTAAGCTTGCGTCGCTGACGGAAGATGTTCAGCAAGCCTGTTGCGCAGGGTTCGCGCGCGAACGAAGTGAGACGGGATGAAGGTAGTGCCTTCGAGATCGAGCGGATGGGTGAGACCGGTGACGCCGCAAAAACCGGCTTCTGCAATCATCGAGATCGAGAGCGTCTCGCAGGTATTTCAGACCTCGGCGCGCAAGGACCATGTAGCGCTATCGGACATCTCCCTCTCGATCGAGGAGGGAGCCTTCGTCTCCATCCTTGGTCCGTCCGGCTGCGGCAAGTCCACGCTGCTTTACGTCGTCGGCGGCTTCGTCAGCCCGACCAGCGGTTCAGCGAAGATCAGGGGACGGACGATCACGGGACCAGGGCCGGATCGCGGTCCGGTATTCCAGGAATTCGCGTTGTTTCCGTGGAAGACCGTGCTGGGCAATGTGATGTACGGCCCTCGCCAGCAGGGCGTGCGCACCACCGAGGCGGAAGCACAGAGCCGGGCCCTGATCGAAATGGTCGGGCTCAAGGGCTACGAGAACTTCTATCCCAAGGAGCTGTCCGGCGGCATGAAGCAACGCGTGGCGCTGGCTCGGACGCTGGCTTACCATCCTGAGGTTCTGTTGATGGACGAGCCGTTCGGCGCGCTCGATGCACACACGCGAACGCGCCTGCAGAACGATCTGCTGAATATCTGGGAGCGTGATCGCAAGACGGTGCTGTTCGTGACTCATTCGGTCGACGAAGCGGTTTTCCTCTCAGACAAGGTCGTGATGATGTCGAAATCGCCCGGCCGTATCCGCGAGGTCATCGACATCGATCTGCCGCGGCCGCGCCGCCGCAGCGAGCTGCTGCTCGATCCACGGTACCAGAAATACGTCGTCGACATCGAGCGCATGTTCGACGAGGTCGAAGAGACAGGATCGCCGTCATGACATCGCTGACGGCCGTGGGCAGGCGTGCCGCGCCGGTGTTTGCCTGCATCGGGCTTCTGGCGGCATGGCAGGTTGCGTCGCTCGCGCTGAAGAACGACAGCTTCCCGACGGCGATCGAGGCAATCCGTGCAATCCCGGACATCCTCGGAGACAAGGAAGCTCTGATCAACATCCTGGCCTCGCTCCGCCGCATGGCGGTCGGGTTTGGCATAGCGGTATCGGTTTCGATCCCACTCGGCCTGTTGATGGGGCGCAGCCGGGCCGTCGCGGCCTTCTTCAATCCGCTCCTGATGGTGATCTACCCGGTGCCGAAGGCAGCCTTGATGCCGATCATCATGCTGTGGCTGGGCGTCGGCGACATCACGAAGACGCTGGTGATCTTTCTCGGCGTCAGCCTGCCCGTGATCTATCACAGCTTCGAGGGCGCCAGGGCGGTGGAAGAGAAGATGCTGTGGTCGGGCGCCGCGATGGGGCTTTCGCCTGCGCAACGGCTGGTCCGGATCGTACTGCCGGCGGCGCTGCCGGAAATTCTGACCGGTTGCCGCACCGGACTCGTGCTGGCGCTGATCACGATGATTACCAGCGAGATGATCGCGCGTCAGTCCGGCGCCGGCAATATCCTGTTCAATGCCCTCGACATGGGCCAATACGACACCGTCTTTGCGATGATCATTGTCGTCGGCGCGATGGGAATCTGCCTGGATGCGATCTTCGAGCGGGTCCGCGCCAGGCTGGTGCGCTGGTCTGAGCCTCAGTTCGATTTGCCGCTGAGCTTCTCATGATGCCGCAGCTTCGCTCCACCAGCATCATCCTCGGCCTCGCGCCGATCGTGCTGGTGATCGCGCTGTGGCAAGGCCTCGTATCATTTGGCTTTGCGCCTGCGGTCTTGCTGCCGCCACCGGGATACGTCTTCAGCAGGTTGCTGCAGCAGCTCGTGACATGGACGTTCCAGCAGGAGATCGCGGCGACCCTGATCCGGCTGTTTGCCGGCTTCGCGATTGCGGTCGTGCTCGGTGTCAGCATCGGCATCGCCGCGGCCGCCAGTCCGGCTGTCAACGCCGTGGTCCGGCCGATCGTTCGCGTACTCGCGCCCTTGCCCAAGGTCGCGCTCTATCCAGCATTGCTGCTGCTGCTCGGCTTCGGTCACGGGTCGAAGATCACGCTGGTGGCGGCGGATGCACTCTTTCCCATTTTGCTCTCTACCTATTACGGCGCGTCGACGGTGGAGCAGAAGCTGATCTGGTCTGCCATGGCGGCGGGAACGCCGCGCTATGAGATCCTGTTCAAGGTGGTGCTGCCGGCCGCGATGCCGTCGATCCTGACCGGTTGCCGGATCGGCCTTGTCATTTCCTGCATCGTGGTGTTTCTGGCCGAGATGATCACGTCGAGCGACGGGCTCGGACATGTCCTCGTCACAGCGGCCCGGACCTTTCAGGCCGTCGATATGTTCGTGCCGCTGATCACGATCTCGCTGCTGGGCCTGATCCTCAATGGCCTGCTGGGGGCAGTGCGCGCGTATCTGCTGCGGGGTTTCCCCGAAGCATGAACTGAAGAAGAAACCAGAAGACCGGGAGTAGACCATGCTGGCTGATCGCATCGAGGCAAAATGGATCGACGCATTTTGCGAGATTTTTGAGCGATGCGCCGTCAAGGCCGGCGATACCGCGGCGATCCTCTCGGAAACCCAGTCACGTGCGCTGAATGTTCACCTGGCGGAGCTCGCGCTGCTGCGGATGGGCGCGCGACCGTTTCACGTGGTGATGCCGACCCCGCGTAACCGGAATATCGTTCCGGTTCGCTCGACGGGTGCAAGCGAAGCGATCCAGCGGCTCGGCCCGGTGATCACCGCGCTTCAACAGGCTGGCTTTGTGGTGGATTGCACCATCGAGGGCCTGATGCATGCGGTCGAGACACCCGAGATCCTCAAAGCCGGCGCGCGCATCCTGGTGATCTCCAACGAGCATCCCGAGGCGCTGGAGCGGATGGTGCCGGATCCCGCGCTCGAGAAGCGCGTTCGCGCAGCGGCAAAGATGCTGCGCGGGACCAAACGGATGCGGGTGACGTCAAAGGCCGGCACGGCGCTCGACGTCGATATGGTCGGCGCATCCACGGTCGGCGTGTGGGGGTGGACCGACAAACCCGGTACGCTGGCGCATTGGCCCGGCGGCATCGTCGTCAGCTTCCCCAAGAGCGGAACGATCAATGGCACGCTGGTGATGGCGCCCGGCGACATCAACCTGACCTTCAAGCGTTACCTGACATCGCCGGTGAAGATGACGCTGAAGGACGATTATGTCGTCGAACTGGAAGGCGAGGGCACGGATGCCGCAATGATGCGTGCCTATCTTGCCGCCTGGGGCGATCGGGAAGCCTATGCGGTATCGCATGTCGGTTTCGGCATGAATCCGGGCGCGCGCTACGAGGCGCTGTCGATGTATGACCAGCGCGACACCAACGGCACGGAAATTCGTGCCGTCTCCGGCAACTTCCTGTTCTCGACCGGTGCCAACGAATTCGCCGGCCGCTACACGGCGGGCCATTTCGATCTGCCGATGATGGGGACGACGATCGAGCTCGATGGCGTCGCGGTCGTGCGTGAAGGAGTGCTGCAGGACGTTTTCGGCTAGCTCCGATCGAGCACAGGAGGCCGAGCCAGGTCGAAGTGACGGAGCAGGTCGACCATGGCCTGAAGCCGTTTTGCCCGATAGGCGTCGACGTCCATGCCGGAATAATCGAGAAAGCCTGCACCCGTGCGCAGGCCGATCCGGCCTTCGTGCATGTTCCTTGAAATCACGTCCGGCGCGCGATAGCGGTCGCTGCCGAGTGCGCCTTCGAGATAACGACTGGCGTAGTAGAGGATGTCGCCGCCACCCCAGTCGATGAATTCGAGCAGCCCAAGCACGGCGTAGCGGAAGCCGAAACCGTAGCGGATCGCCTTGTCGATCTCTTCTGCGCTGGCGACGCCTTCTTCGACCATGCGCGCGGCCTCGTTCATCGCCAGCGCCTGGATGCGCGGCACGATGAAGCCGGGTGTCGCCGCGCAGACCACCGGCACCTTGCCGATGCCTTCGAGCAGCCCCTTGACCTCGTCGATGATGGCGGGATCGGTGGCCTTGCCGGGCGAAACTTCGACCAGCGGGATCAAATAGGCCGGATTGAGCCAGTGCACATTGAGGAAGCGGCGAGGGTTCACGATCGCGCCCGAGAGATCGTCGACGAGAATGGTCGACGTCGTGGATGCGATGATCGTATCGGGGCCGACTTGCTGTGAGGCCGCCCCCAGCACATCCCGCTTGAGCTCGACGACTTCGGGGACTCCCTCGAAGACTATTCCCGCATCGGATAGTGCCACATCGCTCAGGCCGGCCGGCACCACCGAGACCCGCGCGATCAGCGGATCGACATCCGCCTCGGTCAGTAGCCCCAGCTTCGACAGGCTGGCAAAGGTCGTCCTGACTTCGCCGAGCGCATCTGCCTCCAGCCTCGCGAAATCTTCCGCCGAGCGGGCCTTGATGTCGATCATCGTGACCATATGGCCCGCATAGGCGAACGCGACGGCGATGCCACGTCCCATGCGGCCGGCCCCGAGACAGGCGATGATGGCTCGGCTGGTCATCGGTCAAATCCCCTGCGAAGAAGCGTCCGCAAAGCGGCCTTATCGAGATTGCCGAGCCCCAGCGTCTCGAGGGTTCGGCCGCCTTGCGCAAAGTCCTCGCCGCAAACTGCGCCGCCAATGGCCAGGAACGCCTTGGCCAGCGGCGTAGCCACGCCCGCCAGGCCGGCGACGGAGACCAGCAGCGATAGCCCAAGCCGCAAATCTTCTCTCATATAGCGGTGTTCGGTCAGCGCGATCCGCTCGCGCCAGTCGCCGGAATCGGTCAACCGATCATGCGAGCCGCGGCCATACATCCAGATCTCGTCTTCTTTGGCATAGTGATGGGCGAGCGGAAAGTGCGGTGCCCCATATCCGAGCGCCTCACGCACGGCGATCCGTTCGGCGTCAAGCGCGTCGGTGACCCGGCGAATCGCGGCTTGCGTTCCTTCCTTGTGGATGTCCCATCTTTCGAAATGCTCGATCGGGCCTGCATTCATCACGATCAGCGGCGGATGGATGATCGGGCCAGCGTTCATCAGCGCACCGGAGAGAGCATCTCCGCACGGCTCGATTGCGCCGGGGAACGCCTGTCCAATCACCGCAAGTGCACGCGGCGCCTGATCGAGTGGGAAAACGCCGACGGGCAGTCGCTTGGCGCGGATGGTGATCGCGACCTCGAATGGCCCGTGCTTGCGGGTCAGCCATGGCAACGTCCCGGTCTCGGCAAAGCTCGCCTTGGCGTGGTTGCCACAATCCCGCGCAGCCTGGGCGAAGATCATCGAGCCGAACGTGGCCGGTGGCAGAAACACGACCTGCCCATCCCGCAGATGTGGAGCAAGCAGGCGCGCAATATCAGGCTGCGCGAAGGCGGGTGCGGGGCACAGGATCAGCTCTGCGCCGCTGACGGCTTCGGCGATGTCGGTCGTGACCAGCGCGAGCTTGACGTCGTGACTGCCGTTATGATCCTTCACCAGGATGCGCGAGCCGGCGGCGCGATGTGCTGCGACCTGATCGGCGTCGCGGCGCCAGAGTCGGACCTCATGTCCCGACAGCGCAAAATCGCCCGCGGCCGCGAAAGAGCCGTTTCCTCCCCCCAGAGCCGCAATCTTCAAGATGCTTCTCCTTGCGTGCGCGATTGCGCATCAAGCTGCTTCAGCAGGAAATGCTGAACCTTGCCCAGCGCAGTGCGCGGCAGGTCGGCGACGAAAACGATCTCGCGCGGAATCTTGTAGCGCGCGAGTTGGGCCTGAAGATGCGCTTTCAACGCGTCTGCTTCCAGCCGACAGCCGGATCGCGGGATCACGTAGGCGATGGGCACCTCGTCCCAGCGTGGATCGGGCCGGCCGATCACGGCGCATTCGCTGACATCGGGATGTTCGAGCAGGACGCGTTCGACCTCCGCCGGATAGATGTTCTCGCCGCCGGAAATGATCAAGTTCTTCTTGCGGTCGCGCACCCAGAAATAGCCGTCTGCGTCGCACAGGCCGATATCGCCAGTACGATACCAGCCGTCGTGCAGCGCATCGCGCGTGGCGTCCGCATTGCCCCAATATTCGAAGAACACGTTGGGCCCGCGCACCGCGATCTCCCCCGGCGCGCCCGCCGGCACCTCGCTGCCGGCCTGATCGATCACTTTCGCTTCGCAACACAGGCCGGCAAGTCCGGTCGATCCCGCGCGCGAGAGATCGCCACCAAGCCGGGTGTAAACCGCTATCGGGCAAGTTTCCGTCGAGCCGTAGACCTGAAGGACCGGGACGCCGCGCGCGACGAAGCGGTCGATCAGATACGGCGGCACGATGGTCGAGCCGGTCGCGACGGCTTTGAGCGACGAAAGGTCGGTCGTGGTCCAGGCAGGATGCTCGCTTACGGCCTGGATGATTGCCGGCACCATCACGGTCAACGTCGGCCGTTCCCGTTCGATGGTTGCAAGCGCTGTGTCCGGCGTGAAGCGTGCGTGAACCGTGACCATCGCGCCGAGCTGCAGCGCCGCCGTGGTCTGGATGTTGAGGCCACCGACGTGGAAGAACGGCAGCAGCGTCAGCACGTGGTCATCGGACGTCATGTTGTGCATATGCTGGCTCATGACGCCGTTCCAGAACAGCGCCTCCTGGCGCAGCACTGCGCCTTTGGGCCGTCCGGTCGTTCCTGATGTGTAGACAATGAGGAGCGGGCAGGAGAGATCAGTGTGCGGGTTGCGGCCGGTGCCCTCGCTGCGGGCCAACAGGCTTTCGAACGTCGTGCCGCGGGGCGGCTCGAAATCGAACCCGACAATTGCAGTCCCCTGAAGCCCGGCAAGAACCCCCTCAAATGCCTGCTCGAGCACCAAAACCTTGGCGCCGGCATCGGCGAGGATAAAAAGTTGCTCGGCGATAGCCAGCCGCCAGTTCAGGGGCACCAGCATCGCGCCGAGCCGCGCGCAGGCATAGAGCAGAACCAGATAGTCCGGCCGGTTCAGGCTGAGGATCGCAACACGGTCGCCCCGGCCGACGCCGAGCTCCTGCTTCAAGGTCGCCGCCGTGCGCTCGATGCGTGCAGCGAACGCTGCATAGGTCAACCGTTCGCCTTCGAAGGCAATGGCCGTCTTGTCCGGCGCGAACGCCGCGTTGCGATCGATCAGACTGCAGAGATCCACCGTCAGTCGTCCGTTTCGCCGGCCTCGTACAGCGCCTCGCGCCCGATCCGGTCGAGACAGAGCTCGGCTGTCCAGGGCAGCATCAGCGAGCCGCAGCGGCTGTCGCGATAGATCCGCTCGAGCGGTAGCGAGCGGAGCATGGCCTGACCGCCGCAGGTACGGATCGCGAGCGCGGCGAGCTCATTGGCGCCCTCCATCACCGAATATTGCGCGGCATAGGCGCGCAGCACCTGCTCCTTGCTCGGATTGGCGCGCGCCTCGGTGACCGCCTGGAACCAGATCGCCTTGATCTGCTCGAGCTTGATCTGCATCTGCGCGACCGCAATCTGCTTGGTCGGATACATCCTGCGCTTGACCGGCGGCATGCCCGGCACTTCGCCGCGCAGATAGCGCACGGTGAAGTCATAGGCGGCTTGTGCAAGGCCCATATAGGTCGGCGACAGCGTCAGGAACATGTGCGGCCAGCGCATCGCGGCCTGGAAATAGACGCCCCGCGGCATCAGCGCCGAATCTGCTGGCACGAACACGTCCTTGAACAGCAGCGTGCGCGAGACCGTCCCGCGCATGCCGAGCGGATCCCAGTCACCGACGACCGAAACGCCTTCCGATTTTGCAGGAATGGCGAGGTAAAGCGTATTGCGGCGCGAAGCCTTCTCGCCTTCCTCGATCTCGGTGCAGAGAACGCCGTAATAGTCCGCATGGCCCGAGAGCGATGCAAAGATCTTCTTGCCGTTGACGATCCAGCCGCCCTCGACCGGCCTTGCTTCCGTGCCGAAAGCGACGCCGCCTGCCGCTGCCGCACCGCCCTCCGAGAAGGGTTGCGAATAGATCGCGCCGTCCTCGACGATGCGCTTGTAGTGGACTGCACGTCGCTCCTCGTGCTCGGCACGGGTTTTTGCATCCATGTCCAGATCGTCGGCGAGCGGGCCCGACCACAGTGTCGAGCAGACATGCATGTTCCATGTGAGTGCGGTCGCGCCGCAATAGCGGCCGATTTCGGCTGCCGCCAGTGCGTAAGTTTGATAATTCGCGCCGAGCCCGCCATGCTTCTTGGGCACGGCAATACCGAGCAAGCCGACGCGATGCAGGTCGCGATAATTCTCGGACGGGAAGATCGCCTCGCGATCGTAAGTCGCGGCGCGGCCAGCGAACACGCTCTGGCCGATCTCGCGCGCCCGCGCGATGATGCCGGCCTGTTCGTCGCTCAGTCGGAACGCGACGGGATCGAAGATCGGTGCATCCAACGCGACCTTGTCAGTCGCGCCGATGGTGTTGCTGACTTGCATGGTCATTGCGCAGTCACCTACGTTTTGGTCGCGACGGAATTCAGGAAGCGGCCGAGGGCCTCGTCAAAGGCATCCGGACGTTCGAGGTTGGCGAGATGGCCGACAGCGCCGAGCTCGACATATTCCGCGGAGGGAATGTAGGTCGCCGTCTTCGCCATCATCGGCGCTGGCGCGTTGTTGTCCTTGGAGCCGGACAGCAGCAGCGTCGGGATGGAAATGTCCTTGAGGGTGCTGCGTTGGTCGAAGCCAATCAAGGCCAGCATCATGGCGCGATAGCTCGCCTCGGGCACGCTTGCCATGCACTCGCGTGCAACCTCCATTCCCCTGGGATCAGGATCGTCGCCCACGAGTTCCTTCACCAAAGAGGGCGCCAGCGACTTCATCGTTTCGCCGCGATCGAGCGGCCCGAGCCGTGCGGCGATAAACGATTTCTGCCAATCGCCGTCGGCCTTGCCGAAGGCGGGGCTGGTCTGCGCCAGCACGACCGCGCGCGCCAGGTTTGGGGATTGCACCAGCCATTTCTGGACGATCATGCCACCGATGGAATGGCCGACCAGAATTGGCCTGCTCGCCCCAAGCTGCTCGATGAATCGCTGAAGCGCATCCGCCAGGGCAGCGATGCTGACGCTGGCGAGCGGTGCCGATCCGCCATAGCCGGGCATGTCCCATGCAATCGCGCGGAAGCGGCCGCCGAATGTGGCAAGCTGCTGCCGCCAGGCCCGTGCCGCACCGCCGATGCCATGCAGGAAAATCAGAGGTGTCCCGCCCGGATCGCCCGCGGCTTCATAGGCGAAGCGGCCGTCCTTTGTTATCATTGGCGCAGGCTGCGACACGCGACATCCTTTTGCTCGGCCCTTTGATGCTAACAGGCCTGTGAGGGATGGGAAGCGATAATTTTATACTTAAAGCAATTTTCAGGCCGCTCTTCGGCATGCGGTTGTTCGCGGGGGCTTCGTTTGCAAAAGTTTGAAGGTTAAAATATATCGAGAAGAGCGATCAGCAGAATGCAAGGAAGCCAGCGCATGTCCGGATTACCGCATTCGCCGCACGCGCTGGTGACCGGTGGCGGTCGCGGCATCGGTCGCGCCATCGCAGCAGCGCTCGTCGAGGCCGGTGCTACCGTGACCGTCCTTGGTCGGAGCGCTGCGACGCTTGAAGAGGCTGTTAGCGCAGGGGCAGCGCATTTTGCAGCCGTCGCCGACGTCTCGGACGAAACCTCATTGAAAGTCGCCATCGCTGAAGCGAGTGCGCGGCAGCCGATCGATATTCTGATCGCCAACGCGGGAAGTGCCGAGTCCGCACCGTTCTCCAAATCCGACAGTGCCCTGTTTGCGCGCATGATGGACGTCAATTTCATGGGCGTGGTCCATGCTGTCAGCGCCGTGCTTCCGGGGATGAATGATCGTCCCTATGGCCGTATCGTCACGATCGCGTCGACGGCGGGGCTCAAGGGCTATGCTTACGTGAGCGCGTACACTGCCGCCAAGCACGCCGTGATTGGTCTCGTGCGCTCGCTTGCACTGGAGACGGCCGGCAGCAACGTGACAGTCAACGCGGTGTGTCCCGGTTTCACCGACACCGATCTGGTCGCCGGCAGCATCGAGAACATCATGAAAAAGACGGGGCGCAGCCGAGAGCAGGCCATTGCCGAGCTCGCGAAACATAATCCGCAAGGCCGATTGATCTCTCCTCGGGAGGTCGCGGATGCCGTGCTCTGGCTGTGCGGCGAGGGCGCCGGCGCAATCACCGGGCAGGCCATCGCTGTTGCCGGCGGTGAGATTTAGCGCATGGCTAAGGCGCGGAACAAGGAAGCCAAGGAGATCGTATGAGCAGACCAGCCAATCCCGTGACCTTACCGCTTGCGGAATATTCGCCGCAGCACTTCCTGCTGGCCGTGGTCGACGGTGTCGCGACAGTCACGCTCAATCGTCCCGAACGGAAGAATCCGTTGACCTTCGAGAGCTATCGCGAACTCACCGATTTCTTTCGCGCCTGCGCGTTCGACGATGCGGTCAAGTCCATCGTCGTGACCGGCGCTGGTGCCAATTTCTCGTCCGGCGGCGATGTGTTCGAGATCATCGGTCCGCTCGTGAAGATGGACACCAAGGGGCTGACGGCGTTTACGCGGATGACCGGCGACCTCGTCAAGGCGATGCGGGCCTGCCCCCAGCCGATAGTTGCCGCGGTTGAAGGCATCTGTGCCGGCGCGGGCGCGATCATCGCGATGGCGTCGGACATGCGGCTTGCTGCGAGCGGGGCCAAGGTCGCATTCCTCTTCAACAAGGTCGGCCTTGCCGGTTGTGACATGGGCGCCTGCGCGATCCTGCCGCGGATCATCGGACAGTCCCGCGCTTCCGAGTTGCTCTACACCGGCCGGTTCATGACCGCGGAGGAGGGCGAGCGCTGGGGCTTCTTCAGCCGCCTCGTCACGCCGGAGCAGGTGCTGCCCCAGGCACAAGTGCTGGCCAAGCAAATCGCGGAGGGACCGACCTTCGCCAACACCATGACCAAGCGGATGCTGGCCATGGAATGGGCGATGTCGGTGGAGGAGGCGATCGAGGCGGAAGCCGTTGCTCAAGCGCTGTGCATGACGACCGCCGATTTCGAGCGCGCCTTCGAGGCCTTTGCCAACAAGGTCAAGCCGGTCTTCAGGGGCGACTAAGCCGGGCTTTGCCGGCAGCCCGCCGCAATGGGGACTTGCGCGAAATTATTTTAGGCTTAAAATAGTTTCGCCGGATTGAATTGGCGAGGCTCCCATGAAAGTCGCGATCATCGGTGGCGGACCTGCGGGTCTCTACGCTGCAATCCTGCTGAAGAAGCAGCGACCGAGCGCCGAGATCGCGGTCTACGAGCGCAACCGCGCCGACGACACCTTTGGCTTCGGCGTGGTGTTCTCGGACGCCACACTCGATAATTTCGAGAAGCACGACCTTCCGAGCTATCGCCGCATCACCCAGGAATTCGCCTACTGGGATGACATCGCCGTGCACTTCCGCGGAACGGTCCATCGGGTCGGCGGCAACGGCTTTTGTGGCTGCTCGCGGCAGAAGCTGCTCCTGATCCTCCAGGCGCGCGCGCGCGAACTGGGCGTCGTCCTGAATTTCGAGGCGGACGTCGAGGACGAATCCCGCTTCGCCGATGCCGATCTCATCCTGGTCGCGGACGGCATCAACAGCCGCTTCCGCGACAAATATGTCGATCATTTCGCGCCGGAAGTCGACCTCCGTGCCAACAAATTCGCCTGGATGGGCTCGACCAGGCCGCTGGATGCCTTCACTTTCATCTTCCAGGAGACCGAGTGGGGGCCGTTCATCGCCCATGCCTATCAATATGAAGCCGGGCACTCGACCTGGATTTTCGAGACCGATCCGGAGACGTTCGAACGCGCCGGACTGACAGGGCTGAACGAGACCCAGTCCGCTGCGCGGATGGCCGAGATCTTCGGCTGGTTCCTCGATGGGCACCAATTGCTCACCAACCGCTCGACGTGGCGCAACTTCCCGATGATCCGCAGCAAGCGCTGGGTCAAGGACAACATGGTTCTGCTCGGCGACGCCAAGGCGAGCGCGCATTTCTCGATCGGCTCGGGCACCAAGCTCGCGATGGAAGACGCGATCGCGCTGGCTGACGCCATGGAGAAGGCGCCCAGCATCAAGGCGGCGCTGGACGTCTATGAGCACGGACGGCGTGAGGAGGTCGAGAAGACGCAGCACGCCGCTGACGTCTCGCTGGTCTGGTTCGAGCATGTCGACCGATTCTGGGATTTCGATCCCGTGCAGTTCGCCTTTGGCGTGATGACGCGCTCGAAGGCGATCACCTATGACAATCTGAAACTCCGCGCCCCCGACTTCGTGGCGGAGGTCGAAAGATCGTTTGCCAAGCGTGTTCGTGGCAGCGGTTTCGACGTCGACACCGAGACACCGATGGTGCCGCTGTTCCAGCCCTTCCGGCTGCGCGAGATGGAGATCGCCAATCGCGCAGTGGTGTCGCCGATGTGCATGTATTCGGCGAAGGAGGGTGTGCCGACCGATTTCCACCTTGTGCATTATGGATCGCGCGCGATAGGTGGCGCCGGCTTGATCTTCACGGAGATGACCTGCGTTGCCCGCGACGCCCGCATCACGCCCGGCTGCACAGGATTGTGGAATGATGAGCAGGAGTCGTCCTGGCGGCGCATCGTGGATTTTGTCCATGCCAATTCAGCCGCAAAAATCTGCCTGCAACTGGGGCACGCCGGGCGCAAGGGTGCGACCAGACTGATGTGGGACGGCATGGACCGTCCGCTGGACGAAGGCGGCTGGGAGGTGACTTCCGCATCGCCGCTGCCCTATTTCCCCGACAGCCAGGTCCCGCGCGAGCTTCATCGCGCCGGCATGAACGCAGTGAGGGACGCTTTCGTCGCGGCGGCCGAGCGCGGCGAACGCTGCGGCTTCGACATGCTCGAACTGCACTGCGCCCACGGCTATCTGCTTGCGAGCTTTATCTCGCCGCTGACGAACACCCGCACGGATGAGTATGGCGGCTCGCTCGAAAATCGCCTGCGCTTCCCGCTCGAAATCTTCGAGGCGCTGCGGGCCGCGTGGCCCTCGCACAAGCCGATGTCGGTACGCATTTCCGCGACCGACTGGGCCGAGGGTGGCATCGGCGGCGACGACGCGGTGGCGATCGCGCGCGCTTTTGCCGAAGCCGGCGTCGACCTCGTCGACGTCTCGACCGGGCAGACCGTGCGCGATGCGCAGCCGATCTATGGGCGCATGTTCCAGACCCCGTTCTCCGACCAGGTCCGCAATGAGGCGCGCGTGGCCACGATGTGCGTCGGCAACATCACGACGGCGGACCAGGCCAACACCATCCTGGCTGCCGGCCGCGCGGACCTCGTTGCGCTCGGGCGGCCGCATCTGGTCGATCCCTTCTTCACCATGAGGGCGGCGGCCTGGTACGGGGCGGACGAGGCGTTCTGCCCGCCGCAATATCTTCCCGGAAAAGATCAGATTTTCCGCAACAGCGTGCGCGACCGGCAGGATCTGGAGGAGCTGAGAATTAAGGCTAAGCCCAAGACCCGGGCCGAGCTCAAGGCGGAGGCGACAAAGCCGCTTGCGGCCGAGTGACCGCCCGTGCGAATTTGGCCGTATTGCCTGGTGTGTACCGAGTGGAGTGAGGGCGATGAAGGCGATTATCGTCGGTGGCGGTATCGGTGGTCTCACCACCGCATTGATGCTGCGCTCGCGGGGCCTCGCCTGCGAGATTTTCGAGCAGTCCGACACCATCCGCGAGCTTGGCGTCGGCATCAACACGCTGCCGCATGCCATGCGCGAGCTGGCAGGCCTCGGTCTGCTGCAGCAGCTTGACGATGTCGCGATCCGCACCGACCAGCTCTATTACCTCAACCGTCACGGCCAGGAAGTCTGGCGCGAGGCCCGCGGCATCGACGCCGGCCACGATGTGCCGCAATTCTCAATCCACCGCGGCCGCCTTCAGGGCGTCATCCATCGGGCCGTCGAGGAGCGGCTCGGGCCGGAGGCCATCCACACCGGCTGCCGCCTCGGTGCTTTCACGCAGGACGAGGGCGGCGTCACCGCTTACTTCTTCGACCGCTCAGGCGCGCACATCCATACCGCGCGCGGCGACATCCTGATTGGTGCCGACGGCATCCATTCGCGGGTCCGTGACACGCTGTTCCCGAGCGAGGGGCCGCCGTGCTGGAACGGCCTGATGCTGTGGCGCGGTGCGCGGGATTGGCCGCTATTCCTCACCGGCAAGTCGATGATCGTCGCCGGCGGCCTCAACGCCAAGGTGGTGATCTATCCCATTGCGGAGGGGTCGAGCCCGGCGAGCCGTCTCACCAACTGGGCGGTGTTGGTGAAGGTCGGCGAGGGCAATGCCCCGCCTCCGCGCAAGGAAGACTGGTCGCGGCCGGGCCGTCGCGAGGAGCTGATGCCGCATGTGGCGCGCTTTTCGGTGCCTTACGTCGACGTGAAGAGCCTGATCTCGGCCACGCCGGAGTTCTACGAATATCCGACCTGCGACCGGGATCCGTTGCCCTATTGGTCGTCGGGCAGAGTCACGTTGCTCGGCGATGCCGCCCATCCGATGTATCCGGTTGGCTCCAATGGCGCCTCGCAGGCCATCCTCGATGCGCGCTGCCTCGCCGACGCGCTGGTGCGCGCCGAGCATCCGCGCCAGGCGTTGCTTGAATACGAGAAGAAGCGCCTGCCCATGACCGCGGACATTGTCCGCTCCAACCGGCGCGGCGGCCCCGAGGGCGTCATCGACGCCGTCGAGCAGCTTGCGCCTGATGGTTTCGATAATGTCGACAACGTGCTGAGCTATTCCCAGCGCGAGGCGATCGTGCGCGGCTATGCTACCAAGGCCGGCTTCGCCGCAGTGCCGGGACTTGCGGCGGTGCGGGCTTGAATCTAGCCGCCGGGAGGCGGTGGCAGGAAATGGATGTTGAACTCGGCCGCCATCGCCACCACGTCCTCGGGCTTCTGTTCCTTCATGTTGTGAAGGCCCCAAAACAGGTCGAATAGCTTGCGGGTCGGTGACACCCAGAACAACACCTTCGCGGTCTGCTCCGATTTGTTGAAGATGCCGTGCGGCACGCCCATGCCGAGCCGGATCAGGTCGCCCGCGGTCGCCTGCGACTCGGAATTGCCGAGCATGAAATCGAGCTTGCCCTCCAGCATGTAGAGATATTCATCCTGGTCGGGATGGATGTGCGGCGGCACGAACGTGCCCGGCGGCAGCGTCGCATGCCAGGAGAAGCTGTGCTCCGTGTTGCTCTTCGGCACATAGGTCTGGCCGAGGATATTCCAGGAGATGCCCTGGATCCCCTCATTGGCCCGTGTAATGCCGGTGATTTCGCTCTTCATTGTGATCCTCCCTCGACGCGACGTGCGGCCTAGTTCGCCGCTTTGCAGTCCTTGGCGTAGCGGTCGCCGTAATTCTCGAAGACTTTCTGGACGATCTCGGTCTGGAACTTGCCGTCCGCGCGCTTGGCGACCTTGGTCAGGTAGAAATTCTGGATCGGATAACCATTGGTGTTGAACTTGAAGGCGCCGCGCAGGGAGGTGAAGTCGGCCTTTTTCAGAGCGGCCGCGACCGCGTCCTTATTGGAAAGGTCGCCCTTCACGGCCTTGACGGCGCTGTCGATCAGCATCGCGGCATCGTATGCCTGGAAGGCGTAGGTACCGGGCACGCCGTTATAGGCGGCCTCGTAGGCGGCGACGAACTTCTTGTTCTGGGGATTGTCGAGATTGGGCGCCCAGTTCGCGCCGCCGAACATGCCGACCGCCGCGTCCTGCTGCGCCGGCAAGGTCGATTCATCCACCGTGAAAGCCGAGAGCACCGGAATGCTGTCGGCGAGGCCAGCCTGCCGGTATTGCTTGACGAAATTGACCCCGAGGCCGCCGGGCATGAACGTGAAGAGCGCATCCGGCTTTTGCGATGAAATCTTGGAAAGCTCCGGCTGGAAGTCCAGCGTGTTGAGCGGCATGTAGGATTCTTCGACGATCTCGCCCTTGTAGTCGAGCTTGAAGCCCGCGACCGAGTCCTTGCCGGCCTGATAATTCGGCACCATCAGATACATGCGCTTGTAGCCGCGATCCTGCGCGACCTTGCCGAGGATTTCGTGCACCTGGTCGTTCTGGTACGAGGTCACATAGAAGAACGGGTTGCAGTCCTTGCCGGCAAACGTAGACGGGCCGGCATTGGGGCTGATCAGGAAGGTTTTCGATTCCGTGACCGGCCGGTGGATCGCCTGGAGGATGTTGGAGAAGATCGGGCCGACCACGAAGTCGACCTTGTCACGCTCCAGAAGGCCCTTGACCTTGGTGACCGCTGCGTCCGGCTTCAACTCGTCGTCGACCACGACGACCTCGACATCGCGGCCGCCCATCTTGCCGCCGAGATCCTTCATCCCAAGCGCAAAGCCGTCGCGAACCTGTTGGCCGAGCGCGGCGGCAGGTCCCGACAGGGTCACGATCACACCCAGCTTGATCTTCTCCTGGGCGAGGGAAGGACTCACCGCGGTGCCAAGCAGCAAGGCGGCTGCGGCCAATGTCATTTGCGTCTTCATGATCTGTCCCTCGTGGCGATCGGTCTTGCGCTGCAAGCCGCTACTCCAATCCAAGTTTATGCCGATGATTGCTGCCGCGGCAAGCTAAGCTCAAGTCGTCATCCTGCGGGTAGCGGTGCATGCAAGCGGCGCGCCAATTATTTGAAGCCTAAAGAAATCGGCATGCGGTCGATTGGTGAGGCTTTAGGCTTGCAGCCGGCTTCGATTTATTTGAAGCTCAAAACGTTGGGATTCCGTGCCGGGCGCCCATGCCGGCCGAGAGTGACTGCATCAACATGCTCGATTCCGAGACCAAGGCCGTCGAAACGCCGGAGGATCACGCCGAAGAGCTTCGGCTGTGGCTGCGCCTCTTGACCTGCACGACCCTGATCGAGGGCGAGGTCCGTGGCCGGCTGCGGTACCGCTTCGACGTCACATTGCCTCGCTTCGATCTGATGGCGCAGCTCGACAAGGCGCCGGACGGCATGACGCTGTCCGACGTCTCCAAGCGCATGATGGTGTCGAACGGCAACGTCACTGGCCTCGTCGAGCGCCTCGTGGAATCCGGTCATCTCGACCGCCGCACGTCGGAGACGGACCGCCGCGTCCAGGTGATCCGGCTGACCAAACTCGGTCGGGCCGAGTTTCGCAGAATGGCCGCGGAACACGAGACCTGGATCGCCGATCTCTTCGGCGATCTGACGCCGAAGGATGTGCGCGAGCTGATGCGCCTGCTCGCCAAGACCAAGGCGTCGGCGCAGAAATCGGCCGCTCGCCGCCGGGCCTAGGTCCGCGGCTGAGGCACCCACAATCCCGTTTGCCGCCGGAAAAAGCATGGGATGCCCAAAATCCGCTATTGCGCGAAATTGCTTTAAGCCTAAAATGTTTCCGAGTTAGTGCTGCCGGGTGCTTTCCATGCTGAAAGGAGCGTGCGATGGCCAACGCCGCCAAGGTTCAAGTCTCGGGCTCGCGTGACGACGACGCCGCGACTGCCCATGTCGATGCGTTCGCGCGGCAGCATCTTCCGCCACGCGAGCTCTGGCCGGAATTCATCTTCACGCGACCGGAACTGCAATATCCGCCTCGCCTCAACTGCGTCAGCTATTTCCTCGACCGCTGGGTCGAGCAGGGCCATGGCGACGCTTCTTGCGTCATCAGCCCCGCCGTCAGCTACAGCTATCGCGAGTTGCAAGCACTCGTAAACCGCATCGCCAATGTGCTGGTGGGCAAGCTAGGTCTCGTCACTGGCGGGCGCGTGCTGCTGCGTTCGGCCAACAATCCGATGATGGTTGCGACCTATCTCGCGGTGATCAAGGCCGGCGGCATCGTCGTGGCGACGATGCCCCTCCTGCGCGCCAAGGAGCTGTCCTATCCGATCCAGAAGGCGGAGATCACGATCGCGCTCTGCGATGGAAAACTCGCCGAGGAGATGGAGAAGGCGAAAGCCGCCGCCCCCGGCCTCAAGCACGTGGTCTATTGGGGCAACGGCGCCGGCGACTCGCTCGAGGCGCTGATGGTGGATTCAAGTCCGGAGTTCAGAGCTGTCGATACTGCATCCGACGACATCTGCCTGATCGCGTTCACGTCGGGCACGACCGGCGACCCCAAGGGCACCATGCATTTCCACCGTGATATGCTGGCGGTCTGCGATGGTTATGCGCGCAACATCTTGCGCGCGGAGCAGATGGATCGCTTCGTCGGCTCGGCACCGCTCGCTTTCACGTTCGGCTTCGGCGGCGTGCTGTTTCCGATGCACATCGGCGCCTCCTTCGTCGTTCTGGAGAAGACGGCGCCCGACGACATTCTGAACGCGATCGAGCAGTACAAGACCACGGTCTGTTTCACCGCGCCGACCGCGTACCGGGCGATGATTGGCAAGCTTCCAGGCCGTGATATCTCCTCGCTCCGCAAATGCGTGTCCGCCGGCGAGACGCTGCCCAAGCCGACATTCGATGCCTGGTTGAAGGCGACCGGCATCAAGCTGATGGACGGCATAGGCTCGACCGAATTATTGCACATCTTCATCAGCGCGACCGAGGACGAGATCCGCCCCGGTGCGACGGGCAAGCCGGTGCCGGGATATGAAGCGAAGATCGTCGACGATTCCGGCAATGATTTGCCGCCGGGGAGAATGGGACTGCTCGCGGTACGCGGGCCGACCGGATGCCGCTATCTCGCCGACGAGCGACAGCGCAAGTACGTCCAGAACGGCTGGAACATCACGGGCGACACCTATCTGATGGATAGCGACGGCTATTTCTGGTACCAGTCGCGCTCGGACGACATGATCGTGTCGTCCGGCTACAACATCGCAGGCACGGACGTCGAGGCGGCGCTGCTCACGCATCCCTCCGTCGTCGAGTGCGGGGTCGTCGGCGCTCCTGACGAGGCGCGCGGCATGATCGTGAAGGCCTATGTTATTGCCGCGCCGGGCGTGACGCCGGACGCCGAACTCGTGGCCGCGTTGCAGGAGCATGTCAAACGCGAGATCGCGCCATACAAATATCCGCGCGCGATCGAGTTCGTGACGCAACTCCCGAAGACCGAGACCGGCAAACTAAAGCGCTTTGCCCTGCGGCAACTGGCGCAGACCGCGGTGACGTCCTCCGGCGTCGCGGCGGAATGAGAAGGATAGAGAATTGTCTGTGACGACGCCGAAAGGCCCGCACCTCGCGGCGCTGCCGACAGCAGCCGAGGACGAAACCCGCGCCAGGGCGCAGGTGCTCCAGCCGTCCGGTTGGCCGGTGCCGAAAGGCTATGCCAACGGCATGGCCGCCGAGGGACGCATCGTCGTCACCGGCGGCGTCATCGGCTGGGATGCGGAGGAGCGTCTCGCGGAGGGTTTTGTCGCGCAAGTGCGCCAAACCCTAGGCAATATCGCCGCGATCCTCGCAGAGGGCGGCGCGCAGCCCGAGCATTTGGTGCGCCTGACTTGGTACGTCGTCGACATGGACGAGTACCTGGCGAACCTGAAAGAGCTCGGCAAGGTCTACCGCGCCATCTTCGGCACCCACTATCCAGCGATGGCGCTGGTTCAGGTCGCCCGCCTCGTCGAGAAGGCGGCGCGGGTGGAAATCGAAGCCACCGCCGTCATTCCGCGCTGAACTGCGATCGGGCGCGCGCTCAGCTTGCCTTGGTCAACTTGCCTTGGTCAGCTTGCCTTGGCGAGGTCGTCATCCTCGGGCGAGTTCAGATATATTCCCGACATGGTGTCGACCCAGCAGAGATGGTCATGCACCTTCTTCACGCCGTTGACGTTCTCCGCTGCGACGACCGCGGCCTGTCGCGCGCGCTCCTCGGTGATGACGCCGCTGAGATGAACGATGCCGTCGCGGACGATGACATTCAGCCCGAACGGGCACCAGTCGTTCTTCTCCATGGTATCGATGATGCGGCTGCGAATGTGATCGTCGTCCGCGGTCGGGTCGGGTACGTCCCGGGCGAGGTCCGCCACCGCCTGGAGCAGGTTCGCCCGCGACACGATGCCGACGATTTTGTCGCCGTGGATCACCGGCAGACGCTTCACATTGTTCCGTTCCATGAGGTCGACGATCTCGGCAAGTGCCGTATCCTCGCTGATGGTCACCGGTGAAGGGGTCATCACCTCCGAGACCTTGCGGCCGTGCTCGTGGATGAAGTCGTTGGCCGATTTGCCGGATCCGAGAATGAACCGCAGCCAGCGCCCGCGCTTGCGTCCCGTGCCGATTTCGCTGCGGCGGATGAAGTCGCCTTCCGAGACCACGCCGATCAGCTTGCCGGCGCCGTCCACAACCGTGAGACCGCTGACATGCCGCTTCAGCATGATGTTTGCCGCCTCGACGATGCTGGTGTCGGGGGTAACCGAGATGACCGACCGGGTCATGATCTGATGGGCACGCATGGCAGTCTCCGCTGGCTTTTGATGACTCTGAAGTTGAGCTTAATCTCGGCATGGCGATTGGATTTGACGCAGGTCAATCAAGGAAAGTCCGCCGCGGCGAGTAGCCCGACTTGATGCAGCTCAACGTTTCCGGCCCGGTTGACTGTACCCTGATGGAGAAGCGCCCCTTGTGGGTGATCAGGAGGCTGATCGTGAGTGAGCTCGTCCAGTTGCAAGAGCCTGCGGCCGAACCGTTGCCCTCCAATCCAATTGCAGGGCTGGCCAGCGCGAACCAGCGTGCGCTGGATACCGCCCTTGGAGCGCAGGGGCTCATATTCGAGGAGGTCGTGTTCATGGCCAACGAACTCCTGGACCGAACGCAAACCGAGACACATTTGTTCGCGGAGTTCGTGTCGAAACTGGCAGGCTCTCACTCCGTGAAGGATTGGACAACCATGTACCGGGAATGCAGCCAGCATCAGCTCGACTTCATTCGTCGCGACTGCGATCGGTATTTTCGGCATGGCGAACGGGTCGCGGCAGCCATCCTTGGCATGCTGAACGAGCGGCCGCGGCTGACCAGCGCTGTCGCTGACGGAAAATCCGGAACGCCTAAGAATATCCAGCCATGAACGTCACGCAGGCATCGAACCTCCTGCTAGCCGAAGGGCAACTGGCGTCGGAGCCGCCCGTCGATCTGGTAAAGGGTTCCGCAACGCCGGCCGCGACCGTTCAGGAGCGTATTCCGGCTGGCGATGCGCCGTCCGTGCCCGAACCATATCCGCTCGATCGGGCCTTCCATGCGATGCTGGCGCGATTCACCGGCGGCATTTCGCCATTAGCGCTGTCGCTCGCCTATCTCGATTGGAGTTCGCATCTTGCAGCAGCACCGCAGCGCCAATTGGAGCGGACGCGCGAGATCGTTCGGGACACCAGCCGGTATTTCGACGCCGTCGCGCATGCCGCTGCACCAGGCCAAAACCCCTGGTCGGTGATCAAGCCTCAAGCGCAGGACCGTCGCTTCGCAGGGCCGTTATGGCAAAGCCCTCCTTTCAACTTGATGGCGCAGTCGTTTCTCCTCGGAGAACGGTGGTGGCACGATGCTGCGACGGGTGTGCGTGGCGTCGCCCCCACGAATGAAGCAATCGTCGAGTTCTCGGGACGCCAGATCCTCGACATGCTTGCACCATCGAATTTCGCTGCCACCAACCCCGAGGTCCTTCAGAAGGCCTTACAGAGTGGGGGAAAGAATTTCGTACTCGGGTGGCAGAACTGGTGCAGGGACTTGATGCGCATGCTCTCCGCGGGAAAACCGGCAGGCGACGAACAGTTCATTGTCGGCAAAACCGTCGCGACGTCGCCCGGCAAGGTTGTCTATCGAAACGAGCTGATCGAGCTGATTCAGTATCATCCCACCACCGAAAAGGTGCGGCCGGAGCCGATCCTGATCGTGCCCGCATGGATCATGAAATACTACATCCTCGACTTGTCGCCGCGGAACTCGCTCGTCAAATATCTGACCGGCGAGGGCTTCACCGTATTTGCGATATCCTGGCGCAGTCCGAACGCGGCCGATCGCGACGTGGCGTTTGATGACTATCGCACATCGGGCGTCCTTGCTGCGCTGGATGCGATCGCCTGCATCTTGCCGCGCCGGAAAATTCATGCGCTTGGCTACTGCCTGGGTGGCACCTTGTTGTCGATCGCGGCCGCAGCGATGGCGCGCGACGGCGATAATCGGCTGAAGACAATCACGATGCTTGCTGCGCAGACGGATTTCACCGAAGCAGGCGAGCTGACGCTTTTCATCAACGAGAGTCAGGTCTCGTTCCTGGAAGACATGATGTGGGAGCGAGGCTATCTCGATACGACGCAGATGGCCGGCGCTTTTCAGCTGCTGCGCTCGAACGATCTGATCTGGTCGCGGCTCTCGCACAATTATCTGATGGGGGAGCGGGCACCGCCGAGCGATTTGATGACCTGGAATGCCGACGCCACGCGATTGCCCTATCGCATGCACTCTGAATATCTGCGCAAGCTGTTCCTCAGCAATGACTTGGCTGAAGGTCGCTACCGCGTCGACGGCAAGAGCATATCGCTCTCCGACATCCACACGCCGATGTTTGTTGTCGGCACGGTCAGGGATCACGTGGCGCCGTGGCAATCCGTCTACAAGATTCACTATCAAGTCGATGCCGATGTGAGCTTCCTGTTGACGAGCGGAGGCCATAACGCCGGCATCGTCGCGCCTCCTGAGGAGCCCGGGCACAGCTACCAGATCATGACCAAGGCGGCGGATGCGCCCTATGTCGACCGCGATGAATGGCTGAAACTGGCACCGCATGCGAAGGGGTCGTGGTGGCAAGAATGGTCCAGATGGCTGACCGCCCGCTCTGGTGCACTCAATGAGCCGCCTCGGATGGGGTTTGGGAACGTCGCCAGCCTGCCCGACGCGCCGGGAGACTACGTCCACACCTAGTCCTCAGGCTCCGCATTCGGCGCAAGGTCGGCGGAGCGGAACGGCTTGGCCTTGTCGAGTTTCCGGTAGGCGCGCGAGGCGGTCCGCAACAGTTTCTTTTCGCGATTGCGGTTGAGGAAGCGAATGCCCGCCTCGGGGACGGCCTCGTTCAATGACGCCGCCAAGGTTTGCCCTCGCGCATCGTCATTCAATTGCCCGAGGGATTTTTGCGCCTTGCGCAATTGCTTGAGGATCGACTTCTGCTTGGTCAACGACTCGTCGGCGAAAAGGTCCTCGAGCGATTCGACCGAATAGGTCAGCCGCTTGTTGAGAAGCCGCAGCTTGTGCCGTTTCCCGACGTTGAGCTTGCGGAGCTTGCGTGCTTTCTTGAGCAGCGTCCTTTCCCATTCCGTGAGTTTCGCTGTAGCGTGGTCGGCGAGCGTGCAGCGGCGTAGCCTGATAGCTTCCTTGCTGCGCCGGGTCGACCAGGGGCCGCTCTCGATCCAGGCTGACGTCTGCTCGACGAGACGGCGATACCGCGCGGATTGCAGCGCGCGCGCCAACTGGCGATGGCTCTCGGCGCGCTTTTCGTCCCAATGCTGGAGCTCGGCAATCACGGTCAACTCGCCGCCACTTTCGGCGATGACCCGCTCGATTGCCACGTCGAGGTCCCGCACCATGCCGAGTTGGCTGTTCAACCATTTCAGTCCGGTCCGGACCTCCGGCCGAAGGGCATCATCGACCATCGGCGAGAAGAAGCGGATGGCGGTGCGCAGATGCGTCAGTGCAATCCGGATCTGGTGCAGCGCCTCGGGATCGCCGCGGCAGGTGCCGTCATGCTGCGCGAGAACGGCGGCGAGGTGACGGCGGGCGATGATCCGGAAGGCCGTGTCGCAGACTATGCCGGGGCTGAGGCGGCCGGGCAGGGCATTGCGCCTCGCCGCAGGCTTGATGCGCGCGGCCGTCGAACTCGTGCTGGGTCGCGCCATCTGCAGATTGCCTTATTTGCTTTCGGCGATCGCGTCCCGGCAATTCTGGAGCGTCTGCTCTTGCGTGCCGGATGCATCGATGGTCGCCCAACCGACATGGCCGATATTATAGTGCTCTTGCAGCGCGGCAACCTCTTGCGTGGCGTCGGATGCGTCGCCCCGGCGGCCTCCGATCCGCGCCTGCCGGGTCGGGAGATCCGCAACCAGAAACAGGCCGCTCAGCGGCACGTTGCGCTCGCGCGCCAGTGCGGCGACCGCGTCTCGTTCGTCCTCTCGGGCGAACACGCCGTCGATGATCGCTGAATGGCCTTGCGCCAGCACCCGCCCGGCGTGCCGAGCCAACATGTCGTAAACGCGGGCCGTGACCTCCGGCGTGTATGCGGATGCCGGCAGCCGGTCCGTGTCTTTGACCTCGAACATCTGCTTGCGGACGAGGTCGCTGCGCAGCACGACGGCCCCCGGCAGCGGCGTAATATCCGGCGCGAGCGCGCGTGCCAAAATCGTCTTTCCGGTGCCTGACAACCCGCCGACTGCAACCAGCCGGGGGGCTGGCGGCTGGATCAGCGCGCGGGCGAGGCCAAAATAGCGCCGTGCACCGTCGAGAATGCCCGTATCATGGGGATGCGGCGGCTTCAGCCGTGCCAGCGCGACCTGGGCGCGGATCGCCGCCCGGATGGACATGAACAGCGACAGTGCGGAGAGAGCGTCGAGATTCTCAACCGAAGTTGCGGCGAGATAGCGGTTCAATACGATGTTGGCCGCGCGTGGTTGATCGTGATGCAACAGGTCCATCAATCCGAATGCGAGATCGTAGAGCACGTCGGTGGTTGCCATCTGGGCGTCGAACTCGATGGCGTCGAACAGCACCGGCTGCTCGTCGATCGCCACGATGTTCGCAAGATGCAGGTCGCCATGGCAGCGGCGCACGAAACCTTGACGGCCGCGCTCTTCGAGCAAAGGCCGGAGGCGGAGGAACATTGCGTGCGAGTCTCTGCCGAGCTGCACGATCTCTTCGGCTTCGAAATGATTGCCGGCCCGCAGGCCATTGCTGTTGCCATCGATAAGGCCGGGGATGGAGGAAACCCATGCGTTGCCGTCGGCGCGAACAGCCTGCGCGTGCGAAGCCACGATCGTCTCGGCGACAGCCGATGCGAGACTTTCATCCAGCGGACCGGCCTTGGCCAGATGATCCAGCGTTCGGTTTTCGTCGAAGCGCAACATATCAACCGCATACTCGATCGGCCGGCCGCTTCCGTCGACCTTCACCGATCCATCGGCCTCTTCCGTGATCGCGACGACGCGGTGATAGATCTGCGGCGCCAGCGGCCGGTTGATCCTGATCTCCTCCTCGCACGCCGTCCTGCGCTTCTCGAGCGTCGAATAATCGAGGAACGGAAATTGCACGGCGCGCTTGATTTTCAGAGCACGCCCGCCTTCGAGAAAGACCGAAGCTGCGTGCGTATCGATCCGCCTCACGTTTGGATGATCCGCGGAATTGGTGAGCGCCGCAAAGATCCGGTCCTGGGTCGCAGAATCGTCGGTCATTCCAGCTGGTACGTCCAGATGCGTCGGAAGGCGGCTCGCCCCGCGATCAGGGTAATCCATAGAAGCAGACCGCGGCCAGTCCTTGACTTCGGTCAACGCCTGTCTCCCTCCGACCGGTCGGAGTTCCCGGGCTTGACGAGGATCAAGCGTCCCAACGAAAGCCGGCCTATTCTGGTGGCCAAGGAGAATTTTGATGCCGATCAAGGACGTCTTTCTGCCGCTCGTCGGCCAGCCACGCGGCCCGGCCCTTGCTGCGATCGAGAAATGCGTGGCCGTTGCCGGCGACCTCGGCGCCAGGATCACCGCGCTGGCACTCGAAGAGGATGTTTTCGTGCGGCCGAAGGTGATGCTCCCCGATGCGGCCGAGGCAAACGGGTCGCTTGAGGCCGGCGACAGTCAGCATCTCCTGGATGCGTTCACCCGCGCAACCTCCCGCACCGGCATTCGCGCTCAAAGCCGGTCGGCCAAGGTGCCGGCAGACCAGATCGCGTCAGTCCTGGCCGAACACGGCCGCTTCAGCGATCTCACGCTGGTCCCCGTGAAGCCACACGACAGCCGAACCGAGCACATCATCGAGACGCTCCTGTTCGAATCCGGGCGGCCAGTGCTGCTCTGCCCGGAGCAGCATGTGGACCAACTGCGCCCGGAATTCGAGAACATCATGATCGCTTGGGATCACTCGGCGCGCGCGGCGCGGGCGGTCGGCGACGCGCTGCCTATCCTTCAGGCAGCCGCCTCGGTCCGCGTGGTGACCGTAGCGGACGACAAGTCCGACGCGATCGTGCAATCCGGGACGGCTCTGGTCGATCACTTGAGGGAACACGGGGTCTACGCCTCGTTCGAAACCACGAAGGGCAGCGGCAGCTCGATTGGCAAAGTGCTCGGAAGCTGGGCGAATTCCCATGCCATCGATGCGATCGTCATGGGCGCCTACCATCATTCGCGCCTGAACGAGATCGTTTGGGGCGGTGTGACAAAGACCGTCATTGGCGAGCCACCGTGCTGGGTTATGATCTCGTACTAGGCGGGTCGCCAGTCTCGGCTTGATCGTCAACCATCGGAACCGCCACCGACCGGGCGCATTTGCTTTCATGTCAACCTATCGTCTGAAGAACCTGCTGTCGCCGCGTTCGGTCGCGCTCGTCGGTGCGAGCGCCCGCCCGGTCTCCGTTGGACGCGCCGTTCTGGAGAACATCCGCAAGGCTGGATTCACGGGACAGTTCGGCCTCGTCAATCCGCGCCATGCCGAGATCGGCGGCGTCGCGGCCGTGGGCAACCTCGATCAATTGCCGTTCGTGCCCGAGCTTGTGGTCATCACCGCGCCGGCGCGCGCGGTTCCCGGCATTGTCGATCAAGCCGGGCGGCGCGGCTCGGCGGGTGCCCTGATCGTCTCGGCCGGGCTCGGCCATGGACCGGGCTCCCTGCACGAGGCCGCCATCGCTGCGGCCCGCAAATACGGCATGCGGCTGATCGGGCCGAACTGCTTGGGCATCATGATGCCCGGCGTAAGCCTCAATGCGAGTTTTGCCGCGCACATGCCGGGACCTGGGAATCTCGCGCTGATCTCGCAATCGGGCGCGATCGCGGCCGGCATGGTCGATTGGGCCGCGCAGCGCGGCGTCGGCTTCTCCGGCATCGTCTCGATCGGCGATCAAATCGACGTCGATATTGCCGATCTGCTCGACTATTTCGCGATGGATCACAAGACCCGCGCGATCCTGCTCTATATCGAGGCCATCAAGGACGCGCGCAAGTTCATGTCGGCCGCGCGCGCCGCGGCGCGCGTGAAGCCCGTTGTCGTGGTGAAGTCCGGCCGAATGGCGCAGGGTGCGAGGGCGGCTGCCACCCATACCGGTGCGCTCGCGGGCGCCGACGCCGTCTATGACGCGGCGTTCCGCCGCGCGGGCGTCCTGCGGGTCTCCGATCTGCGCGAGCTGTTCGATTGCGCCGAGACGCTGGGCCGCGTCGAGTCGCCGGCGGGAAAGCGCCTCGCCATCCTGACCAATGGCGGCGGCATCGGCGTCCTCGCTATCGACCGATTGGTCGAGCTCGGCGGCATTCCGGCGACCATCTCGGCGGACGCCCGCAAGAAACTCGATGACGCGCTGCCGCCGACCTGGTCCGGCGCAAATCCCGTCGACATCGTGGGCGACGCCGATGCGTCGCGCTATGCGGCGGCGCTCGAGGTGCTGCTCGCCGACGCCGACAACGACGCAGTCCTGGTCCTCAATGTGCAGACCGCGATCGCCTCGGCCGCCGATATCGCAACGATGGTGACCGAACGCGTCAAGGCATACCGCGAGAAGCACCGCAGTTGGGCCAAGCCGGTGCTTGCCGCCTGGATCGGGGCAGACCAGAACATCATCGAAACACTGTCCGGCGCCGGCATTCCGAACTATCCGACCGAGGACGACGCCGTGCGCGGCTTCATGTACCTCGTGAGGCATCGCGAAGTCGTGGAGGAGCTGAGCCAGGTTCCACCCGCAATGCCAGACACTTTCGTGCCGGACGCACGTGCTGCGAAGCAGATCATAGCTGCTGCCATCGCAGACGGCCGCCAATGGCTCGAACCCGTCGAGATCAAGCACCTGCTCGAAGCCTATGATATCGCGATGGTGCCCACCTACGCCGCGGCCGATGTCGAGCAGGCGGTGGCCTACGCGAGCGACATCTTTGCGCAAGGCGCCACCGTCGTGCTGAAGATCATGTCGCGCGACATTGTCCACAAATCCGATGTCGGCGGCGTCGTGCTCAATCTGACGACGGTCGAGGCGGTGCGCGCCGCCGCTACCGATATTCTCGCCCGGGCGAGCAAGCTGCGTCCGCAAGCCCGCATCGAGGGCGTCATCGTGCAGGCGATGGTGGTCAAGGCGAAGGCGCGCGAGTTGATTCTGGGTCTCGCCGACGATCCCACCTTCGGCACCGTCGTTGTGTTCGGCCGCGGCGGGACCGCGGTCGAGATCATCAACGACAAGGCGCTTGCGCTGCCGCCGCTCGATCTGCAACTGGCCCGCGACCTGATCGACCGCACGCGCGTGTCACGGCTGCTTCGCGCTTACCGGGACGTGCCGGCGGTGAAGCCCGACGCCGTCGCCATGGTCCTGGTCAAGCTGGCGCAGATGGCCGCCGACATTCCCGAGATCCGCGAATTCGACATCAATCCGCTGCTGGCGGATGAAACCGGCGTGACCGCGGTCGACGCCCGCGTGGCGGTCGGGCCGCCGCAACGGAAGTTTGCCGGCTCCGGCGCCGCCAACTTCGCCGTTCGGGCCTATCCGTCGCAATGGGAGCGCCGCCTCAAGCTCAAGGAGGGCTGGCGGATCTTCGCGCGGCCCCTGCGTCCGGAGGATGAGCCGACCATCCACGCATTCCTGAGTCATGTCACGGCGCACGACCTTCGTCTGCGTTTCTTCGCGCCGATGAAGGAGTTCACTCACGAGTTCATCGCCCGCCTGACTCAGCTCGACTATGCGCGCGCGATGGCCTTTATCGCGTTCGACGAGGCGACCGGTGAAATGGTCGGCGTGGTCCGTCTCCATTCGGACTCGGTCTACGAGAGCGGCGAATATGCGATTCTGCTGCGGTCCGACCTCAAGGGCAAGGGTCTGGGCTGGGCCCTGATGCAGCTGATCATCGACTACGCGAGATCGGAGGGGCTCAAAGCGATCTCCGGTGATGTTCTCAGGGAGAACACCACGATGCTCGAAATGTGCCGGCAGCTCGGCTTCGAGGTGAAGCCGGACCCCACTGAGCCGGATATTTGCGACGTCAGGCTGAAACTCTGAGCGCGACCGCTATGAGCGCGCTTCAGCCGGATTTGCCGCGGCGGAGTCCTTGGCCGTTCTCCGCAAATTCTTGATCAGGACCGCAATCAGTGGCACCAGCACAGGCAAGATTGTGCTGAGCGGATGATGGACGGCGCCCGACACCTGGGCCTGGAATGTGCGTGCCTCGAGCTGAAGAGCTTCGATGGATGCGCCGTGAATCTCGTTGGCGAGTTCGATGTCGCGGCCCGCAGGAGGCCGGCCGGCAATCACAAAGAGAATTGCCGCGATGGCAAAATTGACGGCGCCAAGGATGGCGGCCGCGCCAATGGCACTCCAGATCTGCACCAGTGCGAAATAGGCGGACAGCTCCAGCATCAGGAGCCCGAACGCGGCGATCAGCGCCGCAAAGGCGCGCAGGCCGAGGCCGATCAGCAGGTGGCGCAGCCTGATGTCCGCGATGATCCTGTCGGTACGCCAGAGCACTCGCAGATGTTTGACGACATTTTCCGTGTTCACCTAGTGCCTCCGCAGCATGAAGCCGACGACCACGCCGAGCGCAAAGGCCGAGGCAAGCGATGTGATCGGGCGCTCCGCAATGAGGCCCTGAAGCTGCTGCTGCTCCTCATCGACGGTCTCGCCGAGCTCGGCGAGCGCAGCCTTGATCTGATCGGCAAGGGCCTCCGCGCGGTCTTTCGAACTGTCGAACATCTCCTCGCCGGCCGTGCTCAGCAAGCGTGTGACGTCAACCTTCAGCGTGCGCAGTTCTTCGCTCATCCTGTCGCTGTCGAACATGGACCTGATTTCCCCTTTAATGGAATCAAACCTAGGACCCGCCGGCGCGAGCGCTCTTGATTTGCGTCAAGGAGGCAGACGCGTCGTGGTCTTGAGACAGGTCAAACCGGCTGCCACATGCCGGCCTAGAATGACCGGCTGAATGGGGACCCGGTTGTCCCGATGAGGTGGAAGCGTGAACTCCGAACCGCTGTTGCTGGCAACGCCCTCCGGCGAAGAGCTGAAATTGTGCCCGGAAGGGCCGTGGATTGCCGCGAACGTGTCGATGCTGGAGACGTTGTCCCGGTCGGTCGGGGCGGATGTCGATCGATCCAGAACCGTGACGCTGGACATGTCAGGCGTCAGCGCGCTTGACACGCTCGGCGCCTGGGTCCTGGAAAAGCTGTCGCGCAGGGCTTCATCATCCGGTCGAACGGCCGAGTTTATCGGTGTCGCCGACCATTTCAGTGGCCTGATGGAGGAGGTGCGTCAGGTCAACCGCCACACCCCGCCGCCGGCGCCTGCACCCAACCCTGTCCTGCTAAGACTGAACGATCTCGGCAAGTCCACGGTCGGCGCGCGCGAAGACATCACGATCTTTCTTCAAATGCTGGGCGCGTTGTTCATGGCCGTGATCGGCGTGCTGCGCCGGCCGCGCTCGCTGCGGTTGACATCGCTGATCTATCAGCTCTACCGCATCGGCTGGCAGGCCATCCCCATCGTCGTGCTGATCACCTTCCTGATCGGCGCCATCATCGCCCAGCAGGGATTTTTCCATTTCCGCAGGTTCGGCGCGGAATCCTACACCGTCGACATGGTCGGCATCCTGGTGTTGCGCGAGCTCGGCGTGCTGATCGTCGCCATCATGGTCGCCGGCCGCTCGGGAAGCGCCTACACCGCCGAGCTCGGCTCGATGAAGATGCGCGAGGAGATCGATGCGCTCTCGACCATGGGCCTCGATCCCGTCCACGTCCTGATCCTGCCGCGGGTTGTGGCCCTGGTGATTGCGCTGCCGATCCTTGCTTTCATCGGATCGATCGCCGCACTCTATGGCGGCGGCCTGATCGCGCAGTTTTACGGCGGCATGGCGCCGGCGATCTATATCGCGCGGCTGCACGATGCGATCTCGGTCGCCCATTTCGAGGTGGGCATCCTGAAGGCGCCGTTCATGGCGCTGGTGATCGGAATCGTCGCCTGCAGCGAGGGCTTGCGTGTGAAGGGCAGCGCCGAGTCGCTGGGACGACAGACCACGATTTCGGTGGTCAAGTCGATCTTCCTGGTGATCGTGCTCGACGGCCTGTTCGCGATCTTCTTCGCCTCGATCGGAATGTGATCATGGGCGAATCGCAAGAGCAGTTCGCGATCCGCGTCCGCGACCTCGTGGTCGGCTTCGGCCGGCAGACCGTGCTCGATCATCTGACGCTCGACGTGCGCCGGGGTGAGATCCTCGGGCTCGTGGGGGCGTCGGGTGGCGGCAAGTCGGTGCTGATGCGAACCATCATCGGCCTCATCCCGCGCCAAGGCGGCACCATCGAGGTCACGGGACGGCCAATCGGCGGCCGCACCGAAGGCGCGGCCACGACATGGGGCATCCTGTTCCAGCAGGGCGCGCTGTTCTCCTCGCTGACGGTCCGGCAGAACATCCAGTTTCCGCTCCGTGAAAATCTCGTCCTGTCGCAGGAGCTGATGGACGAGATCGCGATCGCCAAGCTCGAAATGGTCGGGCTGAGGGCGCAGGACGCCGATAAATATCCGGCGGAGCTATCCGGCGGCATGACCAAGCGCGTCGCGCTGGCGCGCGCGCTCGCGCTCGATCCGCCGATCCTCTTCCTGGACGAGCCGACATCGGGTCTCGATCCGATCGCGGCGGGCGATTTCGATGCGCTGATCGGGACACTGCAAAAGACCCTCGGCCTCACCGTGTTCATGGTCACCCATGATCTGGCGAGCCTGACCACGGTCTGCGATCGGGTCGCCGCGCTCGCCGACGGCAAGATCGTGGCGATCGGTCCGATGCGCGAACTGCTGCAATCCGAGCATCCCTGGGTGCGCGCCTATTTCCATGGCAAGCGCTCGCAGATGCTGCAACACGAGATGAGATGAGACATGGAAACCCGCGCTCCCTACGTGCTGATCGGCAGTTTCGTCCTGGCCGCGATCCTCGCGGTGTTCGGCTTCGTCTACTGGCTGAACAACACCGGCGGCATCGGGCCGCGCACGAGCTATCACGTGCAATTCCAGGGCCCGGTGCCCGGTCTTCTGGTCGGCGCCGGCGTGCTGTTCAACGGCATCCGCGTCGGCGAGGTCACCCAGCTCGGGCTTGCGCCGGACAATCCACGCTTCGTCAATGCGACGATATCGGTTGCTTCAACCACGCCGGTGCGCGCCGACAGCAGGGTCGGGCTCGATTTCCAGGGGCTGACCGGCGTGCCGGTGGTGACGCTGGAGGGGGGCATCATCGTCGCCAAAGCCGGCGAGCCCCCGACCTTGATTGCCGAGGCCGGTGCGGGCCAGAGCATGACGCAGGCCGCGCGCGATGCACTGCGGCGGGTCGACACCGTGCTGGAGGACAATTCGGGCCCGCTAAAGGACACCGTCGCCAATCTCAAGACCTTCTCCGAGGGGCTTGCGCGCAACACCGGCAGGATTGACGGCATTCTGGCGGGCCTGGAGAAGATGACCGGCGGCGGAACGCCGGCGCAGAAAGTCACCTATGACCTGCGCACGCCGCAGAACCTCGGTCCGGCCGGCAAGACGCTCTCGGCGTCACTGGCCATCCCCGAGCCGACGGCGGTCGCCATGCTGCAGACCCAGCGTATGCTGTTCGCGCCCGGCGGCGATAATCCGGGCTTTGCGGACTTCCTCTGGGCCGACAGCATTCCCAAGCTGGTGCAGGCGCGGCTGATCGACAGTTTCGAGAATTACGACATCGCCCACGCGCCGTTGCGCACGGCCGATCTCGGGCAGGCGGACTATCAGCTGCTGATCGACATCAGGCGCTTCCGCATTGCCACGGAAGGGGAGACACGGGTCGAGATCGGACTGTCGGCACGGATCGTCGACAAGAACGGCAAGGTGATTGCCTCGCGTCTCGTCGAGACCAGCGAAAAGCTCGACAAGGTCGAGCCGGCCGTAGCGGTCGCAGCGTTCGATACGGCCTTCACGCGCATCGCGAGGGAGCTGATCGGCTGGACGGTGCAGGCGGTGTGACGCCGGCTATTCCAGGGTCTTGAGGTAGGACAGGAGATCGTGGATCTGGTCCGGACTGAGCTCGAAGGCCGGCATGTCGGCGTGGCCGGTGTTGATGCCCTCGGCCAGCGCCTCCCCAAGGCTCTCGATCGGATAGCGCTGGTGCAGGGCCCGCAGCGGCGGTGCGATCTTGAGCGGACTGTTCGACGCACGGTCGATCGCGTGGCAGCGCGCGCAATTGGCTCGCGCAAAGGTCTTGCCGCGTTGTTCGGCGGTCGGGGCAGCCAGGGCAGGCGTCATCAGAAGCAACCCGATCAACCCGTGACGCAGCGTTCCTAGCAGCATGTAAAGTGGCCCCGTTTATGTCTGGGAGAAGAATAGGGCGGGGATTCCCTCCAAAATTGATCTGGGTCAACCGGCTTTGGCGCAGTGCAGTAAAATGCAGCCGCGCGACGGAATGGGCCTGATGGGCACCCGGCGCTTGGAGCGGTCGATGAAGCCCGTAGTCACGATTGAGCCGAACTGGCAGCTCTGCAGCGATTGCGCTGTCCGCGCATCGGCGGTTTGTTCGTCGCTGGATGCGGTCGAGCTTCGGGAATTCGAGCATCTCGGCCGGCGCGTCCATTTTTCCTCAGGCGAGACTGTGTTCTCCGAGGAGGACATCACGACCTCGTTCTACAATCTCGTTGAGGGCGTCATGCGGCTGTACAAGCTGCTGACCGACGGCCGCCGGCAGATCGTGGGCTTTGCCTTGCCCGGCGATTTCCTGGGGATGAATGTTTCGGGCAGGCACAATTTTTCGGCCGATGCGATCGGCGCGGTGACCGTATGCCAGTTCGCTAAGGCACCCTTCGGCCGTTTCATCGAGGAGCGGCTGCACCTCCTCAGGCGGATCAACGAACTGGCAATTCGCGAGCTGAACCAGGCCCGGGACCACATGGTCCTGCTGGGTCGCCGTTCGGCGGACGAAAAGGTTGCGGCCTTTCTGCTCGGCTGGCGCGAGCGGCTGGTCTCGCTGAAGGGGGCGTCGGACACGGTTCCGCTTCCGATGAGCCGCCAGGACATCGCCGACTACCTCGGCCTGACCATCGAGACCGTCAGCCGCACCTTCACCAAGCTGGAGCGCCACGGCGTGATCGAGATCATTCATGGCGGGATCAGCCTGCTCGATCCGGCGAAGGTCGAGGCCCTGGCCGCAGCCTGATTCCGACGCAGCGCGGCTCGATTTTGATCGGGATCAATGCGTTCGGCCGCGTGCCTCAGATAATGCCTGAAACCACAGGGGAGGGCATCATGCCGGCTGACGCGTTGCTTATGAGCATCTTTGTCGTGGCAATCTTTGTCACATTCGCCGGGGCACTGGTCTGGGCAGACCGGCAAACCAGTCCAGGCCGGCTCAAGTCAGACGTCAAGCGTCCTAGCTCCTGAGAATCACGGTCGCATTTTGAGGCGCCCGCGGCGCGGGCTATACCGTGCGAGCTCGGGACGGTTGGCAGCGCTTCAACGCAAGGCGGCGTGCGGCGCTTGCAACTCTGCATCGACAGGGACGCATTGGCTCACCCTTCGGATGCCGGCTTCGCGCCTGAACCGCGGCATTTTCGCTGCGTTTGCCTCAAACAGCTAGCATGCTTTCCGGTTGAAAAACTGGGCTACACTGACTACGCAGGGACCCCAGTGCCTCGCAGTCTTAGGAGCCCAGTGGCGTGCCTCAGGACAAGACCGGCGACGACCCCCGACAAGCGGCGGGGAATAAATTATCGGTCCTGCGCAAGCACCCGATCTTTGCGGATCTGGAGCCGGAGGCGCTGGATCAGCTCTGCCGTTACGCCAAGCACACCACGGTGAAGCGCGGCGCGACGATCGCTGCCAAGGGCGATCCCGGCAACAATCTGTTCGCGGTGATCACAGGGACGGTGAAGATTTCCTCTTCGTCGCCCGACGGCCGTAACGCCATTCTCAATCTGATCGGTCCCGGAGAGATCTTCGGCGAAATCGCGGTGCTCGACGGCGCCCCGAGGTCGGCCGATGCGACCGCCAACACCAATTGCGAGCTCTACATCATCGATCGCCGGGACTTCCTGCCGTTCGTGAAGAGCCAGCCGGCGCTCGCAATGAAATTCATCGAGCTGCTCTGCGCGCGCCTGCGCTGGACCAGCCAGCAGGTCGAGCAGGTGATCCTGCAAAATCTGCCGGGCCGGCTCGCGAGCGCGCTGCTCGGCCTCACCGAAGAGCGCAAGTTCGACTCCGGCAGCGGCACGCTTGCCATCACGCAGCAGGAGATCAGCGAGATGGTGGGGATGACGCGCGAGAGCATCAACAAGCAATTGCGCGCCTGGGCGGGCCGCAACTGGGTTCGGCTCGAGCACGGCGCCATTGTCGTGCTCGACATGGATGCCTTGCGTGAACTCGCCGAGAGCGGGCTCGACAGCTAGCTGTCGATGATCGCGACGGCGCGGGTCCAGCCCGCGGAGGCCCGCTCGATCTTCACCGGAAAGCACGAGACGGTGAACCCGGTCGAAGGCAGCTGGTCGAGATTGTGCAGCTTCTCGAGATGGCAATAGCCGATGTGCCGCCCTGCCTTGTGGCCCTCCCAGATCAGGCCGGCATCTTTCGTTTCGGCATATTTCTTCGCGGTATGGACGAAAGGCGCGTCCCAGCTCCAGCCGTCGGTGCCGGTCAGTCGCACGCCGCGTTCGAGCAGATACATGGTGGCCTCATAGCCCATGCCGCAGCCTGAGCTGACATAGTCGGCTTGGCCGAACTTCGCGCCGGCACCGGTGTTGACGACGACGATCTCAAGCGGCGACAGCGCGTGCCCGATCCGCCTCAACTCCTTCTCGACGTCGTCGGCGCTCGCCACGTAGCCGTCGGGAAGATGCCGGAAGTCGAGCTTCACGCCGGGCTGAAAGCACCATTCCAGCGGGACTTCGTCGATCGTCCATGACCGCTCGCCGCGATTCATGGTCGGATGGAAATGCCAGGGCGCATCGAGATGCGTGCCGTTATGGGTCGACAGCGAGACCTGCTCGACCGCCCAGCCTTGGCCGTCCGGCAGATCCTGTGCCGTGAGGCCGTCGAAGAACTGCAGCATCCGCGGCAGGCCCTGCTGGTGATCGATGTACTGGATCGTCGGGTGATTGCCCGGCGGATCCGCCGTCACGTCGTTTCTGAGCGGCACGGAGATGTCGATCAGCTTCCGCGGCATGGGCATTCCCCGGGATGGTCCGTTTTGTTTCGCAGCATCTTGAGGGGGCCGCACCGGGGGCGTCAAGCAACGCGCATGAACGCTTCCCGCGGCCGACGGCAGGTGATTTCGGAAAAACCGGACGATGAGCCGGTTGTCTGCCGAAGGCCGGTCTGATCCATCGATGCAACTCTAGCATTGATCGATGCCGGATTTGGCTTGGACAGAGAATGCCGCGGGCCCTAGGGACGACAATGGCGCTTGACTTCCCACCGGAAGTGGAGCGACCCAAAGGCGGCCCGCAACATCTGCCCAACGACATAATCAACTCAGGAGGAAGCCCAGATGAAGATACTCACCGGCATCGTCGCAGCCGCTCTGCTGGCGGTCTCAGCCCCCTTGGCGACCGCACGCGATTTCCGTTCCGCCGACGTCCACCCCGCCGATTATCCGACCGTCGAGGCCGTCAAGTTCATGGGCAAGCAGCTCGCCGCGGCGAGCGGCGGCAAGCTCGGCGTGAAGGTGTTCCCCAACGGTGCGCTGGGCTCTGAGAAGGACACCATCGAGCAGCTCAAGATCGGCGCCCTCGACATGATGCGGATCAACGCATCGCCCTTGAACAACTTCGTGCCGGAAACCATCGTGTTGTGCCTGCCCTTCATCTTCCGGGACACCCAGCACATGCGCACCGTCCTTGACGGGCCGATCGGCGACGAGATCCTGGCGGCCATGGCGCCCGCAGGCCTGGTCGGCCTCGCCTATTATGACAGCGGCGCGCGGTCCATTTACACCGTCAAGGCTCCGATCAAGTCGCTCGCGGACGTCAAGGGTCTGAAAATTCGCGTCCAGCAATCCGACCTGTGGGTCGGCATGATCCAGAGCCTCGGGGCCAATCCCACCCCGATGCCTTATGGCGAGGTCTATACCGCTCTCAAGACCGGTCTGGTGGACGCTGCCGAGAACAACTGGCCGTCTTACGAGTCCTCGCGCCACTTCGAGGCCGCCAAGTTCTACAACATCACCGAGCACTCCCTGGCGCCCGAAGTTCTCGTGATGTCCAAGACGGTCTGGGACACGCTGAGCAAGGAAGATCAGGCGATGGTCCGCAAGGCGGCCAAGGAATCAGTGCCCGTCATGCGCAAGCTCTGGGACGAGCGTGAGCAGGCGTCCCGCAAGACCGTCGAAGCGGCCGGCGTTCAAGTCGTGACGATCGCCAACAAGAAGGAATTCGTCGACGCGATGAAGCCGGTGTACGACAAGTTCGCGGGTGACGAGAAGCTGAAGAGCCTCGTCAAGCGTATCCAGGACACGAAGTAAGGCCATAGCGTCGGGGGGGGGGGGGGGGGGGGGGGGGGCGGGGCCCCCCCGCGGGGGGGGGGCCGGGGGGCGCGGGGGGGGGGGGGGCGGGCCGGGGGCGGGGGGGGGCGGGGGCGGGGGGGGGCGGCGGCGGGG
>NZ_JBVVPL010000013.1:3592-104743 GCF_055807615.1 Bradyrhizobium sp. MV1.5 | reverse complement strand
CCCCTCCGGGTTTTGGGGGTGCGTGCTTCTCCCGGGGGGCGCCCCCCCCCCCCCCGCCCCCCCCCCCCGCGCCCCGGGGGCGGGGGGGGGGGGGGCCCCCCCCCCCCCCCCCCCCGACGCATTGGACGCGCGCAAGGAGACTTGCAAGGAGACTTGGATGACAGACCCTCACGTCGCAGACCACGAACTGGACGTAGCCGGACGCCCGTCCACCGGCTTGCTGTCCCGGATCAATGCTCCCGTCGCTCGGCTAGGGATGTATCTGTCGGTGACCGGGCTGCTCGTCATCGTCACCATCGTCTTCTACCAGGTGTTCGGACGTTACGTGCTCAATTCCAGCCCGACCTGGACGGAGAACCTTGCGTTGGTTCTGATCCTGTATGTCACGTTGATCGGCGCCGCCGTCGGCGTGCGCGATGCCGGGCATATCGGCATGGATAGTTTGCTGGTGATGCTGCCGGACCACGCGCGGGAGAAGATCGAGCTTGTGATCCACGTCCTGGTGGCCGGGTTCGGCCTCGCTATGGCCTATAACGGCTGGATCCTCGGAGCGTCGGTCGGAACCGTGAAGATCCCCAATCTCGGGTTGCCCGAGGTCATCCGTTACGTGCCGCTGATCGCCTCCGGCGTCCTGATCGTCTCCTTTTCAATCGAGCACATCATCGCTCTCCTGCGCGGCGAAGAGGTCGTCCCCTCATGGAACTGATCATCCTCGGCGCCACTTTTTTCGGCTTCCTGGTCCTCGGCGTCCCCGTCGCCTTCGCGATCGGCCTCTCGGCGATTTGCACCATCCTCTACGAAGGCCTGCCGGTCGCGGTCATCTTCCAGCAGATGATGTCGGGGATGAACATCTTCTCCTTCCTCGCCATCCCGTTCTTCGTCTTCAGCGGTGAGCTGATGCTGCATGGCGGCGTCGCCGACAAGATCGTGCAGCTCGCCAAGAATCTCGTCGGACACATCCGCGGCGGGCTCGGCATGTCGAACGTGGTCGCCTGCACGCTGTTCGGCGGCGTGTCCGGCTCGCCAGTTGCCGACGTGTCGGCGATGGGGGCCGTGATGATCCCCATGATGAAGAAGGAAGGTTTCGACACCGACTACGCCGTCAACGTCACCACCCATGCTTCGCTGGTCGGAGCACTGATGCCGACCAGTCACAACATGATCATCTATGCGCTCGCCGCCGGCGGCAAGGTCTCGATCGGCGCGCTGATCGCCGCCGGCCTCCTGCCGGCGCTGGTGCTGATGGTGTGCATGCTGGTCGCCGCTTACGCGGTGGCGGTGAAGCGCGGCTATCCGGCCGGCAAGTTCCCGGGCTGGCCCGCGGTTTTTCGTTCGTTCGCCGCCGCTCTGCCCGGCCTTCTGATCGTCGGCATCATCCTTTCAGGCATCCTGTCGGGCGTGTTCACGGCGACCGAGTCCGCGGCCGTCGCGGTCACCTATACGATCCTGCTGACGTTCTTCATCTACCGCACGATGACCTTGCCGAACTTCCTGGGCGCCGCGGCCAAGGCGGTGAAGACGACGGGCGTGGTGCTGCTGCTGATCGGCGTCTCCACCATGTTCCAGTATCTGATGGGACTTTACGAGGTGGCCGACTTCGCCGGCGAGATGATGAGCAGGGTCTCGACGCAGCCCTGGGTCATCTTCCTGCTCATCAACGTCATCCTGTTCGTGCTGGGCACGTTCATGGACATGGCAGCGACCATCCTGATCTGCACGCCCATCTTCCTGCCGATCGCGATGAAGGCGGGCATGGATCCTGTGCAGTTCGGAATGCTGATGCTGATCAACTGCGCGCTGGGGCTGAACACTCCGCCGGTCGGGACCACCCAGTTCGTGGGCTGCGCCATCGGCGGCATCTCGGTGGGCGCGGTGATGCGCACCATCCTGCCGTTCTACGCCGCCCTGATCGCAGCTCTGATGTTCGTGACCTATGTCCCCGCCTTCTCGCTGTGGCTGCCCCGCCTGCTGATGGGCTACAAGGGCTAGCTGCAACGCAGGGAGAATCTATCCGTGACTGACTATCGCAAGCTCTTCGATCTCACCGGCAAGACGGCCGTGGTGCTCGGCGCCGCCTCTGGAATCGGCAAGTCGTCGGCCGAGGCGCTGGCCGGGCTCGGCGCCCGTGTCGTCTGCGCCGATCGCGCGCTTGACGCCGCCGAAGCGACCGCCGCCGGCATTCGTGAGAAGGGCGGCTGGGCCGAGGCGGCTGGGTGCGACGCGGCGAACGCCGCGGAGGTCAATGCGCTGGCCAAGATCGTGATGCAGAAATTCTCGCGGCTCGACATCGCGGTGACGACGCCCGGGCTCAACATCCGCAAGACCATCCTCGACTACACCGAGGAGGATCTCGACCGCGTCCTTAACCTCAACATCAAGGGCACGGTCTGGTTCTTCCAGGCCTTCGGCCGCATCATGGTCGAGCAGAAGGGCGGCAGCATCATCGCCTGCTCCTCGGTGCGGGCGGTGACCATCGAGCCGGGCCTGGGCGTCTACGGCTCGACCAAGGCCGCGATCGGCCTGCTGGTGAAGGGCTTTGCGTCTGAGGTTGGACGCTCCGGCGTGCGCGTCAACGCGATCGCGCCGAGCATCGCCGAGACCGCGCTGACCGGCCCGTTCAAGCAGCGTCCCGACATCTACAATCTCTACGCCGGCCACACCGTGTTCAACCGCTGGAGCAGCGCCGACGAGGTCGCGACCGCCGTCGACGGTCCGCCGACCGGCCTCACCCAGTTGCACACATAGGGCGGTTATCTAGCCTGTAAATCCGACGCGCTGGCGCAGATCCTTGCGGTCTGCGCCGGTCAGCAAAGCGATCAGCGCCGCCGCCTCTTGCGGATGTGCGGCTCGCATGGTCACGCCGGCCGTGTACATCGTCACGAGCTCGCAGCCCGGCGGCAACGCCCCTGACAGCACGATACCGTCGGTCGCGATGATCTCGGTCGCCTGCGTGCAGCCGATCGGATGCGCGGCGGTGGATGCCGCAAGCTCCCGCATCGAAGTCGCGCCGTTGGGAAAGATCTTGAGGCGCGAAGCGACCTCGTAGGCGATGCCGAGCTGATGCAGCACCTTTGCAACGTGCTGTCCCGCCGTGGAGGCTTTCGTGTCCGGGACGTAGATCGCGTCGGCGCTGCGCAGCGCCTCGCGCAGGTCAGTCTCGGTCTTCACCGTCACCTTGGGATCGCGGCTACGGACCGCCAGCGCGGTCTCGACCCGTCCGACATCCGAGATCGAGGCGGGACTGACGAGCTTCTCCTCGGCAAGCTTTGCAAGCAGCGCCCGCGTCAGGATGACGAGATCGGCCGCCGTTCCCGCGCGCAGCTTGTCGGCCATGACGCCGACCGCGCCGAACTCGCCGTCGATGCCGAAGCCGGTCTGCGTCTTGAAGGGTTCGCTGAGGCCGCGCACCAGGCCTTGCGCCGCGCCTCCGCTCAAAATGCTCACTGTGGTCACGATGCCAGCTCCATGGCTGCAATGATCTTGTCGCGGGTGATCGGCAGGTCGCGCACGCGTACGCCGAGGCAATCGTAAACGGCATTCGCGATCGCGGCCGTCACCGGGCCGTGCGCGGCCTCGCCGGCGCCGACCGGCTCGATCTCCGGCCGCTGGACGATCTCGACATCCACCATTGGCACCTCGCTGAAGGTGAGGATCGGATAGTCGGTCCAGGACGTCGATGTGATGCGCGTGCGGTCGAAGCGGACACGTTCCTTCAGCACCCAGCTCGTCGCCTGGATCGCGCCGCCCTCGATCTGGTTGATGACGCCGTCCGGGTTGATGACCTCGCCGACGTCGACCGCCAGCGTCAGCCGCTTGACGCGGATGTCATCGCTGCCTTCGATCTCCGCAATCGCGGCGCAATAGGCCCCCGTGTTCTTGTAACGGGCGAAGCCGACGCCGTGACCGATGCCGGACTGCTTCTGCGGCTTCCACTGCGCGCGTCGTGCCGCGGCCCGGATGACGTCCTTTGCGCGCTCATCGCGCAGATGACGCAAGCGGACCGCGATCGGGTCTTCGCCGCGCAGGGCGGCGATCTCGTCGAGCAGGGACTCGATGGCGAACACATTGCCTTGTCCGCCGAGTGTGCGCAGTGCCGAGGTTCGCACCGGCATGGTCAGCAGCCGGTGACTCGTGACCGTCCAGGCCGGGAAGTCGTAGAGCGGAACGGAGTTGCGGTCGCCGCCGCCGCCACTGGCCGCGGGCGGATTGGTCGAGATCATGCGCGGCCAGGGGGTCGCAATCTCGGTTGCGGCAAGCAGCGCGGGCTGTGCCGCGCGCCCCGGCCGCGCCGCGTGGCCGTTGCTCCAGATCGCATGGCGCCAACCGACGATCTCGTTGTCCGCATCGAGGTCGGCCTCGATCTCGATCGCCATCGCCGCGCCGAGCGGCGCATGGGACATCTCGTCGTGGCGCGACCATTGCACCCGCACCGGACGGCCGCCGGCAGCTTTCGCCAGCAGCACGGCATCGAGCGCGACGTCGTCGGCGGCATTGTGTCCGTAGCAGCCCGCGCCTTCCATGTGCTCGACGACGATATTTTGTGCCGGCAGCTTCAGCACGATCGCGAGATCGGCGCGCAGCAGATAGACGCCCTGGCTGTGCGTCCAGATATGGACGCGATCGCCACTCCATTGTGCCATCGCACAGGACGGTGCGATCGAGGCATGCGCAATGTAGGGACGGATGTATTGCCGGCGGAGGGTGCGAGCAGCCTTCTTTATCGTTGCCGCAGTGGTCCTGGCGTCGATCACGGTGGTCTCGACCGGCTGGCTCTTCAGGAATCCGGCCAGATCATTTTCATCCGGCAGCGGCTCACCGGCCGACCATGTCGCGCCCCTGCGCAAGGCTTTCAGCGCGGCTTCCGCCGCTGACTCGCTGTCGGCAACCACCCCGGCAAAGCTGCCGTCGCGGACGATCGCGACGAGGCGGGGAACGGCTCGCGTCGCCATCTCGTCGAGCGCGATCAGTTTGGCGCCCGAGGTCTCCGGCCGCAGCACGCGTCCGTGCAGCAAGTCCGGCAGCGGACAGTCATGAATGAAGCGCGGCCGTGCGAACACCTTGTCGGGAATGTCGACGCGCTGGACCGAATGTCCGGCGACGGTGCGCTTGGCGACAATCTTCGCCGTCGCGCCCGCATTGGCGTCCTGGTCGAGCGAGATGTCATCGGCCAACTCCCAATAGCTGGTCCTGACATTGCCGGGGCCCGAGATCGTGCCGTCATGGATCTCGAGCAGCGATGCATCGACGCCGAGACGCTCCGACGCCGCGGCGAGGAAGCGCCGGCGGATTTCGGCACAGGCATGGCGTAGCGCGCGGCCGGATTGCTGGACCGAAAGGCTGCCCGAGGTGACGCCCTCGTTCGGGCTGGCCGCCGTGGAGGCGCGGATCATCTCGATGCGACCAATATCGACGTCGAGCTCGTCGGCTGCGATCTGCGCCAGGGCCGTGACGATGCCCTGGCCGATCTCGACCTTGCCGGGCGAGATCGCCACACGGCCGTCGCCGACGAGCTTCACCCAGGATGACAGCTTGGGATTGGCAGCAAGGCTGACCGGCAGTGTCGGGGCAGGGGACGGCGCACTCATGATGTCGCCATCTCCGCGGCCGCCCGCAGCACGGCGCGGACCATGCGGTTGTGCGATCCGCAGCGGCACAGATTGCGATCAAGCGCCGCTTTCACCTCGGCCTCCGTCGGCGACGGATTGCGCTTCAGCAGCGCCGCCGCGCTGATCAGGATTCCCGATACGCAATAGCCGCATTGCATCGCCTGCTCAGAGATAAAGGCACGTTGCAGCGGATGCGGTTGCTCCGCCGTGCCGAGGCCTTCCACCGTAACGATCTCCTTGTCCGCGACCGACCACATCGGCGTGTCGCAGGAGGCCATCGCGCGATCACCGACCATGACATAGCAAGCGCCGCACTCGCCGGCTCCGCAGCCGAAATGCGGACCGGTGACGCCGAGCCGGCCGCGCAACACATCGAGCAGCGTCTGATCCGGATCGGTATCCACGGCCGCCGCCGTGCCGTTGAGCTGGAATTGAATGGTCGGCATTGTCGCTCTGCGGCCTCAGGACTTGTCGAACTTCTTGACCACGTCGGCCCATTTCTCGATGTCGCCGCGGAGGAATTTGTCGAATTCCTCCGGCGTCATCGACATGGGCACCGCGCCCTGCGCAGTCCAGAGCTTGACGATGTCGGGCCGCTTCACCATTGCGTTCACGGCGGCATTGAGCTTGTCGATCACAGGTTTCGGCGTGCCGGCCGGCGCCATCAGGCCGAGCCAGATCGTGGCTTCATAGCCTGCTATGCCCGCCTCGATCGCAGTCGGCACGTTCGCCAGCACCGCTGAGCGTTGTTTGCCGGTGGTCGCGAGCGCGCGGACCTGGTTCTCGCCGATGTTCGGCGCCATCGCCGGCACCGCGTCGATCATCATCTGCACCTGCCCGCCGATCACGCCACTGCGCGCCTCGCCACTGTTGCGGTAGGGGACGTGGACGAGATCGATGCCGGCCATGGCTTTGAACAGCTCGCCGGCCATGTGATAGGGCGTGCCCTGGCCGGAGGAGGCGTAGTTCAACTTGCCCGGCTGCGACTTGGCGAGCGCGACGAACTCCTGCAGCGTCTTCGCGGCGACTTGCGGGTTCACCACGATGACGAGATCTGAGGAGTTGACCGGCGCGATCGGCGCGAGGTCACGCATCAGCTCGTATTTGCGCTTGTCCGGCGTCAGCAGGGATTCGTTCGCTGTCTGGGTGTTGGACATCATCAGCAGCGTGTAGCCGTCGGCGGGCGACTTCGCCGCTTCGACCGTGCCGATGACGCCGCCCGCGCCGGTGCGGTTCTCGATCACGAAGGGCTGGCCAAAACTCTCCTGGAGTGCATTGCCGATCTGCCGGGCCGCGACATCGGCCGGTCCGCCCGCACCGAAGGGCACGACGATCCGGACCGCATGATTGGGATAGTCTTGCGCCAGGGACGGGGCTGCAGAGCATGCGCTGAGCAGGCCGGCAGCCAGCGCCAGCATGAATTGTCGGGCCGTCACACCCACCTCCCTGATGTCGTTCTTGTTGGCGGCACTGTAGCGGCAGGGGAGGCGGACTGTCGACGCCTCACAAGGCCGATCGTGCCTGGAATATCCTGCGGTTTTCGGTGTGGCGGCGCGGCTTTTCGCGGTCGCGGCAGGAACCGGCGGCGCGCGATTTGAGCAAATCGCATGGGCGTTGCCGGATAAATACCCTCGGCTGACAGGTATTTTGGTGTTACCAAATTGGACATGAACCAGCACGCCAAGATCGAAATCCGCCATTCGACCTGTCCGCATGATTGCCCGTCTGCCTGTGCCCTCGATATCGAGGTGGTCGAGGGACGCAGCATCGGTCGTGTCCGCGGTTCGAAAAAGCAGACCTATACGGCCGGCGTGGTCTGCGCCAAGGTCGCCCGCTATGCCGAGCGCATCCATCATCCCGAAAGGCTGGTGTATCCGCTGCGCCGAACCGGGCCGAAGGGCTCCGGCCAATTCGCCCGGATCACCTGGGACGAGGCGCTGGACGAGATTGCGGATCGCTTCAACCAGGCCGAGCGCGAATTCGGCGCGGAGTCAGTCTGGCCCTATTATTACGCCGGCACGATGGGGCTGGTGATGCGCGACGGCCTCAACCGGCTCACGCATGTGAAGAAATATTCGCGGTTCTATCAGACCATCTGCGCCAATGTCGGCCGCATCGGGTTCGCGATCGGCACCGGCAAGATCGCCGGCGTCGATCCGCGCGAGATGGCGCTGTCCGATCTCGTGGTGATCTGGGGCACCAACCCCGTCAACACGCAGGTCAACGTGATGACGCACGCCGCCCGTGCGCGGAAGGAGCGTGGCGCCAAGATCGCGGCCGTCGACATCTACGACAACGAGACCATGAAGCAGGCGGATATCAAGATCATCCTGCGGCCCGGCACCGACGGCGCGTTCGCCTGCGGCGTGATGCATGTCCTGTTCCGCGACGGCTATGCCGATCGCGCCTATATGGACAAGTACACCGATTGCCCGGACGAGCTCGAGGCGCATCTGAAGACGCGCAACCCCGAATGGGCATCCGCGATTTCAGGCGTGCCGGTGGCGGAGATCGAGGCTTTTGCCAAACTGGTCGGCGAGACCAAGCGGACCTTCTTCCGGCTCGGCTACGGCTTCACCCGCTCGCGCAACGGCGCGGCGCAGATGCATGCCGCCAACTGCATTCCCGCGGTGACCGGCGCCTGGCAATATGAAGGCGGCGGTGCCTTCTTCAACAATTACGCGCTGTGGCACTTCAACGAATCCATCATCGAAGGCCACGACGCCATCGACCCAACTATCCGCGCGCTCGACCAGTCGCAGATTGGCCGCATCCTCACCGGCGATGCCAAGGCCCTGCACGGCAAGGGTCCGGTCAAGGCGCTGCTGATCCAGAACACCAACCCGATGACCGTTGCGCCGGAGCAGGCGCTGGTGCGGCAGGGTTTTGCGCGCGAGGATTTGTTCGTCGCGGTGCACGAGCAGTTCATGACCGAGACGGCGCAGATGGCCGACATCGTGCTGCCGGCGACGATGTTCATGGAGCATGACGATCTCTATTACGGCGGCGGCCACCAGCACATCTCGGTCGGGCCGAAGCTGATCGACCCGCCCGGGGAATGCCGCTCCAATCACGAGGTGCTGCAGGCGCTGGCGCCGCGGCTTGGCGCCAGGCATCCGGGGTTCGAACTGACGCCGCGCGAGTTGATCGACGCGACGCTGAAGCTGAGCGACCACGGCGACATTGCCGGCCTCGAAGCCGACCTCTGGCGCGACCTGCAGCCGGACTTCCGCACGTCGCATTATCTCGACGGCTTCGCCCATGCCGACAGGAAATTCCATTTCAAAGCCGATTGGGCCCATCCGCCGTTCGGCCAGACGATGGGTGACTTCGACAAGATGCCGTCGCTGCCGGACCATTGGGCGGTGATCGAGCATTCCGACCAGGCCCATCCGTTCCGGCTTGCCACGAGCCCGTCGCGCAGCTTTCTCAACACCACCTTCAACGAGACGCCGTCCTCCCAGGCGCGCGAGGGCAAGGCGAGCGTGATGATCCATCCCCTGGATGCGGCCGCGCTCGACATCGCCCAGGGCGACGCCGTGACGCTCGGCAACACCCGCGGCGAGACCACGCTGATCGCCACGCTGTTCGAGGGCGTGCGGCGCGGCGTGCTGATCGCGGAGTCCGTTCAACCCAACAAGAACCATATCGGTAATCGCGGCATCAACATGCTGACGGGGGCGGACACGATCGCGCCGATCGGCGGCGCCGCGTTCCACGACAACAAGGTCTGGATCAGGAAAGCGGTCGCGGCCTGAGCCGCACACGCGCTTCGGTCGCCTTACAAGTTTGTGTCGAGCCGCTAAAGCGGCGCCGCGCCGCAGTTTGCCCTTGCACCTTCCGCCCGAGCTGCCGCAAATGGCCGCTAAACGGGAGCCAAGGAAGCGAGCGTGCCATGACCGACACCACAGCCGTGATCACCGAGAAACGCGGGCAGGCGCTCTGGATCACCATCAACCGGCCCGAGAAACGCAACGCGCTGAATGGCGAGGTGATCGCCGGCATCACGCGCGGCTATCGCGACGCGCATGACGACAAGGACGTCCGCGTCATCGTGCTGACGGGCGCAGGCGACAAGGCGTTCTGCGCCGGTGCGGACCTGCAGAACTCCGGCGCGGCTTTCGCGATGGATCATTCCAAGCCGAATGTCGACTATGCCGATTTGTTGCGCTTGTCGCAGAACGCGACCAAGCCTGCGATCGCACGCGTCGGCGGGGTCTGCATGGCAGGCGGCATGGGCCTGCTCTGCATGACCGACATGGCTGTCGCCGCCGATCACGTCATCTTCGGCCTGCCGGAAGTGAAGGTCGGCGTGTTCCCGATGCAGGTGTTGAGCCTGTTGCAGTCCATCGCGCCACCTCGCCTCGTCAACGAATGGGCGCTGACCGGCGAGCCGTTCGACGCGAAAGCGGCGCAAGGAGCGGGCCTGCTGAACTACGTCGTGCCCACGGCCGAGCTGGACGCCAAGGTCGACTGGCTGATCGGCCGCATCGTCGACAAATCCCCGACCGCGATCCGCCGCGGCAAATACGCGATGCGCGCGATCGCCTCGATGTCGTTCGACGAGAGCATCGCCTACACCGAAAGCCAGATCGCATTGCTCGCCATGACCGAGGACGCCAAGGAGGGCCTGAAGGCGTTCAGCGAGAAGCGCAAGCCGGTGTGGACGGGCCGGTGAGGCGACGATCTCGTGTCCCGGACGCGCTGCAACGCTCTTGCGTTGCTGCGCAGAGCCGGGACCCATGGTGGTACGGGACACGCGGCACGATGCGCCCCGGCTCAGCAGCGCACCGCTGAAGGAGCGCTGCGCTGCGTCCGGGGCACGAGAGTGCTCTCGACTAGCTCAAATTGAATTTTCAAATAGCAGACGCGCTTCGAGCGGCGATCTCACCCCGCGTTGGCCTTCAACCCCGCCGCCTGGATCCCCGCCACCGCACACGCCTCGTCATTGTCCGAGGTGTCGCCGGAGACGCCGACGGCGCCGAGCAGCGTCGCTCCGTCCATGATCAGCACGCCGCCGGGGACCGGCACCAGCGCGCCCTTGGCCATGGTGTTCACGGCATCGATGAAATAGGCCTGCTCCTGCGCGCGCTGGAACAGGGCGCGTGAACCCATGCCCAAAGCGAGCGCGCCATAGGCCTTGCCGTGCGCGATCTCGGCGCGCATCAGGCTGGTGCCGTCCTGCGCCGCGGCGATCTTGAGCACGCCGCGGGCGTCCAGGATAGTGACGACGAGCGGCTTCAGCTTCAGTTCGCTGGATTTCGCGAAGGCGGCGTCGAGGATCTTGCGGGCGGTGTCGAGGGTGAGGTCAGCCATGACTGGTTTCCTTTGCAAGGGGAGTAGTTGTGGATTGGGTCTTCGCACGATCGAGGCTCATCGCCAGCACGCGAGCAACGTGAAGCGCCTCGCGCTGGGCGCCGTCGTGGATCTGGTGCCGGCAGGAGGTGCCGTCGGCCACGACGAGCGTATTTTGGTCCGCGCGCCGCACGGTGGGTAGCAGCGACAGCTCCGCCATCTCGATCGAGGCATCGTAGGTGTCCGCGCCATAGCCGAAGGCGCCGGCCATGCCGCAGCAGCTTGACTCGATGGTCTCGACCTTCAGGCCGGGGATGAGGCGCAGCACCTGCTCGACCGGCTTGAAGGCGCCGAAGGACTTTTGATGGCAATGGCCATGCACCAGGGCTTTGTCTGCGACGGTGCCGAGCGGCAGTTGCAGCCGGCCGGCCTCGGCCTCCCGCACCAGGAATTCCTCGAAGGTCAGCGCGTGGGCGCCGACGGCCTTGGCGTCGTCGTCCTGGCGCAGCGAGGCGAGCTCGTCGCGCAGGGTCAAAAGGCAGCTTGGCTCGAGCCCGACGATCGGGACGCCGCGCGCGACAAAGGGCGCGAATGCGGCGACCAGACGATCGAGCTCGGATCTGGCTTCGTCGACGAGACCGGCGGACAGGAAGGTGCGGCCGCAGCACAGCGGGCGGCTGCCGCTTGCGGGTTTCGGCAGATGCACGCGATACCCGCCCGCCGCAAGCACGCGTAACGCGGCGTCGAGATTCTCGCGCTCATAGATGCGGTTGAAGGTATCGGCGAACAGCACGACCTCGCGGCCGGTTTCCGGCCCGACCGCTTCGGCAGGCGGCACGAACACGTCGCTGCGGAAGGCGGGCAGCGCCCGCCGCGCGCTGATGCCGGCAAAACGCTCGAACAGCTTTCGCAGCAGCGGGCTGCTATTGCGCAAATTCGCCAGCGGCGCGAAGCGCGACGCGAGGCCGGCATAGCGTGGGAGGTAGCCGACCAGGCGGTCGCGCAAGGTCAGGCCATGCGAGGCCGTTCGCGCGGCGAGCACCTCGATCTTCATCTTGGCCATGTCGACGCCGGTTGGGCATTCGTGGCGGCAGGCCTTGCAGGACACGCAGAGCTTCAGCGTCTCCATCATCTCGTCGGAGGAGAGTGCGCCCGCGCCAAGCTGGCCGGAGATCGCGAGCCGCAATGTGTTGGCTCGCCCTCGCGTCACGTCCTTCTCGTTGTGCGTCGCGCGGTAGGACGGACACATCACGCCGCCCTCGAGCTTGCGGCAGGCGCCGTTGTTGTTGCACATCTCGACAGCGCCCTGAAAACCGCCGCCGGCCCCGGGATAAGCTGACCAGTCGAGTTTTGTCTTGAGCTCAGCGACGCGATACTCGGGCTTGAAGCGAAACAGCGAGCGGTCGTCCATCTTCGGCGCATCGACGATCTTGCCGGGATTGAGCACGCCACCGGGATCGAAGCGCTGCTTCACCTCGCGGAAGTCGGCGACGAGGCGCTCGCCGAACATCGTTGCGTGGAATTCGGAGCGCACCAGGCCGTCGCCGTGCTCGCCGGAATGCGAGCCCTTGTATTCGCGCACCAACTCGAAGGCTTCCTCGGCGATGGCCCGCATCGCCTTGACGTCCTTCTCCAACTTCAAATTCAGCACGGGCCGCACATGCAGGCAGCCTTCGGAGGCGTGAGCATACATCGTGCCGCTGGTGCCGTGCTTGGCGAACACCTCGCTCAGCCGCGCGGTGTAGTCGGCGAGATGCGGCAGCGGCACGGCACAGTCCTCGACGAAGGAGACCGGCTTGCCCTCCTGCTTCATCGACATCATGACGTTGAGGCCGGCGGCGCGGAAATCGGCGATCCCGCTCTGCAGCGCGGGCTCGGTGATTTCCACCACGCCGCCCCATTTGCGCTTGTCGTTGTTCCAGCCGAAGCCGAGATCGCCCATCAGCTCGCCGAGCTGCTTCAGGCGAAGAAGATTGTCCGCCTGATCCTCTTCCGCGAACTCGACCACCAGCACCGCATCGGGATCACCCTTGATCGCGGTGGAGATGATGGGCCGGAACATCGCGATATCACGGCCGAGCGCGAGCATGGTGCGGTCAACCAGCTCGACTGCGATCGGCTTCAGCTTGACCAGATGCTGGGCCGCGTCCATGGCCTCGTAAAAACTGCCGAAATGGCAGATGCCGAGCACCTTGTTGCGGATGAGGGGCCACAGCTTCAGCTCGACCTTGGTGGTGAAGGCGAGGGTGCCCTCGGAGCCGACGAGAAGGTGCGCCATGTTGTTGCGCGCATTGCGCGGCACCAGCGCATCGAGATTGTAGCCGCCGACACGGCGCTGCACTTTTGGAAAGCGCGCCGCGATCTCCCCGGCCTCGCGGGCGCCGAGATCGAGCATGTCGCGGAACAGGGCGCGGGCGCTGTCCTTCGCATCGAGATCGGAGAGATCGCGCGACACCTCGCCGTAATGGCTCAGCGTGCCGTCGGCAAGCGCGGCCTCCATCGACAGCGTATTGTCGCGCATGGTGCCGTAGCGCAGGCTACGCCCCCCGCAGGAATTGTTGCCGGCCATGCCGCCGATGGTAGCGCGCGAGGCCGTAGAGACGTCGACCGGAAACCAGAGGCCGTGCTTTTTCAGTTGGCGGTTGAGGTCGTCGAGCACGATGCCGGGCTCGACCACGCAGGTGCGCCCCTCGACGTCGAGCGACAGGATCCGGTTCAGGTGCTTCGAGAGATCGACCACGAGGCCGTCATTGACGGTCTGGCCGCATTGCGAGGTGCCGCCGCCGCGCGGGGTCAGCTTCAGTCCCTCGTCGCGGGCGATCGACAGCACGTTGAGAGCCTCGTCCATGGTGCGCGGCACCACCACGCCGTAGGGCATGATCTGGTAGAAGGAAGCGTCCGTGGCGTAGCGGCCCCGGCTGAAAGCGTCGAACAGGACGTCGCCGGTCACTTCCCGGGCCAGACGTGCCGCGAGGCCATCCTTTTTGGCCGATTCCTGTGATTTCCCGGGCACTTCCGCCGCCATGGTCCGCTCTTGCCTGTTCGCCGCCCCCGTCTTGCCTACGGTCACGGCCCTTGGCAAGGCGAGCCCTGCTTCTTGTGCATTGACGGACCCCGCCCGGCGAGGGACAAGCCCGGCGAATAGTGATATTCGAGCGGCTCGCGCAGCCCCCTTCAGCCAACAGGCTCGAAGTCGAGCTGGGCTCAAGACAGACTCAAAGACCGGGAAGGACGCCGATGACCGTGCACACTGGAAGGCATTTTCTCCAGATTCCAGGACCGACCAACGTGCCCGACCGGGTGCTGCGGGCGATGGACATGCCGACGCTGGATCACCGCGGTCCGGAGTTCGCCGAGCTCGGTTTCGCCGTCCTCGCCGGCATGCAGCGGTTGTTCCGCACCAAGCAGCCCGTGATCATCTTCCCCTCGTCCGGCACCGGCGCCTGGGAAGCTGCGATGGTCAACGTGCTCGCGCCCGGCGACAAGGTCCTGATGTGCGAGACCGGCCAGTTCGCCGTGCTGTGGCGCGGCATCGCCGACAAGTTCAAGCTCGACGTCGACTTCATCCCGAGCGACTGGCGCCATGGTGCCGATCTCGCCGAGATCGAGAAGCGCCTCGCCGCCGACAAGCAGCACGCGATCAAGGCGGTCTGCGTCGTCCACAACGAGACGTCGACCGGCTGCGTGACGCCGCCGCTGGATGTGCGCAAGCTGCTCGACCGGGTCAAGCATCCCGCGCTGCTGATGGTCGACACCATCTCCGGCCTCGGCTCGATGGAGTATGAGCACGATGCCTGGGGCATCGACGTCTCGGTCGCGGGCTCACAGAAGGGCCTGATGCTGCCGCCGGGCCTCGGTTTCAACGCCGTCTCGGAGAAGGCGCTCGCGGTGGCCAAGGCCAACCCCGGCATGCGCTCCTATTGGGATTGGCAGGAGGTCATCGGCTTCAACAAGCTCGGCACCTTCCCCTATACGCCGGCCACCAATTTGCTCTACGGCCTGCGCGAGGCGATCAAGATGCTGGAAGAGGAGGGGCTCGACAACGTCTGGACCCGCCACAAGCGCCACAGCGCGGCGACGCGTGCCGCGATCAAGGTCTGGGGCCTGGAGACGCAGTGCGCCGACCCTGCCGCGCATTCGCCGGCGCTGACCGGCGTGCGCGTGCCTGATGGCCACGATGCCGACGCCTTCCGCAAGGTGGTGCTGGAAAACTTCGACATGTCGCTCGGCACCGGCCTGAACAAGGTCAAGGGCAAGGTGTTCCGCATCGGCCATATCGGCCATTTCAACGATCTGATGCTGATGGGCACGCTCGCCGGCGTCGAGATGGGCCTCGATCTTGCAAAGATCCCGCACCGGAGCGGCGGGGTGTTGGCGGCCATGGACGTCCTGAAGGGACGCGACGCGGTGCAGATGACCAAGGCCCAGGTGGCTTAAAGGCCTAGGTGGCCTGAAGGCTCAGGTTGCCTGAACCAACCTAGAGAAAAGAGAGCGCGCGATGAACGCACCGACGACTGCCAACGAAGACCTGCTCTACTCCGTCACGGACGGCATCGCGCGGATCACCTTCAACCGCCCGCAGGCGCGCAACGCACTGACCTTCGCCATGTATGAGCGCATGGCGGAGATCTGCCACGAGATCAACGCCGACCGCTCGATCAAGGCGCTGATCCTGACCGGCGCCGGCGACAAGGCGTTTGCCTCCGGCACCGACATTTCTCAATTCCGTGCGTTCAAAACCGCGCAGGATGCGCTCGACTATGAAGCCCGCATCGATCGCGTGCTCGGCACACTCGAGCAGTGCCGCGTGCCCGTGATCGCGGCGATCGCCGGAGCCTGCACCGGCGGCGGCGCCGGAATTGCGGCGTGCTGCGACCTGCGCATCGGGACTGAAACGACGCGCATCGGGTTTCCGATCGCGCGCACGCTCGGCAACTGCCTGTCGATGTCGAACATCAGCCGCGTCGTCTCGCTGGTCGGCCCCGCCCGCACCAAGGATATGATCTTCAAGGCGCGCCTCGTCGAGGCGCCGGAAGCACTGGCCCTCGGCCTCCTCACCGAGGTCGTCCCTGATGTCGAGACGCTGCAGCGGCGCGCCGACGAGACCGCCAGGCTCGTGGCGAGCCACGCCCCGCTGACGCTCGAAGCGACCAAGGAGGCAGTGCGCCGCATTCGCCGCACGCTGTCGCGCGAAGAGGGCGAGGATCTGATCCTCAAGGCCTATATGAGCGAGGATTTCCGCGAGGGAATGGACGCCTTCCTCAACAAGCGCACGCCGAACTGGAAGGGCAGGTAGCGCAGATCCCTTGCTTGGTTGCGCCGCTCCAGACGCGGCGCGAAGGTCGGAAGCGATTGCTGACGTCAATCGTCAGCCGTTCGACGCGTTCACCATTGTCACAAATCTTTCAAGCGGTTCCGTCCTCCGGAACCGCTCTGGCGCGTGAGTGCCTGTGCGTTCACGTTGACGGCACGACAAGCCCGGGCTTAAGATCGTACAGGTTGCATGATGCCGTCTCGCATTTTTCGGGGTGGCAGGCCGGCCAGGAAGCGATTTGAGTATCTCGAATTGAGTGGCGTGAGTTGCGTGAACGTTCTGACCGACCGTGCCGCCAACTGATGTCATCGAACTGAAATTGAACTGAAAGTAATCAACTAGGTTTCGACGACGCGAGCCGCGCCAGAATTTCCATTGCTGCTGACCATCCCGAAGCCATGCGCGGCCTTGCGAATAAGCCAACGCTCTCAAGCCAATACCCTTATTCCAAGATCCATAATCCAAGACCCTTAAGCCAGACTCTTCAAGTCAAGACCGTTTGAGTCTCGTCTGATTTCTCAGACCGATTAGTCACGTCGTCGCACCCTCTGCGGCGGCGCCTTCATGACAACGCAGGCAGGGATTTTTCCATGACCAATCACACGCCGATTTTCACCTCGTCATCCGCGACGGGCAGCTTCACCGAATTCGCCAATCTCAACGATTCAACCACGCTGCACACGCTGTCCGGGACGATGAGCTTCAAGGACAGCGACAAGACCGACACCCATACGACGGCCGCAACGCTGCACTCCGCGGTGCTGTCCAGCGGAACGATCATCCCGGCGGCGTCGCTTGCGCATTTCCAGACCGCGATGCAATCGCAGATCCTGAGCGACTCAAACGGCAACGGCCAGCTCAAATGGAGTTTCAGCGACCAGGACCAGGATTTCGATTTCTTGTCCAAGAACCAGACTCTGGTCCTGACCTACGACGTCAAGGTCTCCGACAATCACGGCGGCTTCGCGATCCAGACCGTCAAGATCACGGTCACCGGCACCGACGACAAGCCTGTCATCAACATGGCGACGGTCGCGACCGTCACCGAGCAGGCCAACCAGACGCTGTCGCTTTCGCCCGACACGGTCCACGTCGCGCTCAACTTCACCGACGACGATCTCACCAACACCGGGCATACCGCGACCGTGATCGGCGTATCCGCCTCCGGCGCCACCGCAGGCCTGTTGCCCGGTTCGCTCGGCGACGCCGAGCTGATGGCGTTCTACCACGTCGACAACGTCGTCAAGACCTCCGGATCCGCGACAGGCACCATCAACACCACCTTCTCGGCGCCCGATTTCGCCTTCGACTATCTCGCGGCGGGCCAGCACCTCGACATCACCTACACGGTGCAGCTCGACGACCACGCCGGCGGCATTTCGACCCAGACGGTCAAGGTGACCGTGGTTGGCAGCAACGACAAGCCGATCTTCCTGTCGTGCCCGGAATCGGCCGCGCTCGTCGAGGATCAAAATGTCGATCCGAGCGGCAATCTTACCGCGCATGACAGCCTGTTCTTCACCGACATCGATCTCGCCGACACGCATTCCGTCTCGACATCAGTCACGGCGACCCGTTCGGGCGGCGGTTCGGTACCCCTGACGAATGCGCAATTGCTGGCCGCATTCGGCACCGGGCTTCATGATTCGACAGGTCATCTGATCGGCGAGGTCGACTGGAATTTCGCGCTGGCCAATTCCTCGACCAGTTTCCTCAACGGCGGCGAGAAGCTGACGCTTGTCTATCACGTCGCGGTCACCGACCCCTCCGGTGCCACCACGATCCAGGACGTCACCATCACGGTCCTCGGCACCAATCATCCCGTCGTGATCACGAGCGGTCCGGAATCCTCGACCGCGGTCGAGCAGGATGCCACCACCGGCTCGGCGGTGCCCGACACCACGCCGACGACGCCGGCGGGCACGCTCACCTTCACCGACCAGGACACCAGCGACACGCATGCCGTGACGGTCACGCTCGGCTCGACCTCTGGGCCGACGCCGCCGGCCGTGACGCAGGCCGATCTCGCCGCCGCGCTGACGACCACGCTGCACGATTCCACCGGCACCGGCACGGGCAGCATCGACTGGAATTTCGCGATTGCCGACAAGGATCTCGACTATCTCGCGTTCAACGAGACGCTGACGGTGAACTACGACATCAAGGTGGCCGACGGTTCGACCAGCTCGACGCAGACCGTCTCCGTCGTCATCACCGGCGCCAACGATTCGGTGGCGATGACCAGCGGACCGCAATCGGCTTCGCTGTCCGAGCAGCCCGGCCAGGCCAATTCGTCAACGTCCGACACAACGGCGGTGCAGACGCTGAATTTTGCCGATGTCGATCTGGCCGATGTCCACTCGGTCGACGTGTCGCTCACCTCTGCGGTATGGTCGGCCGATCCGTCTTTCGTCCCCGGTGAGACGCTGAATGCTCTGCAGTCGGCGCTCACAACGGTGCTGCACGATTCCACGGGCTTTGGCACGGGTGGCATCGACTGGAGCTTCAGTCTTCTCGACCAGGATCTGGACTTCTTGGGAATGAACGACACGCTGACGGTGACCTACGACATCACGGTGACCGACGGTGCGACGACCTCGACCCAGCATGTCACGATCACCGCGACCGGTGCGGCCGACGCCATGATCGTCAATCCGGTCACCGCGACCATCAACGACTCGTCGACCACCGACGCCGGCAGCTTCGTTGCCGTGGGCAACGCCATCCACGACGTGGCCGACAGTCCCGGCGACGGCAGCCTGTCGCTCAGCATCACCGCCGTGAACGGGCAAGCGGCCAATGTCGGCACGTCGATCGCCGCCGCGTACGGCTCGCTGTTGGTCGCATCCGACGGCACCTATCACTACACGGCCTCATCGGCGCTCGATCAGCTCCAGCTCGGAGATAGCGCGACCGAACAGTTCACGATCACGGTCACCAACAGCCTCGGAGAGAGCCACGATACGACGCTGACGTTCAACGCTTTCGGTGCCGACGACGCGCCGATGATTACCGCGGCCAATTCGGTGGGAACCCTGACCGAGGACGCGGGCCCGGCGGTCATCGTCAACGGCGGTTTCGAGGCCGGCAATCTGAGTGGCTGGACGGCGGTGGGAGCCTTTGCCAACCATCTGTTGTTGGGCGGCCAGTATGGCGATTACTCCGCGCTGCTCAGTGACGGCTTCCTGACGCAGAACGTCGCCACCGTCGCCGGACAGCACTATACGCTGAGCTTCGAAATTGCCGGCGATGCCGAAGCGACATCCTCCTCGTTCTCGGTCTTCTGGGATGGCGTGCAGATACTTCCATCGACGCAGGTGGAATTCGGGTTCACCAAATTCACGTTCGACGTCGTTGGCGACGGAGGAGGTGGCTCCACACCCCTGCAGTTCGACTTCTCGACCGACGGCGCCGGCCAGTTGCTCGATGCCGTCTCGGTTTCGCCGACACCTGGACCTGCGGTGGAGAGCACCGACGGCTCGATCTCGTTCTCCGACGCCGAGGCTGCGGATACGCATACGGCGAGCTTCACGCCCCAGGGCGGCGGCTATGTCGGCACGTTCTCGCTCGATCCGGTCTCGGAGGTGCCGGGAAGCGGATCCATCGCCTGGCACTACACCGTCGACAACGCCGACATCCAGTTCCTGGCGCAGGGCCAGACGCTGGTGCAGACTTATGCCGTCACCATCCTCGACAGCAACGGCGGCTCCTCCACCGTGCAGAACATCTCGGTCGCCATCAACGGCGCCAACGACGCGCCGACCGCGGTCGGCGAGACCGTGGTCACCGATGTCGGCGCCAATGGCTCGGTCGTCATCCCCGGCTGGGCTCTGGCGCTGAACGACACCGATCCCGACACCACGGACCACCTCGGACTCGGCGGCGTCACGGCAAGCTCCGGCGGCAGCGCCGGGACTGCGTTCGGCTTTGCCTTCTTTACCGACGATGCGACGCTCGGCGGCTCGTTCAGCTATACGGCCTCCGACGGGACGACGACCTCGTCCAACACCGCAACCGCAACCGTCATCAACAGCGCGGCCAACGCGACCACGCTGACCGGCACCGGCGGCGACGACATCCTGATCGCCACCAACGGGACCGAGACGATGAGCGGCGGCGGCGGCAACGACGTGCTGATCGCCACCGCCAGCGGCAATGTCATGAGCGGTGGCGGGGGCAACGACACCTTCGCCTTCCTCCAGCCGTCCGGACCGAGCGTGGTCGGCGACTTCAACAACACCACCGAGCACGACCATATCGCCGTCTCCGCGAGCGGTTTCGGTGGCGGGTTGGCGGCAGGCGTTGACGTGACGTTCGAGACTTCTAGCGACAATGTGTTCTCGGGCTTCTCCCAATTCCATTTCGATACGGGAAACCAGACGCTCTATTACAGCGCCGACGGCACCGATGGCGCGGCCATTGCCGTAGTCAGCCTCCAGAGCGGCGTCATGCTCAACCAGCACGACATATTGGTGGTGTAAACCGCCGCCAACGAACTGGAAAGGCGACGCGCGGGCCCCGAAAGGGGCCTGCTTTTTTGCATTCTGCCCATCTCAGCCCAAAGTCATAAGGAGGATGACAGCGGATGGCTTGAACTCGGCTGGATTCGCCAGCACAATGGGCGCTGAATTCACCTCTGAATTTCCAATCCGAACAAGAACATAGGCAACAACTTGGGGAAGACGCGCGTGGGACATGGAATGAGGGCCGCGATGACGCTTGCGGCCGCGCTTTGCGGCACGCCGGCCTTTGCCGGCTGGGAGCCGGCCAAACCGGTCGAGATCGTGGTCGCGGCGGGCGCGGGCGGCGCTTCCGACCAGATGGCGCGGATGATGCAGGCCGCCATCCAGAAGAACAATCTGATGAAGCAGCCGATCGTGGTCTCGCTCAAGGGCGGGGCTTCCGGCGCCGAAGCACTGATGTACATGAAATCCAGCGAGGGCGACCCCAACAAGGTGCTGATCGCCTATTCGCTGATCTACATGCTGCCGCTGTCGGCGAAGATCCCGTTCAACTGGCGTGAGCTGACCCCGGTTTCGGTGATCGCGCTCGACCAATTCGTGCTGTGGGACAACAGCGCGGGTCCCAAGACGGTGAAGGAGTTCGTCGCCGCCGCGAAGGCGGCAGCCGCGCCGTTCAAGATGGGCGGCACCGGCTCCAAGCGCGAGGATCACGTGCTGACCGTGTTCCTCGAGCAGAAGACCGGCGCGAAGTTCTCCTATCTGCCCTACAAGTCCGGCGGCGAGGCCGCGACCCAGCTGGTCGGCAACCACACCGAATCCAACGTCAACAATCCATCCGAAAATCTCGAAGTCTGGCGTGCGGGCCAGGTGCGTCCGCTCTGCGTGTTCGACAAGGAGCGAATCTCCTACACCAGCAAGGTGACGGACACGCAGTCCTGGGCCGACATCCCCACCTGCAAGGAGGAGGGCGTCGACGTCCAGTATCTGATGCTGCGCGCGACGTTCCTGCCCGGCAAGGCCACGGCGGAGCAGCAGGCGTTCTATGTCGAGCTGTTCCACAAGGTGACGCAGACCGCGGAATACAAGGACTACATGGAAAAGCAGGCGCTGAAGCCAATCTTCCTCACCGGAAAGGACATGGTGCAATTCCTCGAGGAGGACGATGCAGTCAACAAGTCGCTGATGACGGAAGCCGGATTCGTCGCGAAGTGATTGCTTCACCTCGCCCCGCTTGCGGGGAGAGGTCGGATTGCATCGAAGATGCAATCCGGGTGAGGGGGACTCTCCGCGAGTCCAACTCTCACCGTCCCCCGCCGTGACTCCCCCTCACCCTAACCCTTTCCCCGCAAGCGGGGAGAGGGAATCAGCCGCAGCGGTTGTTGTCAGCTCATGCCCCAAACCGATCTTGAAATCGTCGTTGACGATCCGACCGCGCCCGAAGACGACTCGCCTTCCGTCGTCTCCTCCGGCACGATCGAGATATTCGTCTGTCTCCTGTTGCTCGCGCTGGCCGCCACGCTCGGTTACGACAATTGGCGCACCGGCGCCTCCTGGGATTCGACGGGGCCTGAGCCCGGCTATTTCCCGTTCTACCTCTCCGTCATCCTCGGTGGTGCCAGCCTCTACGGCCTGATCGTGGCGCTGGTCGCGCACCGCGCGGCACCCGAGACCTTCGTCACGCGCGCGCAAGCCCGCCGCGTGATGGCGGTGTTCGTGCCGACGCTGCTGTTCTGCCTGGCGACGCAGTTTCTCGGCCTCTATGTCGCGAGCTTCCTGCTGATCGCCAGCTTCATGCGCCTCGTCGGCAAGATCGCGCCGTGGAAATCGCTGCTCACCGCTATCGTATTCACGGCGATCATGTTCGTTACCTTCGACATCGCCTTCGACGTCATCATGCCGAAAGGGCCGCTCGAAGCGGCCTTCGGCCACTAAGGCAGGCCCGCGATGGAAGCTCTCGGCCTGTTGCTTCACGGCTTCGCCGTCTTGCTGACGTGGAAGACGCTCATGCTGATGATGGTCGGGCTGGTGCTCGGCATCTTCGTCGGCGTCTTGCCCGGACTCGGCGGACCCAACGGTGTCGCGATCCTGTTGCCGCTCACCTTCACGATGGATCCGACCTCGGCGATCGTGATGCTGTCCTGCATCTATTGGGGCGCGCTGTTCGGCGGCGCGATCACCTCGATCCTGTTCAACATCCCCGGCGAAGCCTGGTCGGTCGCGACCACCTTCGATGGCTATCCGATGGCGCAGCAGGGCAGGGCGGCGGAGGCGCTGACGGCGGCGTTCACGTCCTCTTTCATCGGCTCGCTGGTCGCGGTGCTCCTGATCACCTTCCTCGCCCCGATGATCTCGTCCTTTGCGTTGAAGTTCGGCCCGCCCGAGTTCTTCGCGGTGTATCTGCTGACCTTTTGCTCCTTCGTCGGGCTGGGGCGCGAGGCCAAGCACAAGACCGTCATCTCGATGTCGCTGGGGCTGTTGCTCGCCGGCATCGGCATGGACACGGTGTCAGGCAATCTGCGCATGACCTTCGGTTCGTCCGAGCTTTTGCGCGGCATCAACTTCCTCGTCGCCGTCATCGGCCTGTTCGGCATCAGCGAGATCCTGCTGACGATGGAGGAGCGCCTGGCGCTGCGCGGACACGCGGCGAGCATTTCGCTGCGCGTCGTGCTGAGTGTGTGGAAAGACCTGCCGAAATACTGGGTGACGCTGCTGCGCTCCTCCTTCATCGGCTGCTGGCTCGGCATTACCCCGGGCGGCGCGATCGCGGCCTCCTTCATGGGCTACAATTTGGCAAAGCGTTTCTCCAAGGATCCCGAGAGCTTCGGCAAGGGCCGCATCGAGGGCGTGTTCGCGCCCGAGACGGCGGCGCATGCCTCCGGCACTGCGGCGCTGCTGCCGATGCTGGCGCTCGGCATTCCCGGCTCCGGCACCGCCGCGATCCTGCTCGGCGGGTTGATGGTGTGGGGGCTCAATCCCGGACCGCTGCTGTTCGTCGAGCACAAGGATTTCGTCTGGGGCCTGATCGCCTCGATGTATCTTGGCAATGTCGTCGGCCTCGTGCTGGTGCTGACGACGGTGCCGATCTTCGCCTCGATCCTGCGCGTGCCGTTCGCCGCAGTGGCGCCGATGATCGTGGTGTCCTGCGCGATCGGCGCCTATGCGATCCAGAACGCGATGTTCGACATCTGGCTGATGCTCGGCTTCGGCGTCGTCGGCTACGTCTTCAAGAAGATCGGCATTCCGCTCGCACCGTTCACGCTGGCGCTCGTACTCGGCAACCGCGCCGAGGATGCCTTCCGTCTGTCGATGATCGGCGCCGGCGGCGACCTCAAGGTGTTCTGGTCGAATGGCCTCGTCGGCTCGATCACGACCCTGGCGATCGTGCTGCTGTTTTGGCCTGTGATCGACGCCTTGCTTGCCCGTGTCGGATTGACGCAACGGTCGAAATCAGCGTGAGCGAGAATACGACCCCAACCCTGATTTAAAACAGCAATTTCCTTTGCTCCTCGGATATAGCCCGAGGAGCACACCCTCAGCGTAGCATCTGGCAACAACCCTGTCCTATGACGGGAACGATGGGTGTGAGCTAGATAACACGTAAAGTTGTAATTGTGTGATATAGAGTGGCGCGTCCGCGGCTCAGTGCGGCCGCGAGACTTATTCTCATCAAATTTTTTAAATTGGAGCGCGGAAATGAAGAGATTACCGAGATTGCTTGGTGTGTCTTTTGCGATCGTGGGGGCGATGATTGCACTCTCCGTCCTGGCAAGCCCCGCCAGTGCTCAAGCGAGCCGCACCTGGGTGTCTGGTGTCGGTGATGACGCCAATCCTTGCAGTCGTACGGCGCCTTGCAAGACCTTCGCCGGCTCTATTTCGAAGACTGCGGTGAACGGTGAGATCAATTGTATCGATCCTGGCGGCTTCGGCGCCGTGACCATCACGAAGTCGATCACGATCGATTGCCACGAGGTCTTTGCTTCCATCCTCAATGCCTCGACGAACGGCATCATCATCGCGTTCGATTCTTTTGCAGGAACCGATGTCCGCAAGACGGTGAACATCCGCAACCTCAATTTCCAGGGATTTGACACCGGCCTGAACGGTATTCGCATCATTGGTGCGGGGGCCGGAAGCTTCGTCAACGTCGAGGATTGCCTGATCAACGGCAATTTCGGCTCCCCCGGCACGGGGATCGCCGACCAGCGCACCAATGGCACGCTGAACGTCGTGAACACCACGATTCGAGATATGGGAGGCAGCGGCTTTACGATCGCAAGCGCGGCTGCGGGCCTGATCAAGGCAACGCTCAGCAACGTCAGGGTGATCAATTCGGCCAGCGGCGTCGCCGTTGGCGCTGGAGCCGCCGTTCATCTCAGCAATTCGCTCGTGTCGAGTAATTCGGTTGCCGGTATTTCGATCTCGGGCGGCGGCATCAACGTGGACGCGACCACGATTTCTTTCAACTTGGTCGGCGTCAAGCAAGCGGGCGGATCGGTCAACCTGTCCAACAACGACCTTTCATTCAACACCACCGGTGTGACGGGTACGGTCAACTCGCATTCGAACAATCGCTTCGACAGCAACGGCGCCGGCGGGACGATCACGCCAATCGGCAGCACGACCAATCCGACCGGGTTGCAGTAACAATCCGGATCGCGCCGACGCGTAGGTCGACGCTCACGCAAGATGGAAAAGCCCCGGCTCGCCGGGGCTTTTTATTTGCAGGACACAAGAAGCCGGGCTTCTCCACTGGCCGACCTCTAATGAACACTCACACCACTTTGGCGTCCCTGAGCTTGGCAATCTCGTCCGCGCCGAAGCCGAACTCCTTCAGCACTTCGTCGGTCTGCTCGCCGAATTCCGGCGGCCGCGCCACCATCCTGCTCGGCGTGCGCGACAGCGTCACGGGCTGGCCGACCAGACGGATGTCGCGACCCTCGTCATTCGGCACCTCCTGCGCAATGCCGAGATGCTTGACCTGCTCGTCTTCGAACATCTGGTCGATGGCGTAGATCGGCCCGCAGGGCACGCCGGCCTCGTTGAGTTCGCAGACCCAGGTCTCGGTGGACTTCGTCAAGGTACGCTTCTCGATCTCTGCATTGAGCGCGTCGCGGTTCTTGGAGCGGGCCGGCGCGGTCAGATAGTCGGGATGGCTGTAGAGTTCCGGCGCGCCGATCGCCTGCGCGCAGCGCTCCCAGATCCGGCCGCCCGTAGTGGCGATGTTGATGTAGCCGTCGGAGGTCCTGAACACGCCGGTCGGAATGCTGGTCGGGTGGTTGTTGCCGGCCTGCTTTGCCACTTCCTTCTCCATCAGCCAGCGCGCCGCCTGGAAGTCGAGCATGAAGATCTGGGCCTGCAGCAGCGAGGTCTGCACCCATTGGCCCTTGCCAGAGACCTCGCGCTCCAGCAGTGCGGTGAGGATGCCCATGGCACAGAACAGGCCGGCGGTGAGGTCGGCGACCGGAATGCCGACCCGCATCGGCCCTTCGCCCGGCGCGCCGGTGATCGACATCAACCCGCCCATGCCTTGCGCGATCTGATCGAAGCCCGGCCGCTTGTGGTAGGGCCCGTCCTGGCCGAAGCCGGAGATGCTGCCGTAGACGAGGCGCGGATTGATCCTGGCGAGGCCCTCATAATCGATACCGAGCTTCTTCTTCACGTCCGGGCGGAAATTCTCCACCACGACGTCGGCCTTGGCGGCGAGGCGCTTGAACACGGCGAGCCCGCGCTCGTCTTTCAGGTTCAGCGTCATCGCCCGCTTGTTGCGATGCAAATTCTGGAAGTCGGAGCCCCGCCGCGGGCCGCCCGGCTGCTCGCCGCCGGCATCCTCGGTCAGCGCGTCGATCTTGATCACGTTCGCGCCCCAGTCTGCGAGCTGCCGCACGCAGGTGGGCCCGGACCGGACGCGGGTCAGATCGAGCACGGTGAAGCGTGACAGGGCTTCCGAGGCGTGTGGAAAGGGCATCTTGATGGGCTCCGGGACAGATTGCGGGCCTACCATAGTGCCGAAAGACCATGCAGCAAGACATCACGCGGCAGGTCTGGGCCGCGCGGATGCCGCCGGTCGAAATGCAACGCCTGAGGGGCGCCGCGAAGGATCAGCGCGCCAGCTGTTTCAGCTCGGCGCGCGCCCGCTCGGCCAGCGGGTCATCGCCGTGGCGCGCAATAAACAGCTCGAACGCTTCCCGCGTTCCCTTGCGACGGGCGGATTCGTACTCCTCCGCGACCGCAGCCGAGGGGTCGCGGGCCATTGGAACGGAAGGCGCGCGCCCCGCTGTGCCGCCTTGCCTGGCGCTTTCCTTGCCGCTCTCATCCGCATTGGCTTTGCCGACCATGACAGGCAGTCCTCCGAGGGGTAGATGGCCCGGCCCGGCGAGCGCCATCAGGGCGCCGAACAGGCCGGCCGAGAGGGAACGTAGTTTCATGATTTCACTCGCAACACGGCAGCTGGTCGGAACCGACGCTCTTGTCCTGGACCGTATGACTACGGGATTTCATGGCTAACACGGCCTTATGGAAGGAGTCCGGACCGGCTCGCCAAAATTAAACCAAACGTTTTAACTCTCAAGCTAGAATCACATGTCCGCCCCCCGAATCGAACTGGGTTTGCTGCTTCGGAGACTCCCTTGGCCACCGCCGTCAACGTAAGTGCCACCAACAACGCCGAGATCGATGGCCTGCTGTCAGGCTATAAATGGACCGGCACGATCACCTACAGCTTTCCGGACGCTGCAAGCGACTACCCCAATCCCTATAGCGGCGGCGACGGTGAGCCGACGACCTCGGGCTTTGCCTCGGCGCCGAGCCAGATGCAGGCGGCGATCAATTACGCGATTGGGCTGATTCTCGGCTACACCAACGCCAACATCCAGTACGCCGGGACGAACGGCGCCGACATCATGGTGGCGCAGTCGCCGGCGGCGAATCCGACATCCTACGCCTATTACCCCGGCAACTACGCGCCTGGCGGGGACGTGTGGTTCGGAACCGCCTACAACTATTCGCTGGCTGCGCTCGGCAATTACTATTTCACGACCGCGTTGCACGAGTTCGGACACGCCCTTGGCCTGAAGCACAGTCAGGAAGCTGGCGGCCCCGCCAATGTCGCGGTGCCGAGCGCGCATGACGACAGCGAATACACCGTCATGAGCTATCGCAGCTATGTCGGTGCTTCCACGACGAGCGGTTATACCAACGAAGCCTATGGGTATCCGCAGACCTATATGGCCAACGATATCCTCGCGCTGCAGACAATGTATGGCGCGAACTACACCACCCAGGGCGGGTCCACCGTCTATACATGGAGCTCCACCACCGGACAGGAGTTCATCAACGGCGTTGGTCAGCCGGCCGACAATGGCGGTGTCGGTGGCTCGGCCAATCGCATCTACGAGACGATCTGGGATGGCGGCGGCGTCGATACCTACGACCTGTCGAACTACACGACGAACTTGAGCATCAACCTCAATCCAGGTGCGTCGTCTCTGTTCTCGTCGGTTCAACAGGCCAATCTCGGCAACGGTCATTACGCGTCGGGCAACGTCTACAATGCCTATCTCTACAACAACGACGCGCGCTCCTACATCGACAACGCCATCGGCGGCTCCGGCAACGACACGATCATCGGCAATGCCATCGCCAACGCACTGACCGGCGGTTCCGGCAACGATACGCTGACCGGCGGCGGCGGCAACGACGCCATCAACGGCGGTTCAGGCACCGACACGGCGGTGTATTCGGGCAACAGGGCGAACTACGCGATAACCTACAGCACGATCACGCAGAGCTTTACTGTGGTTGATCAGCGATCCGGTTCTCCCGACGGAACTGACACCGTGAGCGGTGTCGAGTCTTTCCAGTTCGCTGATGGTGTGACGGCAAGCTCCGTCCTGATGGGGCCTCCTCGGCCCGATCTGTCCGAGTATATCGCCGTCAGCCAGAGTTCCGTTCCGGCCGGAGGTAGCCTGACGGTCGACGCCTACAACATGAATCTGGGTGATGACGTGGCGGGGCCGACCACCGCGCGGATCTATCTCTCCACCGACGCGACGATCACCACGTCGGATACCCTGCTCGCGACCGTGTCGACCTCAATGACCCTCGCGACGGTGAACCAGCCCGGCTACTACGACCATCAGACGATCCTGGTCGCGCTTCCCGGCAATTTAGCGCCTGGCACCTACTACATCGGTGGTATCGCCGACTACAACAACCAGCTTGGCGAGCGCGACGACAGCAATAACACCTATAATGTGGCGCAGATCACGGTGACGGCGGCAGGTCATCCCGACCTGTCCGAATATGTGGCCGTGGACAAGACGACGGTTGCCGCCGGCAGCGGCCTGACAGTCGATGCCTACAACATGAACCTCGGCAACGCCGCGGCCGGGCCTACGACGGCTGGAATCTATATTTCCGCCGACGCGACGATCACAACGTCGGATACGCTGCTCACGACCATCGCGACGTCGTCGACGCTGGCGACCGTCAGTCTGCCCGGCTATTACGATCACCAGACGGTCGCTGTGACGCTGCCGGGTAATCTTGCGCCCGGTACCTATTACATTGGGGGACTTTCCGACTACGCGAATCTGCTCAGCGAGAGCAACGAGACCAACAACACCTACAACGTCGTTCAGGTCACGGTAACTGCCCCGGCGCAGCCTGATCTGTCCGAATATGTGGCTGTGAACAAGACGACTGTCGCGGCTGGCGACAGCGTGACCGTCGACGCTTACAACATGAACCTCGGCAATGGGGTGGACGCGACCCCGACGACTGCCGGTATCTATATCTCGACCGACGCGACGATCACGACGTCAGACACGCTGCTCACGACGATTTCGACGTCGACCACGCTGGCAACGGTGGGCCAGCCGGGTTACTACGATCATCAGACGGTCACGGTAACGCTGCCCGGCAATCTGGCGCCTGGCACCTACTACGTCGGCGGTATTGGCGACTACAACAATCACCTGACCGAGAGCAACGAGACCAACAACACCTACAACGTCGTGCAGGTCACGGTGACTGCGCCGGCGCAGCCTGATCTGTCTGAATATGTGGCTGTGAACAAGACGACCGTTTTGGCCGGCGACAGTTTGACGGTCGACGCTTACAACATGAACCTCGGCAACGCGGTGGCGGCGTCTCCGAACACTGCCGGTATTTATATCTCGACTGATGCGACGATCACGACGTCGGACACGCTGCTCACGACGATTTCGACATCGACCACGCTGGCAACGGTGAGCCAGCCTGGTTACTATGACCATCAGACGGTCACGGTGACGCTGCCCGGCAGTCTGGCGCCAGGCACGTACTACATCGGCGGCATTGGCGACTACAACAATCACCTGACCGAAAGCAACGAGACCAACAACACCTACAATGTGGTGCAGGTCACGGTGGCTGCCGCGAGCAGCCCGGCCGCAACGCAAGCGACAGCGGCTTCGTCACCGCCGGCGCAGACAACGACGAATGTCCAGGATAATTTCGCGCTATCCCAGACGAGCAGTGGGCCAGCGCTCAGCGGAGCGCATTGGGCTGATCATGGCCAACTCACGCAATTCGTCTCGGCGCTGGCGACCAGCATTCAGCAATTGGCGGATACGACGGATGCTCATTTCGCATTCAACAATCTATCCGACGCCGCGCAGCCCCATATCAGCGATTATCACCTGATCTGATCGATACGCGTTCGCACTGCAGCTCTGGATTCTCCGGTTCCCCTGCACTAGTCTGGCGGCCCGGTAGCAAGCGGGCGAGAGGAAGGCCTTCAATCGGGGGCTTAGCCCAGCGGTTTTGCGGGGACGGATGGGCCGTTTGTCTCGACGAGGACTCTGGACGTTGCTGATGCTCGCGCTTGCGCTTGCTGCTCCAGCCCACGCCCAGTCGTTGCGCCAAGGCGTCTCCACCTTCCAGCGCCATGACTATGTAACGGCCTCCCGCATCTTCATTCCGCTCGCCGAGCGCGGCAATGCGGCTGCGCAATCCTATCTCGGCTTCTTGTTCGAGACCGGCCGCGGCGTGCCGCAGAACTACACGGAAGCCGCGATGTGGTACCGGCGGGCGGCGGAGCAGGGCGACAGCCGCGCCCAGTATTCGCTGGGCCTGCTCTACGATCGCGGCCACGGCGTGCCGCAGGACATCGTCGAAGCCTCCAAATGGCTCAATCTGTCGACGGCTGCGGCTCCCCCGCCAGCGCGCGAGGCGCGGGCCAGGATCCGCGATGCCGTGACTTCGAAGATGACGCGCGGGGAGATCGCCCAGGCCCGCCTGCGGGCGCTCGAATGGGCGCCGAGCCGCGAGCATTGATCCGCGGCAGCTTCTCAGAAAATGGTGCGTGATCGACGGCGCTCAGCTCCGGCGGGAAGCCGCTATCGCCATGATGACATCATGCCAGTGTTTTGCCCGACGTGTCAAAGGGTTTTGTAAAATCCGAAGCTGTTCGCACCCCTATCAAGTTATTGATAACGCTGACCCCGTCTACTGTGCATGGGGTTGTTTTCGCGTTTTTAATGAGAGCGCCGTCGGAATGACGATGCACCGGATCATCCTAGCCCGGCCAGCCGCCGAGCCATTTCGCGTACCAGCTCTCGCCCAACCAGCCGATCCAGATCGCCGGCGCCAGGAATAGTCCGAACGGCAGGAATGCCGTGGCGCGGAGCCGCTCTCGTCGCAGCGCGGCGCTGGCGACATAGGCGCCGATCGCGAGCAGCGCAGCAAGCTCGATCACCGCGGCCACCGTCGCGAGATCGAGCCAGGCCCCGGAGACAGCGGCGAGCTTGACGTCACCAAGCCCAAGCCCGTCACGGCCGCGCCAGCGCCGGTAGAGCAGCATCAGCAGCAGGAGCGGGAGCGCGACCGCACCGGCGCGGACGACGGCCCAGAGCAGCGCCTCGGCGCCCGTCTCCGGCGCGAAGGCGCCGGCGCGGAGCAAGGCGAGCGCGAAGGCCGCGCCCGTCAGCTCGTTCGGAATGAGGTAGTGGCGGGCATCGTTCGCAGCGACCGCGACCATCAGGACGGCGAGAGACGCACCGTACAGGCCTTCCGCGCCCGGCGCGGCGATCAGGCTTGCGAACACGCCCAGCAGCAGCGCGAGGCTGAGCGCGAGCACGGGACCCGGCCCGTCATTCGCGCCCCGATCCGTCACGCCGTCAGCGCGCCGCCTTGGGCGGGCTCACGGTGACCACGGGATTGCTGGTGCCGACCAGGCGGCTGTTCATCTTGCTGCGCATCTCCTCGGCGATGACATGCGCATCGACGCCGTCCTTGATGACGGTCGGGCGAATGAACAGGATCAACTCGGTGCGGGCGCGCGTGTTGCCCTGGTGCGAGAAGGCATCGCCTACGCCGGGAATGGAGTCGAGGATCGGAATGCCCTGGCGCTGCCTGCTCTCGGTCTCGCTGATCAGGCCGGCGAGCAGCACGGTCTGGCCGCTCGTGACCGCGATCGAACTCTTGACCTTGCGCTGCGAGATCGTCGGCGTTAGCGAGCCGGAGCTGCCGGCGGCGACGCTTGAGATCTCCTGCTCGATGTCGAGCACGACGTTGCCGTTGGCGTTGGCGCGCGGCAGCACGCGCAGAATGATGCCGGTGTTCTTGTAGTCGATGGTGTTGACGACGGTGTTGTTGGCGGTCAGCACCGTCGCGGTGCCGGTCGAGAACGGAACCTGGTCGCCGACTTGGAGGGTCGCCGCCTGGTTGTCCAGCACGACCAGTGACGGGTTCGACAACACCTTGACGTTGGTGACGCCGTGCAGCGCGTCGAGAATGACGCGCGGCGAGTTCTCCGAGCCGATCAGAAAGTTGAAGCCCGGCAGCACGCGCCCGAGCAGCGCGCCGGCCGCGGCGTTGACGGCGTTGCTCGTCCCCTCGACGCTGCCGATCGTGCTCGAATTGCTGACACCGGAGATGGTGTTGGAGACCGAACCCTGCTTGCTGGCGATGAAGAACTGGACGCCGTAGTTCAACGCGTCGTTCAGCGTCACCTCGGCGATCGTCGCTTCGATCGCGATCTGGCGCTGCGGCCGGTCGATCTGCCGGATCGTCTGCTCGACGACGCGTTGCGAGTCTGCATTGGCATAGACCAGCACTGCGTTGTTGGTGACGTCGGCGGTGATCCGCACGTTCTGGAGGACCGCGTTGTTGGAGGCTTTCGCGCCCGAGCCGAGCAGCGGGCCGGAGCCGTTGTCCTGGCCGGGCAAGCCTGCCGCCGCGGGAGCGGGACGCGCAGCCAGCGACGAGCCGGGAGCACCTGTGACCGGGGTTGCGGCGCCCGCGCCCGCGGTCGGAAGTGCGCTGAGCGAGGCGATCGGATTGGTCCCGGACGAGGACGTCGCCATGCCCGAACCGGGCGAAATCTGGCTCGCGGAATTGTCGAGCGAGGAGCTGCCGTTTGCGCCCTGGCTGAACAGGATCTCGTTCAACAGCGCCACCACCGCTTTGGAATTGCCATAGCGCAGCGGGTAGGATTTCAGGTTCAGGCCATCGGTGTCGGAGCGGTCGAGCCGCGCGATCCACGTCTGCGCGCGCTTGAGATATTCGGGCTTCTGGCTGACGACCAGGATCGAGTTGAGGCGGCCGATCGGCTGGAATTTCACCACGCTCTGGCTCAGGCCGCCTTCGCCCGAATCCATGATCTTTTCCATCTCGGAGATGAGCGGCTCGGGCGTGGAGTTGCGGACCGGGAAGATGCCGACCGATTGGCCGCGCATCCAGTCGGCGTCGAAGGAGAGGATGGTGTCGACCGCGGTCGCCCGGTCGGTGCCGCTGCCGCTAACGATCAGCGTGTTGCGGGCGCCGTCGGGACGCATGGTCGAGGCCTTCACGCCGAAGGCATCGAGCAGCTTGAAGATGTTCTGGGCCGAGACATAGCGCAGCGGCACCACGGTGATGCCCTGGCCGGCCGCGGCATTGGCGGAGCGATCGATACCGCCGGGACCGGCTTCCGGCGCCGGCAGCAGGCGATAGCCGGTGCGGTCGCGCACCAGCGCCACGCCGGACATGCGCAGCGCGTTCTCCAGCACGTAGATCGCGTCTGCCTTGGGGACCGGGCGCACCGAGGCGAGCGTGACGGTGCCCTGCACGCGGGGATCGATGGTGTAGCCAACGTTGAGTACGTCACCAAGGATGACCTTTGCGACGGTGGCGACCGGCGCGTTCTCGAAATTGAGGTCGTAACCGCTGCCGCCGGTGTCATCGCGCTCGGCCAGCGCGCCGCCTTGCGGCGTTGCACCATCGCCAAGGTAGATCGCGGGCCTTGATGCCTTGGCCTGCGCAATGCCGCTCGCCCCTGCATCGGCGGGTTGTCGCGGCTGGAGATCGAGGGAGCGGATCTTGTCGGCGATGTCCTGCGCGCGCGGATCCCTGGGGTCCGCCTCGATCGACTGATCGGCAGTGACGATGCAGGCCGCGAGCAGGAAGGCGGACGACGACAGAACGAGCGTTCCAGTCAACGCTGAGCGCAGGCGCAAAAGCGGCTGGACCACTTCAAACAAAATACGCCTACCAATACCAAGTGAAATAGGCATCCGATCCCCCCTTGGTTCGGACGCGCAATAATTTGCGCCACGATTATGTTTTTGCTAAGAAATAAGTCAAGGGGAAAGGGCCTGCCTTGACCCGCCGAAGTTGTTGCATTCGGGTAACAAGGTCAAAGCTGTGAATGCGATGCGCGACCGCTCCGCAGATAGCTTCCGGCAGCACCTCCTGGAAAAATATTCATTGCCGCCGCGGGCGCATGCCCACGCCCAATCTCATGCCGACAAATCAGCCAATCCCGCGATCACGCGCCCCTTGCGCGAATTGTGGGAGGCCACCGATCTTTCGGCAGCCGAATTCGCCGACGAAGTGTCCGATCATTTCGGCCTGCCGCGGCTGAGCCTTCCGCAGCTGCTCGCGGCCACGCCACGCCTCGACGGGTTTTCGCGGCGCTTTCTGCGCGAGTCCACCATCTTTCCCTTCAGTGCGTCGAATGATTTTTTTCGGCTGGCTGTTGCCGACCCCTCCGACACGGCGGCCATTCGCGCCGCCGAAATCGTGTTCGGAACACCGGTCGACGTCGTCGTGGCGTCCTACGAGGACATCACGACGGTGCTCGATCAACGCGCTGAGGCCGACGACGCAAATGCCAATCGAGGCGGCGGCAGCGTTGCGCAGCAGTCCGACGACGACATCGAGAGCCTGCGCGATCTCGCCAGCGGCGCGCCGGTGGTGCGCGCGCTCAACGATCTCCTGGAGCGCGCGGTGGACTTGCGTGCCAGCGACATTCACGTCGAGCCGTTCCGTGCCGGACTCGCGGTGCGCATGCGTGTCGACGGTTTGCTGCGCGCGTTGCCGTCGCCGCACGGCATTCCGCCGCAGGCGCTGATCTCGCGCATCAAGATTCTCGCCAGCCTCAATATCGCCGAGCGACGCCTGCCGCAGGACGGCGCGGCGCGCGTGCGGGTCGGGCGCAACGAGCTCGACGTCCGCGTCGCGACGATGCCGACGCAGCATGGCGAGAGCGCCGTCATCCGCCTGTTGCCGCGCGACCGCGGCCTGCTGGAGATGAGCAAGCTCGGGCTCGCGCCGCGCGACGAGAGCGCGATGACGCGGCTGCTCGCTATGCCCCACGGCATGATCGTGGTCACCGGCCCGACCGGCAGCGGCAAGACCACGACGCTTGCGACGATGCTGTCGATCCTCAACGAGCCGACGCGTAAAATTCTGACCATCGAGGATCCCGTCGAGTACGAAATCGCCGGCATCAACCAGTCCCAGGTCAAGCCGTCGATCGGGCTGACATTTGCCTCGGCGATGCGCGCGTTCGTGCGCCAGGACCCCGACGTGATCATGGTCGGCGAGGTCCGCGACGCCGAGACCGCGCATATCGCGATCCACGCGGCGCTGACCGGCCATCTCGTATTGACGACGTTGCACACCGAGACTGCGGCGGCTGCAGTGCCGCGCCTGATCGATCTCGGCATCGAGGGATTTTTGCTGAAATCCACGCTGCGCGCCGTGGTGGCGCAGCGCCTGGTGCGCGTGCTCTGCGACCGTTGCAAGGTGCCGCACGCGCTGACCGAGGCCGATCTCGCCAGGGATCCGCGCTTTGCCGTGATCGGTTTCAAGTGCGGCGAGGTCGTGCACGAGGCCGGCGGCTGCGAACGCTGCGGCGGCACCGGCTATCGCGGCCGGAACGGCGTGTTCGAGATCCTGGAAATGTCCGATGAGGTGCGTGCGCTGATCGGCCCGCAAACCGATTCCCACAGCATCGATGCCGCAGCGATGCGCGGCGGCATGACGACGATGCTGGAGGACGCGGTCGCCAAATGCCGGGCCGGCATGACGACCGTGCCCGAGGTCTTCCGCGTCACGACGGTGCGCTAGAATCATGCCGAACTATCGTTACCGCGCGCTCAATGCCAACGGCGAACTGGTCTCCGGCGCCATCGCCGCGCCAGCGCCCGGCGACGTCGCGCAGCGGATCGAGCGTCTCGGCCTGGTGCTGGTCGACAACGTCACGCCGGAAGAGGGCGGCGCGACCGGCAGTGTGTTGAGCCTCTTCAACAGGCCGAAGCCGGAAGACGTCACCATCCTCACCCGCGATCTCGCGCTGTTGCTGCGCGCTGGCGCCCGCATCAACGACGGATTGGAGCTGCTGGCGACCGATCCCGATCTCGGCCGGCTGCGCCCGGTCGTTGCCGACATCCGTTCGCGCGTCGTCTCGGGCGAGAGCTTTGCCGAGGCGCTTGCGCGCCACGAGGGGCTGTTTCCGCCGATGTATATCGCGCTGGTGCGGGTCGGCGAAGCCTCGGGCTCGCTGGATCAGGTTCTGGAGGTGCTGGCCGGCGAACGCGCGCGCAGCGAGGCGTTGCGGCGCCGGCTGTCGGATGCGATCCGCTATCCCCTGTTCGTGCTGGGCGCGGCGGGTTGCGTGCTGCTGTTCTTCCTCACCTTCGTGCTACCGCAGTTCGCCAGCGTGTTGCAGGATTTCGGCGCCAAGGTCGATCCCATCGTCGGAATCTTCCTCAACATCTCGACCTTCCTGCGCGGCAATTCCGATGCGGTGCTGGGCGGACTCGCCGCGGCGATCGCGCTCGTTTGGCTCGTGCTCCGACAGGAGCGCTTCCGCCGCGGCCTCACCAATGCGATCACGCGGCTGCCGGCGATCCGCAACGTGATGAGCGCGTATCGCACCGCGCTGTTCTGCCGCAATCTCGGCCTGCTGCTCGGCAGCGGCGTCAATCTCACGATCACAATGCGCATCCTGATCGACATGATGGCGACGACCGGCCCGTCCGCGGTCTGGAGCGATGCCGCCGACCGTGTCCGCCATGGATCGAAGCTCTCCGACGCGCTCGCCGAGACGGAAGCGCTGCCCGCGATGGCGGTGCGCATGCTCCGGCTCGGCGACGAGACCGGACAATTGCCGATGCTGTCAGGACGCGTCGCGGAATTCTACGAGGTTAAGTTGCAGCGCACGCTCGACCGTGCCGTCGGCATCGCCGGACCGGCGGCGATCATTGCGATCTCGGTGGTGGTCGGCGGCCTGATCACCTCGGTGATGACGGCCCTGATGTCGGTGAGCCAGATTGTCGGTTAGGCCGGATATTGTTGGGACGGATACTGTCAGGCGATATTTTGTTAGATAGCGGGAGATGCTTCAAGTGACCAAACAGCTATCGTTGAGGCGCGACCGGCGACGCGGAGCCTGCGGCGAGGCGGGCTTCACCCTTGTCGAGATGCTGGTCGTCATCACCATCATCGGGATGATCATGGCGCTGGTCGGCCCGCGGGTCCTGAACTATCTCGGCGAGTCCAAGGCGAAGGCGGCGAAGATCCAGATCGAGAGTTTTTCCAGCGCGCTCGATCTCTATTATCTCGATCTCGGGCGCTATCCGACATCCAATGAAGGTCTCGCGGCGCTGGCCCGCAATACCAGCCAGGCCGGCTGGAACGGGCCTTATTTGCGCGGCGGCGTGGTGCCGAGCGATCCCTGGGGACGCATTTATATCTATCGCTCGCCGGGCGCGGGCACGCCTTACGAGATCATCTCGCTCGGATCGGACGGTCAGGAAGGCGGCAGTGGAACGGCAGCCGACATTGTCAGCGGCGCGCGCTGAGGGCATCTGCGATGCGCGCGGCTTCGCGCTGATCGAGATCCTGTGCGTGCTCGCGATCATTGGCCTGCTCGCAGCGATCATCCTGCCGGCGGTTCCGCGCACGACGACGCGCGCCAGGCTGGAGAGCTACGCGGTAGAGACCGCGGCACTGCTGAAAGCGGACCGCAACGCGGCGCTGCGCCGGCAAGTGCGGGTCGCGACCCAGGTTGACGCGGAAGGGCGCTCGATCCGCTCCGGCGTCACCGGTCGGACAATCCGCCTGCCGGGCGACGTGGTCGTGCAGGCGATGCTGGCCTCTCGCTGTGCCGATCGCGCGGCGGGGCGGTCGATCGATTTCTTTCCTTCGGGGATGTCATGCGGCGGGGTCATCGCGCTGGCGCGCCCGGGCATGGGCTATGAGGTGCGCGTCAACTGGTTGACGGGAGGCGTCGAGATTGTCCCGCAGAAGCTGCTCTGACGCCGCCGGCTTCACCCTGATCGAGGCGCTGGTTGCGCTCGCGATCATCGCGGTCGTGCTCGGCACGATCGGCTCGGTCATTGCCACGACGGTGAAAGGCACGCGTGCGATCGACCAGCATTTGGCGCTATCGGGCACGGCCGAGACCCTGCTTGCGGACCTGCCCGCACGCTCCTTGCTGAAACCCGGCCGGCGGAGCGGCGAACTGGCGGGCAGCCGCTGGCGCGTCGACGTCGCGCCGACGAACGTGGCGGGCGGAAATCCCGCCACCGGCCGCTTCGTGCCGTTGGCCGTCAATCTGCGCCTCCAGCGCGGCGACGGCAGCGCGATCCAGATCACCACCGTGAAGCTGGTGCCGAGGACTTCTCAATGAAGAGCCCGGCGATGAAGCGCCTGCGCCGCGCGCTGGCGGACGAAGCGGGATTCACCCTGCTCGAAGTGTTGCTCGCGACGCTGCTGATGACCGTCATCCTGGCGGCGCTGGCGACCGTGACGGCGCAATGGCTGCCGAACTGGAATCGCGGCATCGCCCGCGTGCAGCAGGCCGAGCGTCTCGCAACCGGCCTCGACCGCATCGTCGCCGACCTCTCGGTCGCCGAGCAGATGACGGTCAACGGCGACGCCAGGGCGCCGCTGTTCGACGGCGCCGAATTGTCGGTGACCTTCCTGCGCACGGCGCTCGGCCCGAGCACGCGTCCGGGGCTCGAATTCATCCGCCTGGTCGAGAAGGCCGACGCACAAGGGCTCGCGCTGGTGCGCGAGCGCGCGCCGTTCCAGCCGATGCCGAGCGACGGGCAGATCCGCTTCGTCGACCAGGTCGTGCTGGTCCGCGCCCCGTTCCGCGTGAGCTTCACCTATGCCGGTCCGGATGGCCAGTGGCTGCCAACCTGGCGCGGCCAGGCCCGGCTGCCGGATCGCATCCGTATCACGGTGCGCAACAGTGCCACCGGCCAGGTCCTCTCGGTCTCGGGCGCGGTGACCCCGCACATCACGGCCCCGGCCGAATGTGCGCGGGCGAAGAATCCGACGACCTGCGTGACGGCCCGCCCGCGGCCGCAACAGGCCGACAAAGAGGAGCAGCAGCTGTGAGCGGAGCGATGCACGACCGTGTGAGACTTCGTGACGGCCGCGGCTTTATCGTCGTCGCGGTGCTCTGGATGCTGGCGGCGCTGGCTGGGCTGGCGCTCATCTATTTGACTTATGTCACCAACACCGCCGTCACGGTCGCCGTCAACGCCGATCGGTTGCAGGCGGATGCGCTGGTGAATGCCGGGCTCGAACTCGCGGCCTACCGGCTGACAGCGCAGAACGAGGCCACGCGCCCGACCAGCGGCACCTTCGATGCCCGTGTCGGCGCCGGACGTGTCAGCGTCACCTTCCGGTCGGAAGCCGCGCGCGTCGATCTCAACATGGCGCCGAAGCCGATGCTTGCAGGGCTGATGATGGCGCTCGGCGTCGCAGCGGCGGACGCCCCCGTTTACGCCGACCGGATCCTCGCCTGGCGAGCGTCGACGGAGCCCGGCCAGGACAATCCGGAGGATTCCTACTATCGCACGCTCGGGGCGTCCTATCTGCCGCGCCACGCGCCGTTTCCGCATAGCGACGAGCTCTGGCTGGTGCGCGGCATTCCGGCCGCCGTCGTGGAACGCGCGCTGCCCTTCGTCACGGTGTTCAGCAACATGCGGACCGTGAACGTGCTCGACGCAGCGCCGCAGGTGGTGGCGGCACTGCCGGGCATGACGCCGGGGATGCTGCAACAGGTGCTGCGCGACCGCGCCGATCCCAACGTTGATCCGCGATCCCTGATCGGCCTCGCCGGCACCGCCAACGCGACGATCGAGGGCTCGAGGGCGTACCGGTTGACGGTCACGGTCGAGGTGCCTTCGCATCGGCGCAGCTCGGCCGAGATCGTCATCCTGCTTCTCGAAAGCGGCGATGAGCCGTATCGTGTATTGTCATGGCACAACGCCTATGACGGCTCCGCCGGAAAGTCTCTGTGAGATGAGTTCGCTCCATTCCCTTCGCGCCATGGTCGATGCATGGACCGGCACCGTCGCCGGCACGATCGTTGCCGGCCTGGAGCGGATAGTATCGCCGCGGGTGGTGCGGGTGGTCGAGATCGAGAGCGGCGCGTTCGCGCTGGAGGCGGCGAAGTCGGAGAATGTCCCGAAGGAAATCGCATTCGAGAATGGCAAGTTCATTGGTGCCGATCTCGCGCAGATCGTCCGCGGCAGCCGCATCGAGATCGTGCTGCGGCCGACGCGTTTCCTGTTCCGACCACTGGAGCTACCGGCGCGCGCGGCCGATTTCCTGGACGGCATCGTGCGGGCGCAGATCGATCGGCTGACGCCCTGGAGCGCGAGCGAAGCCGTCTTCGGTTGCAGCGTTCCGGTAGCGCTCGGCAGCGAGAGCATCTCCACGGAGATCGCGGCGGCGCCGCGCAAATTGGCGATGAGCTATGTCGAGGCTGTGTCGTCCTTCCATCCGACGGCGATCGCGATCGTGACGGAGACGCCCGAGGGCAAGCGCATCAAAGTGTTCGAGCAAAGATCGCGCGGGGCGATCGACCCCGTGCGGCTGGGCCGGACGCTGCAAGCCGTGCTGGTTCTTGCCGCGGTCGCAGCGGTGCTCGGATCGGTCGCGGCAAGTTACCTGGCCGACAGCCTCAGCGCGCGGCAGAGCGAGCTCGAACGGCAGATCACCCAGCGTCGCGCCGTGCTTCGCGGCAACGACGGCGGCGAGCGCTCGCCGCTCGCGCTGCTCGAGCGCCGCAAGTACGAGTCGCCGGCGAGCGTTATCGTGCTGGAATCGCTGAGCCGGCTGTTGCCGGACCACACCTATGTCACCGAGCTGCATCTGGCCGGCAACAAGGTCCAGATCGGCGGCGTCACCCGCGATGCGCCCTCGCTGATCCCCTTGATCGAGCAGTCCCAGCATTTTACCCGCGCGACGTTCTACGCCCCGACGACGCGTAGCCCATCCGATCCAGGCGAACGCTTCCACATCGAGGCGCAGATCGAACCGAGGAACGCGCCATGACCAAGATCATGAGCAGCGCCAAGGTCGCAAACGGAAATGCGGTGGAGCGGGCGCTCGTCGGCTCGCCCTTGATCGCGGTCACGCTCTATCTCGCGATCACGGGCGGGCTGTTGCTGATGGCGGGGCTGTCGATCGCCGACGTCAACGCCCATCGCCAGGCGCTGGCGCAGACCTCCGACCTGCTCGACCAGCTGCGCGGTCGCAAGAGCGGCGCCAAGAGCGCCGCAGCTCTCTCTGCCGAGCATCCCGGCACGCCGTTTCTGGAAGGGCCGACCGTAACGGTCGCGGGCGCCAATCTGTTGCAGCGGGTTGCCGCCGCGGTCGCCGATGTCGGCGGCTCGGTCCAATCCTCGCAGGTCGACGTCACAGGCGCGCAGACCAAGGACGGTTTCGTCGGCCTCGTCGTCAGCTGCGAGCTGGAGCAGCCCGCGCTCCAGAGGCTGCTGTACGATCTCGAAGCCGGCATGCCGTTCTTGTTCGTCGACCAACTCGACGTCCAGGTGCCGCAAACGACGGCGCTGAGTGATGCGGCCACCGGCCGCGTCAGGGTGATTTTGGGCGTCTCCGGCCAATGGCAGGCGGGGAAGTAGGGGCCTCGTCAACTTACGACGTCGGCTCACCAAGCGTACTTGAACACGCCCTTGCCGGAATAGCTGGCGACGTTGCCGGAGAACTCGCCGTCGAAGGTGCCGGCGATCGAAAAGCCGCTCAGCCATTTCATCTCGGCGCTAGCGCTGACGAGCGCGGAGTCGGCGTCGACCCGGGCGCCGTTCACGACGAAGCTGGTGCCCGGCAGGGTCTGGAACAGCGCGGTGACGGCGCGGCCCGGATTGTAGTCGTGGGCCCAGGCGGCGCGACCGCGCAGCGTCAGCACGCCGTTCTGCATCGCGTACGACTTGTCGGTGCGCAGGCCGAGCTCGGAGCGGGTGTCGGTCAGCGATTGCGAGGCATAGTTCAATGCGAACAGTCCGCCGCCATTGAGGCTGACTTCGGAGTAGTTGGGGAGGTTGACGTTCGTCACCTGCGCCGCCGCATAGGGGGTGAGGCCGATCATCGGCGTCGCGAAGCGGTAGCCGCCCTCGAAGCGAGCCGAGAAGGTGTCGGCCTTGAAGCGGCCCTGCAACTGGTCGAAGCCGCCGGGCGCCACGGTGCGGTTGGTGGTGACGTCGTGCCAGCCATAGGCGAGCGCGGCGGAGATATAGGCAGGTCCGAAATTGTGCCGGCCGTAGACGCCGGCCTGGAACAGGTCTGCCGAGCCCGAACCCATCGCATTGGCGAGCGAGTAGCTCAGTCCACCGCCGCCGAGCGCAAACCCGACCAGCGTGTCCACCGAAATCCTGTAGTCGGCGCCGGCCGCGCCGCCCCAGACCCGCGCGGTCAGGTCTTGCGAGCCGACCGGCGCATTGCCGCCGACTTGTGCCGATCCGCCATAGCCGGCAGTCCAGAGGCTCCAGCGGCTCGCCGGCTGCGAGGCGAGCAGCGGTGCCTTGGTCGCCATCGCGTAAGCCTCGCGCTCGCGCGCGTTGGCCGGGCGCATGGACGCATAGGCGGCCGCGTCGTCGCTGTCGGCGAATTGCGGCACGCTGCCCGCTTTGGCGAAACCGCCCGAGCGGCCGATGACGGTCGGGTCGAGCATCAGATTGAGGAACTGCCCGTCGGCATTGATCGCGGACTGGATAATGCCGGTTCCGAGTTCGCCCGAGGCCGTCGTCAGCCCGGCCGGCGTCAGCGCAGCGAAGGCTGCCGGAATGCCGCCGGTCGAGTTGAAGAAGGTGGTCAGCGTGTTCGCAACGTTTTGCTGGTTGACGGTGAGGCCGCCGCCGCTCGGCGCGAAGTTGAGGCCGATGTTGAGGAACACATTGTTGGTGCCGTAGCTCAGCGACGCGTTGATCGTCGGCATGTTGGAGACGACGGCTGGGTTGAAGGTGGTGCCGCCAAAACCGCCGGTCGCCGACAGGATCGTGTACTGCTTCTTGATCGTGCCCGAGGCGAACATCGCGCTCACCGTCGCGTTGCCGAGCGTGGCCGCGCCGTTGACATTGGCGAGGCTGGCATTGCTGGAGGAGACCTGCACAAGATAGGTCGAGGCCGCTGTGAAGCTCAGGGGGCCGTTGATCGTTAGTGGCGCGAACGGGGTCGCCGCGCTGCCTGGGGCGAGCGTGCCGCCATTGACCGCAACGCCGGCGACCGTGCCGCTGCCGGCGAGTGTGCCGCCGGAATTGACGGTGGTCGGGCTCAGGATCGACCCATCGACGACCAGCGTGCCGCCATTCACGGTGGTGGGCCCGCTATAGGTGTTTGCGCCGGACAACGTTTGCTTGCCGCCGGCGATCGTCAGGCCGCCGCCCGCGCCGCCATCATCGATCACGCCCGCGAAATTGCCAATGCCGTTGGTGATCGTCAGCGTGTTGGCCCCGATGTTGACATTACCGGAGCCCGCCAGCGACTTGATCGAGGTGCCGGCGCTCAGGGCCGAGATGTCGAAGAAGCCGTTCGCGATGACATTGCTCGAGGTGGCGATGCTGCCATCGCTGCCGCCGAAATTGATGAGATCGAGCTCGCCGCCGCTCGCGATGGTCGTGGTGCCGGTATAGGTGTTGGTGCCGTAGAGCTGCTGGGTCGCGCCGTTGGCGATCACGACGTTGCCACGGGTGCCGCCTGCAATGCCGCCATCTTGAATGACGCCGCCGAAGAAGCTGCCATTGGTGATCGTCAGTGTCTTCGATCCGAGTGCGACGATGCCGCCAGCGGTCAACGAGAACAGAGCGTTCACCGACGTGCCGGAAGTTGTTTGCGAAATGTCGAACGTACCGCCTGCGCCTGGCGTGAACGTCACGCTCGCCGAGTTCGCGATCGATCCGCTGCCTTTCAGCGCTAACGTCGCGCCGGCATCGATCTGCGTCGTATTGGAGTAAGTGTTCACACCGGAGAGGATCTGCGTTCCACCGAATACCTCAAGCCCGCCCGTGCCCTGGATCACGCCGGCGAATTCAGTCGAACCGTTGGTGATGAACAGCCCGTTGCCGCCCATGTTGACGACGCCGCTCGAGCTGCCGGCGAGTGTCGTGATCAGGTTGAACGCAGCCGAGGATGCAGAAATGTCGAACGTCGCATCTACCGTGACGACGCTGGAGCTCGCGACGCTGCCGAAGCCCGAGATCGCCAGCGTCCCCGCCGAGATTGTCGTCGCGCCCGTGTAGGTGTTGGTGCCAGTCAGCGTCATCGTGCCGGTGCCGACCTTGGTCAGTCCGCCGCCGGTGCCGGAGATCACGCCGTCGACCTGGGTCGAGGCGTTGAGGCTGCCTGTGGTGAGGGTCTTGGCGCCGAGCAAGTAATTGCCGGCGCCTTCGATCGAGCCCGCCGTCATGCCGGTGCTGGAAAGGCCCGACATGTCAAAGGTGCCGCCGGTATTGGTGATGAAGCGGGCATTGCCGCCGGTCGCGGTGCCGGTGAAGCTCGTGGTGGCAAGATTATTCGTGGTGATCGTAGAACTGCCCGCGGTGGCGGAACCGGCGAAGCTCAGCGAGCCGTCATTGCTGATCGTCGCCGTGCCTGCCGTGGCGTTGCTGATGAAGGTCAGGAAGCCGGTGGCGGTGTTGGTGATGGCGGCACTGCCTGCCGAACTCGAATCGCTGAAGTTCATCACCGCGTTGTTGGCGATCGTTGCGGTTCCGGCGTTGCTGCTGCCGTTGAATTCCACGTCGCCGTTGTTGGTGATGTTCGCCGTGCCTGCGGTGCTGGTGTCGTTGAAGATCATCGCGGCGCCGCCGCCGACGCTGAACGTGACGGCATTGGTGCCGCCGCTCGCGGTGCTCGAATTCGTGAACACCGTGGTGGAGCCGAGGTTGAACGTCTGGGCGTGGGTCGAATTGTTCGAGATGCCCGCGCCGTTCACCAGGAAGATATCGCTGGTCGTGATCGTGTAGGCCGGGGCGTCGGGCGAAGCGGTGAAGATCACGCTGCCGATATTGACGACGCCGCTGCTGGCGATGTTGGTGTCGGCCGACGTCGAAAAGGTCGCGATGCCGTCCGGCACGAGCGGAGTGGAGGTCCAGTTCGCTCCATCGGTCCACTCGCTGGTGCCGCCCGCCCAGGTGCCGTCGACGGCTTGCGCAGCGACGACGCCGAGCGCAGTGGTCGCCAGCAAGGTCGCCAAGGAGTGGCGCACGACGGATCGCAGCCCGTATCCGATCCGCCCACCAGCCTTTGTCGGTCCAGCCATCCGGTCTTCTCAAATCAGCAAAGAAATCATCGCAAACGTGCAACAGCGGCACGTGGCGAGCCCTCGCGCCATGCGATGATCCCACGGCGCTGCAGCGTGCCGCAATGAACGGATATCCATCTGCGGCGGTTCCTTCCTGTTCCGGCTAGCATTTTCGGCGATCGTGGCCGTCGGGCAACATATTGATGCATTGCAACATTTGCCGTTAGGATGGACGCTAGGAAGCCTCGCTGAGCGAGGCGGGTTGATGACGCTCCCGATCGGAACTAGTTTGGCGGCGACGCCTCGCGGTTCTTTCGAGCGGCCGGTGGTCTGAGGGATGTCGATGGTCCGGTGGTTGAGACCGACAGGATTGGCCGTGCTAGGCGCGGTTCTCGGTACCGCCGGAACCATGGCCGCCACGTCGTCGCGCATCGACATGCTGCCCGACGATGCGCCGGCGGGTAGCCCCGCGGACAATGTCGAGGTCGGAACGATGCGCCCGATCGCACGGCCCGTGCAGCAGGCTCCCGCCAGGCCCGTTCCTCGTGGCAATCCGCTGTGGTCAGTGCCGTTCTCGGCCCTGACCGTGACCCAGGAGCGCCCGATCTTCTCGGCCACGCGCCGGCCGCTGCCGCGCGCGGTCGCGGCATCGCCGGTCGAAGAGATGTCCGCACCGCCGCCCAAATCGGTCGAGGCACCGCCACCGCTGTTGCTGGTCGGGGCCGTGGTGGGTGAGGGCGACGCCATCGCCATTCTTGTCAACCGCGCCGATCAGAAGGTCGTGCGCCTTCGGCAGGGCGAATCGCTCGGCGGATGGTCGCTGACCTCGGTGCAGCCGCGCGAGGTGACGTTCAAGCAGGGCGAGCGCAGCGAGGTACTGGCGCTCCAGCGGCCGGACGCAGCCGCTCCCGCGGGCCCGCCTGCGGATGCGGGCGGCAGGCCGACGATGCCAGGCCCGGTCGATCCGGCGTTCTCGCCGTCCGTGCCGCGCTCCACGCCAAAGAACGGCGAGTCGGACGGGCTCTGAGCGTGCCTTCCCGGGATCCTGGCAAGCTTCGGGCGGAGCCCTGAAACGCCGGCCGAACGGGTCCGGCCAAGCCGGGCCGGCTGCGGTTCCCGCCGGCTATCGACATTCCGTGAACTGACTGCTAGCCCGAATTCGCGATGCCTTGGGAAGGACCCCGATCGGTGTGGGCAAAGGCTTGCTGAGGTGATGGCCGGGTGGCTGGCATGACGTTGAGAAAAACACCGCCCGATCTACTGGGGAATTCCGCGTGGAATGCGATGGCCTTCGTGGTAGCCGTGGTGCTGAACCTGGCCATCCTGCCTTTCGTGATCACCCATCTCGGCCTCGCCGCATTCGGTGTTGCGGGTCTTGTCACCGCATGCATTGCGCCAGCACTGGTGTTCAGCAACGCGCTCGGACTCTCGACATCGCGCGAGCTTGCACAGCGACTGGAGCCGTCCGACCGCGACGATGCGCGACGCCTGTTCGCGACCGCGGTCATGCTCGCGGTCGGCGCGGGCGGGCCGATCGCCATTTTCCTTTTGGTTGCCGGGGCTCCGCTCGCGCGTCTCGGATTTCATCTGGCCGGTCCGGCCGCCGAGGATCTCGCGCTGGCGTTCGCGCTGGCCGGTATCGGCTGGTTGTGCCAGTGTGTATCGGCGGTCTTGATTTCGTTGTTCACCGCGCGGCAAGACTATCGCCGGATCGCCTCGATCGGCATCGTCAGCACCTTGGTCTCGACTCTTTCGATGCTCCTCCTGATCCCCGCTGCACCATACGCATCGACATTCCTGGGTTGCCAAGCGCTGGGGTTGGCGATCGGCCTGCTGCTGGCGCTGGCTTGGTGTAGCGGTCAAATGCGTCAGTGGCTGGCGCCTCCAGCCTTGCATCGCGAGGCGCTTGGCAGGTTGGTTCGGTTCGGCGGATGGCAGGTTGCCGCACAGGGCGGTGCGCTGCTTGCGGGGCAGGCCGATCGATATCTGCTTGGCGCGCTGCTGCAACCGCAGTTCGTCGGTTTCTACGGCGTTGCGCAGCGCCTGCAGGAGGCGACCTATATCGGTATCCTGAAGGTCGGAGAGATCCTGTTTCCCTTCTTCAGCACGCTGCAGAAGGAGAGCGAGGACCGTAAGGTCGATCTGCTGTTCCGATCGTCGTGGATTCTCAACGTTCTGGCCGCAAGCGCGCTCGGCGGATTGATCCCCGTGGCCGGTCCGCTGCTGCATGTTTGGACCGGCGCCGAGGTCGCGGCCGAGGCTGCACAGGTTCTCGTCGTCCTGTCGATTGCCGGGATCCTCGGATCGAGCGCGAACGTCTTCGGCTTTTACTTGCTGGCGCACGGGCGGTCGCGCTCCAACGCGCTCATCGCCTTGATCACGGGTGTCGTCACACTCGTGACCAGCGCGATCGCATTGCCACGCTTCGGATGGCAGGCCGCAGGCTGGAGCGCATGCGCCGGAATGATCGCGCAGATGGCGACCATTGTCTTCCTGTTGCGCCGTAGTTTTGACCTCGCCGGCATGTGGTCGCGCATCGTGCATTGCGTGCTGATGCCGCTCGGCATCGGCATCGCGACGGCGCTGGCGGTGCGATACGGTCTCGACCGCGCGCCATTCCAGCCCGCGCCGTCCTGGTGGTCGGTGGGCGCTGTCTCGTCGGCGACGGCCGCGATCATTTTCACGATCGCGGTTGCGGCGTCGCAATTGGGTCCGTATCGAAGGGCTTGCTGGCAGGATATTCGTTCGATCGTCGGTCGCTTCTTGCCCCTCAAGGCTGTCTAGGACATGTGCGGAATCGCAGGCATCGTAAATCTGGGTGGCAATGCGGTCGAACCGGCCGACATCTCGCGGCTGACCAGCCTGATCGCTCATCGCGGTCCGTTCGGCGAGGGGACCTGGTTCAGCGCGGACCGAAGTCTCGCATTCGGCCACCGCCGCCTGGCGATCATCGATCCCGGCGAGGGCGGCTATCAGCCGATGCTGTCTGCGGACGGCCGCCATGTGATCGTGTTCAACGGCGAGATCTACAACTTCCTCGAGCTTCGCCGCGAGCTCGAGGCGCAGGGCGCGGTGTTCCGCAGCCAATCCGATACCGAAGTGATCCTGGCCGCCTGGCAGGCCTGGCGGGAGGACATGCTGCCCCGTTTCAATGGCATGTGGGCCTTGGCGATTTTCGACACCAGCACCCGCGAGCTGTTTCTTGCGCGCGACCGCTTCGGCATCAAGCCGCTGCTCTATGCCGCGTCATCGGAACGATTCATCTTCGCCTCCGAGCAACGGGCGTTGGTGCGGAGCGGACTGATCGATACTTCCGTCGACATGGAGGTTGCGCGCCGGCTGCTGCTCGATGCCTTCGGGATCGAAGGAAGCGAGCGGACCTTGTTTCGCCAGGTCCGCCGCCTGCAGGGCGGCCACTGCATGTGGCTTCGCCAGGGCAAGGTCAGTGTCAAGCGTTGGTGGCGGACCGTGGATCATCTGCCCCCGGTGCCGGCCACCGAAGCCGAACGTGTCGCGCGCTTTCGCGAACTGTTCCAGGATGCCGTGGCGCTGCGCATGCGCAGCGATGTCCCGATCGGAACATGCCTGTCGGGTGGCTTCGATTCGTCGGCCGTGATTTGCACCATGGCGGCGCATGAGAAGGAAGGCATGGGGCCGCGCGACAGCACGGCATGGCGTCACGCCTTTGTTGCGACGTTCCCCGGGGCCTTGAACGACGAGAGGCCGATGGCCGAGGAGGCCGCCGTCTGGGCCAATGTCGCGCCAACTTTTCTCGAGATCGGACAGGCTGACGCGCTGACGGACCTCGATCAGATTCTCGACGATCTCGATGACGTCTACATCGCGTTGCCGAGCGCCATATGGCTGCTCTATCGGCAATTGACCCAAAACAACGTGACGGTGTCACTCGACGGCCACGGCGCGGACGAGCTGATGGGCGGCTATTTGCAGGAAGGACAAGCGCGCGCGTTTCAAATACGGAACGCGGCAGAGGACCTCGCGTCGCGTTCGAAACTGGCCCGACGTTGTGTGGATGTCCTGCGTGCGTTGGCCCTCAAGCGCAAGGGCGTGTATTTTCTGCGCGGTGGCCTGCGCAATCTTCCCGCCCCGCTCCCGCTGATAGCGGAGGACGATGTGCTGCCGCGTGAATGGGGTGGCTTGAACAAGCGCCTGTATCGGATGTTTCACAGCACGGTGCTGCCCACCATCCTGCGTAACTTCGACCGCCTCTCGATGGCGCACGGCGTCGAAGTTCGCATGCCCTTCATGGATTGGCGGCTGGTGACCTATACGATGGCGCTTCCCGAAAGCAGCAAGTCGGCAGACGGCTATACCAAGGCTGTTGCCCGGCGGGCGATGGCCAATTTGATGCCGGAGTCCATTCGCACCGCGCGCCGCAAGGTCGGCTTCAACTCGCCGATGCCGGAATGGTTGAACGGACCGCTGGCCGGTTGGACGGCCGACCTGCTGGACAAGAATGTGCCGGCGTTTGCAGAACTGGTGGATGAAGCGGGTCTGCGCGCGGCGGTCAGCCGTTTGACGGCCTCGAAGTCATGGGATTGGGAGTCGGTCGGGCGGATCTGGCCGTATCTGAATATGAAATGGATGTTGGCGAGGTACGTATAAGCAATGCGTCTGTTCCAAAATAGCTGTTTCTATCCATCCTACCTGCCGCGGTTGAACCAGCTCGCGGCAGAGGCCGTTAGCTTCGAAGAGCGACGCCGGGTGTTTCTCAACGATCGCTTCGGTGCAATGCATTTTCTGAAACCGGTGCTCGATGGATCACCGGACGCCTTCTTCACCAATGGGGATGACGAGGTCCTGCAGCGCCGCTGGGCGCGCGAGCAGGGCATGTCGGGCGAGCCGACGCTCGAGGCCATTCTCCTCGCGCAGATCGAGCATCACGCCACCGAGGTGTTCTACAATCTCGATCCCGTGCGCTACCCGAGCGCATTCGTTGCCAAGCTGCCGGGTTGCGTGAAGAAGACGTTGTGCTGGCGTGGCGCGCCGTCGGGAAATGCTGACTTTACGGCCTACGGCGCCGTGCTTGCAAACTTTCCCTCGATGCTCGACATGTGGCGCCGGAAGGGATGCCGGGCCGAGGTATTCTACCCGGCGCATGACCCGGTTATGGACGAGTATGGTCACGGAGAACGTCCGATCGACGTCCTCTTCGTCGGCGGCTATTCACGACATCATCGGGAGCGTGCAAAGACGCTAGAGCGAGTCGCGCGCCTAGCCGACAGCCATGATGTCGTATTTTGTCTAGACGCATCGCGCCTGACCAAGCTCGCCGAGAGCGCAATCGGACGATTGCTCCCCCTGCAAAATCACAGGCGTCCTGATGCGATCGCAGCTATTGCTCGGCCGCCGGTATTCGGGAGAGCGCTTTACGAACTGATTGGTTCATCCAAGATCGCGCTCAATGGCTCGATTGATATGGCGGGCGAAGATCGCGGCAACATGCGCTGCTTCGAGTCGATGGGGTGCGGTGCATTGCTTGTATCCGACGCCGGAAGATATATTGACGGCATGCAGGCTGGGACCACGATTGAAACGTACGATACCCCGGAGCAGGCTGCTGAAGTGATCTCGCACAATCTGCAGGATTGGCCGAGGTCGGCCGCGATCGCAGCGCTAGGTCGGGCACGCATCCGTGACATTTACCACAAAGATATGCAGTGGGAACTGTTCGGGAAGATCGTAGGGCGCCTTTGACCACGCGGTCGCTCTGTCGGAGATGTCAATTGAGAAGCCGGGCACGTTGGATTTTGGTACGTGAGAGGATGCGCTGATGTCCAGCCTTTCCACGTTGGTGCGCTGGTGCGCGCGCGCCGTCGACGGCCTCAACTTGCACTACATCGCTCAGCACCTGATCGGGCGGGCGACCTGCCGCTTGCAACCGGGAGCATTCTTGGCCCATTGCGCGCGGATCAGGAATGCACTCGGCGATAGTGACAATATTGTCATTGGTAGCCATTCGCACGTCAGGGGCGAGTTGATGATCCTCGGTCACGGCGGTCGGATCACGATCGGAGAATGGTGCTATGTCGGAGTTGGCACGCGCGTTTGGTCGGGCGCCTCGATCGACATCGGTAATCGCGTCCTAATCTCGCATTCCGTCAACATTTTCGATAATCTCTCGCATCCGATCCGTGCCTCCGAGCGGCACGAACAGGCGAAGCAGATTTTCTCTACCGGTCACCCAAGGCAGCTTTCTCTCGATGACCGCCCGATCAAGATTTGTGATGATGCGTGGATCGGTGCTTGCGCCATAATTATGCGCGGCGTCACCATTGGTGAGGGTGGGATTGTCGCCGCTGGTGCTGTAGTCACCAAGGATGTTCCGGCATATTCCATCGTAGCAGGCAATCCTGCGACTATCGTCAGGGAATTGTCGCCGGACGAGCGATGAGGGAGCGTATGGCAGTATCGATATTGTGCTTGCGAGCCAAGCGAGCGTCTCGTTGGCAAGAGTCAAGGTAGCATCATGTCCACGTGGGTTACCGGTGCGAACGGATTCATCGGACGTCATCTCGTTCGCGAGTTGGCGAGCGCCGGGCATGCGGTCCATGGCGTCGGTCACGGTGCGCTCGATCCGGCCCAGGCACAGGCCCTCGGTTTGCAGACCTGGATCAATGGTGAAGTTGACGCTGCGAATCTGAATGCGCTCGCCGCCTTGCACGGCCTGCCGTCGCACGTCTTCCATCTGGCCGGCGGGTCGTCGGTCGGGCTATCGATCGCGCGCCCGTTCGAGGATTTTTCGCGGACGGTTACGAGCACGGCGCGGCTGCTCGAATGGCTCCGAAGTTTTGCGCCCAGCAGCCGGCTGATCGTGGTGTCGAGCGCCGCGGTCTACGGCGCCGATCACACCGGTCCGATTCCCGAGAGCGCGGCACTTCTGCCGATGTCGCCCTATGGACACCACAAGCTGCTCATGGAACAGCTGTGCCAAAGCTACGTCCAGAGCTTCGGCATTCACTGCATGGTCGTGCGACTGTTCTCTGTCTATGGACCCCACCTCCGCAAGCAACTGCTCTGGGATATCTGCTCTCGGCTGCAGAACGAGGTAGAGGCGTTGAATCTCGGAGGGACGGGGGCCGAGATCAGGGATTGGACCGACGTTCGTGACGTCGTTCGCTTGCTGGCGCGTGTCGCGCAAGCGGAGTGGCAGGATGATTTTTACGTGATCAATGGCGGTTCGGGGCGCGGCGTGAGCGTGGCCGATATTGCCGAGGGACTGATCAGGCATTGGGACAGCAAAACGGTCGTGCGCTTTTCCGGCATCGCGCGGCCAGGAGACCCGACGAGCTTGCTGGCGGACAACGGGCGCGTGCTCGACATGAATTTCGATTGGCGCATCCCGCTGGAGCGCGGTCTGGCCGACTACGTCGAATGGTTCAGGAGCCAGGCTCGTGCCTGAGGGCGCGCCGCTGCGGATTGCATTCACCAACATCCCACGTCGACTATGGGCGGGTGGCTACAACTATCAACGCAACCTGTTCGAGGTGCTCAACCGGCATTCTCCGGGGACGGTGGTCCCCGTGCTGTTTGCCGGAACGGCGGACGATCCCGAGGAGATCGCGGTGCTGGCCGGCGTTCCCGGCGTTGAGGTCGTGCGCTCGCCGGTGTTCGATCACTCCGCGACCGGTCTTGCCCGCGCGACGGACCTCGCCCGCGCGATCGTCTTTGGTTTGGACGCACCTGCCGCCGCCGCGTTCACGGCCAGCAAGATCGACATGGTGTTCGAATCCGCGCGCTTCTTTGGCTGGCGCCTGCCATTTCCGGCGGTCGCATGGTTCCCGGATTTCCAGCATCGGCTACTCCCGCATCTGTTCTCCAGGAGTGCATATTGGCGGCGCGATCTCGGCTTTCGGGTTCAGATCGCATCGGGCCGGCACATCATGTTGAGCAGCGCCACGGCGCTCGGCGATCTCAAGAAGTTCTACCCGGGCAATTCGAACGGCGTCTCGGTCGTCCGGTTTGCGACCGAGCCGCCCGCCAGTCTGCTCGCCACCGAGCCGGCCGACGTGATCGCGCATTACGGCCTTCCGCCAAGGTATTTTTATCTGCCAAACCAGTTCTGGCGGCACAAAAATCACCAGATCGTGGTCGATGCGCTTGATCTGCTGAAATGTCGTGGGCTCGACATCGTCGTCGCGGCATCCGGAAGTACGCAGGACTTCCGTGAATCCGGACTTTTCGAGAGGACCATGAGTGAGGTCAGGTCGCGCGGTCTCGATATGAACTTCAAGCATCTCGGAATGATCCCGCTGGATCACGTCTACGCCCTCCTGCGCGCTTCGATGGCTCTCATCAATCCTTCGGAGTGCGAGGGGTGGAGCACCACTGTCGAAGAAGCGAAGTCGTTTGGGGTCCCAATGATCCTGTCCGACATCGATGTCCATCGCGAACAGACCGAGGGCGGCGCGCGATACTTCGGCATCCGCGACCCCATCTCGTTGGCCGATCACCTGTCGCAGGTTGCGCAAACCGCCGGGCCTGCGTTCGTCCGCAATTTGTTGCCGAACCTGGAGCATCGCGTAGAGGCATTCGTTGCGGATTTCATCCGACTGACCCGGGATGTGATGGCATCACGGCGCGACTAAGCCTGACGAGAAGCGTGGATGCGAGCGGCTTGGTCTCAAGACCTTGGTTTGCTCAGAGCGATCCACCCGCGGCTGCACGGCGACTCGCGCCGGTCCAAGCCGTCGCAGCTGAGGTTGGCGGCGACATTTACAAGTTGATGGCCCAATGCTAGCAGGTACGCTCAGTAACGCGTCGGCGCTCGCCCCGTTGTGTCACGATTGACAGCGATGCCATTGGACTTTTTGCGCTTTGCGTCATAGTTACAAGCTTATTGATCGTCTCGGCGATCGGGTGTCAGCGATCAAACCGATGACGAAGACTTGGTTGACGAACGCAGCAATAGCGGTTTGGATTTCGACTAACTCGATCCTTATCCTCTTGTATGGCCTGAGTGGCACGAAGGGGCATGCAGCCGTAACAGCGGCTGTCATGATTGCGCCGCTGCTCGTCGTATCGGGGAAGTTTCGGCCGCTGCCGGCAGACTATTTGTTCGCTGCATTGGCAGCGCTCATGGTGGCCTCGGTTGTCGTCCACGGTCGAACGACGACTGATCGCGATTATGCGCTGCTCGTCCTTTCGATGGCCGCCTATCCCGCGTTCCGGGCCGTGGGTCATCGTTTTGATCTGTTGCGCTTCTCCTACATCACGGCGGCGCTCGTTTCGGTCGGGACCCTGCTGACGGCCTGGGCGGTGGTTTACGATCGGAGCGGCGAGTACAAGCCGCTGGTCATGGGCTTCCACGAAGGTCCGACCGTGTTTTCGCTGACGTGGTGCTTTCTGGTCTTTGCTTTCCTTTCGATGAACTTATCGTCGCTTCAGTGGCGTGTTGTCGGCGGATTGATCGCCTTGCCTGCGTTCGTGTTTGCCGCAGCAATGGTACGACACCCTTTCATCGCCTTGGCTGTCACGCTCGTCGCGACGGCCAGGATGGGCAGCCGGCGCCAGTTGGTGGTCGTCGGCGTGGTGTGTCTGAGCATTGTCGTTGGTTTGGCTGCTCGTCCCACGATGTCCGGCAAGATCATCGGGCTCGTCCTGGAGAATGCGCAGAAGCCAGTCGTGACGTGCGATACCCGTGATACCTTCGCGATCCGAATAATCCTCACAAAGGAAGCCTTGAACCTGTTGCCGAAGGTTGGTTTTCTCGGCCAAGGTATCGGAACGTTCGCTCAACAATCTTGCTATAAGGCGGAGCCGCACAACGTTGTACTGCAAGCCGCAGTCGAGGTTGGAGTTGCCGCGGCGCTGCTTTTGGCTGCTGCGTTCATTTTGGCGGCGATGTCGGCAGCAAAGTGTGCGCGCTCCAATGCCGCCGCGTCCTTTGTGTTTGCTGGCCTGGTATTCGTCGGGATCGAGTTTTTGATGAGTGGCTCGATGACGAACTCAGCGCTACTGTTTGGATTCATGGGCTGGGCCGTTGGGCTGCCGCAGAATGACGGGAACGAGACAAGCGGTGAACCGCGTCCGCTCGCCGTCCCGTAGCTGATCCCCCAGCCGCAAACCGCGTCCACGTTCGGTAGGCTGGCGGAGCGCTCGTTGCGGAAACTCGTTTGCGGCCGACGGAAGTTGCGAGCGGGATCAGGCCAGTTCGAGCGTACGCTTGAAATAGGCGATCGTCTCCTTCAGCCCGTCCTCGAGCGCGACCTTCGGCTGCCAGTCCAGCGCCGCTTTTGCTTTGGTGAGGTCGGGCTGGCGCTGGCGCGGATCGTCCTGGGGCAGCGGCTGGAAGATCAGTTGCGAGCGTGAGCCCGTGAGCTTGATCACCTTCTCGGCGAGCTCGCGGATGGTGAACTCCGAATTGTTGCCGATGTTGATCGGTCCGGTGATGTTCTCGCCGGTCGCCATCAGCCGCATGATGGCTTCGACGAGGTCGTCGACATAGCAGAACGATCGGGTCTGCCCGCCGTCGCCGAACACGGTGATCGGCTCGCCCTTGAGCGCCTGGACGATGAAGGACGACACCACGCGCCCGTCATTGGGCTGCATGCGCGGGCCGTAGGTGTTGAAGATGCGCGCGACCTTGATCGGCAGGCCGTGCTGGCGCCAATAGTCGAAGAACAGCGTTTCGGCGCAGCGCTTGCCTTCGTCGTAGCAGGAGCGGATGCCGATCGGGTTGACGTTGCCCCAATAGTCCTCGGTCTGTGGATGGATCAGCGGATCGCCGTAGACCTCGCTGGTGGAGGCCTGGAAGATGCGCGCCTTGAGCCGCTTGGCGAGACCGAGCATGTTGATGGCGCCGTGCACCGAGGTCTTGGTGGTTTGTACGGGATCGCGCTGGTAGTGGATTGGCGAGGCCGGGCAGGCCAGGTTGAAGATCGCGTCGACCTCGATGTAGAGCGGAAAGGTGACGTCGTGCCGGACCGCCTCGAACAGGGGATTTGCGATCAGATGAGCGATGTTGCGCCGGCTGCCGGTGAAGTAATTGTCGACAGACACCACCTCGGCCCCCGTATCGAGCAGCCGCTCGCAGAGGTGGGATCCGATGAAGCCAGCGCCTCCGGTCACGAGGATGCGGCTGTTCTTGTAGCTTTCAAACGGCATGATCGGTTCCAGACTGTCCGCAGCGGAGCGCGCTGAGTGGTATCGGCAACGGCCGGACTCGCCAATAGCCAAATGGGATGCTCCAGGGTATTTAAATACCTTTACTGTGCATGGGGTTGTTTTCGATTTTTTCGGTGGGAGCGCTCGTCAGGGCGCCGGTTAGAATTCGCGCCGCTTCAGCCAGGCCCGCGCACCCCAGTGGGCAAAACACCAGCTCGATCTGATCAGGGAGAGGCATTCGACGTTGCGGTAGATATGCCAAACCCATTTGGCGGAGCGCACCGGGCGGCTCGAGACCGAAGAGCCCCTGACGCGATAGCGTGCAAGGTCCTCGTTGAGGCCGTAGGCGGTATGGCCGCGCTTCAGGATCGAGAGCCACAAGCAGAAATCGTCGTAGCCCTCGTTCTTCATCACCACGGGACCGGCGATCTCGCGGTCGACCAGCGCGGTCAGAGTCGCGATCGCGGTGTTCTCCAGGAGCTGGCCATAGGTGAGCGAGGCCGGCACCTCGATCAGGCGGCCGGTGACCGTGTTGCTTTCGTCGATGCGACGGAACGCGGTGTAGCTAAGGGCGGCCCGCTTCTCGCGGGCAAAGGCGAGCTGGCGCTCGAGCTTCCTCGGCAGCCACAAATCGTCGCTATCGAGAAAAGCGAGATAGCGGCCCTGCGCGGCGTCAATCGAGGCTTGGCGGGCGAGCGCCGGGCCGCCATTTCGGGCCTGTCGGATCAGCTTGACGCGAGGATCGCGCTCGCCGATGGCCGCGATGATCGCCGGCGTCCTGTCGGTCGAGCAGTCGTCGGCGATCAAGAGTTCCCAATCGGCGAACGTCTGGTCCTGCACCGAACGGATCGTTTCCTCGATCAGGCCTTCGACGTTCCAGGAGGGAGTTATGATCGAGACGAGCGGCATCATGGATCCGTTCAGTTCACCCGGGCCGGCGCGGCGATTGCCGCACGCAACGAGGCCGCAAACGTGTCGAGCAGCTTGGGATCGCCGATATAGAGCTCGCCCGGATAAGACCGGCGCCAGGCAGACTCGAAATAGGGCGCCCCCCTGGCCGGATCGAATGGCCCGGCGGAGAGCGCTTCGCGCAGCCGTGCCGGCACATCGGCCAGGCGGTCGACCGCATACACCAGCGGGCAGGAGCGGTAGAACGCATCGCCCATCACCACGACCGGCTTGCCGAGCAGCAGTGCTTCGGCGCCCGACTTGCTGTTGACCGAGATGACGGCGTCGGCCCGATTGAGCACGGTGTAATTGTTGGTCTGCGGCGGCAACAGCACGAAATTGTCGAACCGGCGCGCGAGCTCGAACAGGCGCGAAGCTGCGATCGCGCCGATCTGGGCAGGGTGTTCCTTGACCACGAGCACATGCGAATCCGGAATCGTGCGCAGCAGGAAGTCGACGGTGGCGACCTGGTCGAGATAATCCGGCGAGCGCAAAGTCAGCGCCATGTCGGCGGGAACGTGGAAAGGGTAGTAGACGAAGGGCGTGTCAGGAAGCGAGCGATAGAGCTTGCGCAGCCGCGTCGCGTTGAGCGCCATTGCCGCATGAACACGCGCGTGGCGCAGATTGTGCCCGAACTCCTGGTGCTTGCCGAGCGCAAACTGGTCCCAGAGTTTTTCGACAAGACGGTTGGCATTGCGCAGGTTCACGACCTTCTTGAAGGCCGCCGAATAATGGTGCTGGTCCTTCTTGGGGATGACGATCGCACGCTGTGTCAGCGTGTCGTCCAGATAGGCGCGCACTTCTGATGACACCCTCTCTGTTGGCGTCGCCATCACGTCGGGAGCTGCCAGGCTGTCGGGCGTAAAATACATCCGGCCACGGAAGAACGATGGCTCGATGAACCAGTTGCGGATTTTGCGGCGCCTTGCGGCGTAGAAGCTCGCGATGACGGAGAGAAAGCCGCCGAGTTCCTGCACCAGCTCGGTGCGCGTGCCTTGCGCCTCCAGCCGGTCGAGCAGTGCCTCCATGGCGTTGGCGTAGATCATGAATCGCCGGCGCAGCGCGGCCGTGTCGCGGATGCCGAAGGCGAAGCGTTCATGACTGAACAGGAAATTGGTCCCATCGAGTCCGTAGGCAGCGACGCGCGCATCGAACGCCTTGCGGTCGTCGGGTGCAGGGCCGGCCTTGAGGCCCTCGCGGTACATGTTCGTAACCGGCACGCCTGCAGCGGCCGAAATCTCGGCGCTGCGATCGTCGAAGGCGAGCAATTCGACATCATGGCCCGCCGCGCGCAACCGTTGCGCGACCGGAATCCAGAACCGGGTCTGGTATTCGGCGAGGGTCGTGATAAGGAGGGTTTCTGCAGAACGTTGCATAGCTACGGCAACGCAATATAGAATGCCAAGCGATAGCTCAAGTGAGGGTTTCGCGCGAAAAACCGGGCGTTCCGCCGACCCCGGGAAGGGCCGGACATTCCGGGCACCGCGAATCCCGTTCATGAAATCGATGGCACTTCTGAATAGGCACCATGGAACGGCGGGTTGTCATTCGTGTCGACGCTTCGGTCGAGATGGGCATCGGGCATCTGACCCGATGTATAACCCTTGCCAACAACCTCGCCGGTCAGGGAGCCAGGGCAGTCTTCGTCATGCGCGCGAAGTCGGCCGCTTTCTCCGGCCTGGTCGAGGCGGCCGGACACCAATCGATACCGCTGACGGATGCTGAATCCGGGAACCGTCGGCATGGTCCTGCAGACAGTTCCTACGCGAACTGGTTGCCGGTGTCCTGGCAGCAGGATTCGGAACAGACGCGCGAAGCGATCGATAGTGTTGGCGAAGCCGAGTGGCTGGTTGTCGATCACTACGCGCTCGACGCAAGGTGGGAGCGCGCCCTGCAGCGCCCGGGTTTGTGCATTCTCGCGATCGACGATCTCGCCAACCGTCCCCATGATTGCGCTTTCCTGCTCGACCAGAATCTCGTGCTGGGAATGGAGATGCGCTATCGGCCCCTCGTGCCAGCGACCTGCCAATTGCTGCTTGGTCCGAGCTACGCCCTGCTCCGCCCGGAGTTCTCACAGCTGCGTCGATCGCTTGCCGCGCGCAGCGGGGCAGTCAATCGTATCCTGATCTGTTTCGGCGGCACCGATCCCTCGAACGAAACCGGGAAAGCGCTGGGGGCGGTCAGGTATCTGTCACTTGCCACGCTCGCCGTTGACGTCGTGATCGGGCGGGGCAATCCGAACGCCGATCTGGTGGAGCAGCAGTGCCGGGAGATGAATGGGGCCGCACTGCATCACGGTGCAGAGAATATGGCCGAGCTGATGGCGCGCGCGGATCTTGCGATCGGTGCGGGTGGCGTTATGACCTGGGAGCGCTGCTGCCTCGGCCTGCCTACGGTGGCGATCGGCATCGCTGAGAACCAAGTCGGCGTACTGACGGCCCTCGCGGCAACCGGAGCGCTGGTGCACCTCGGTGCAGCCGCGTCAGTGACGGAGGAGGGGATCGCACAGGCCCTGCATTCGCTGTTGTGCAATGCGGGGCAGGTGCGGCGGATGAGCGAAACCGCGCTGGCCCTTGTCGATGGCGACGGCGCGGAGCGTGTCCGCCGCACGGTTTTCCGCTGACTTTGCAATGGGAAGAGAGCCTGAGAGCCGCCCCATCGGTTGACTAATCTGTGGTCCACGCCTATGGCGAGGCTGCTTTGGGATGGGTCGCGATGCCACGTTTTGGGACGATCGGCTATCAAAGATGATGCCGGACTGTTATCGGAATGGAATGCATCGACCCGCCGGGTATTCAGGATCGAGGAACTGCCGAATGGGACGGACGGAACCGCGATTTGTGAGCGTTAGGAGCCATCGATGACGGACACGATCCTGGTTGCAGGGCGCTCGATCGGCCGGTCGCACAAGCCGTTCATCATTGCGGAAATGTCGGGCAATCATAATCAATCGCTCGATCGGGCGTTGGCCATCGTCGAGGCCGCAGCCAAGACCGGCGCGGACGCGCTGAAGCTGCAGACCTACACCGCCGACACCATGACGCTCGATCTCGATCACGGCGAATTCTTCATCGACGATCCGAACAGCCTGTGGAAGGGCCACTCGCTGCACAAGCTTTACCAGCAGGCCTACACGCCCTGGGAATGGCACAAGCCGATCTTCGAGCACGCCCGCTCCCTTGGCATGATCCCGTTCTCGACGCCGTTCGATGTTACGGCGGTGGATTTCCTCGAAGAGCTCGGTGTGCCCTGCTACAAGATCGCGTCGTTCGAGAACATCGACCTGCCGCTCATCCGCAAGGTCGCGTCGACCGGCAAGCCGATGATTATATCGACTGGGATGGCGACGGTGGCCGAGATCGACGAGGCCGTGCGGGCCGCGCGGGAAGCCGGCTGCAAGGATTTGGTTCTCCTGAAATGCACAAGCACCTATCCCGCGGCTCCTTCTGACACGAATCTCCTGACCATTCCGCATCTGCGCGACATGTTCGATTGCGAGATAGGGTTGTCCGACCATACCTTCGGCATCGGTGCCAGCGTGGCGAGCATCGCACTCGGCGCCAGCGTGATCGAAAAGCATTTTACGCTCGCGCGCGCTGATGGCGGGGTGGATTCGACCTTCTCCATGGAGCCTGATGAGATGGCTTCGCTGGTGGTTGAGACAGAGCGCGCTTGGATGGCGCTCGGCGAGGTCCATTATGGCTTGACCGAGAAGGAAAAGGAGTCGCTGACCTTCCGCCGCTCGATCTACGTGGCCGAAGACCTCGCGCCGGGGGACCCCCTGACGGAAAAGAACCTGCGGATCATCCGCCCCGGGCTTGGGCTGCCGCCGAAATATCTATCGACTCTGATCGGCAAGCGCGTCGGACGCCCCGTGCGCAAGGGCACGCCGATGAGCTGGGACCTTTTGACTTCCATCGACGATAACGCTGTGGAGTCGCGACAGGCTGTGTCGGGGAACGCCCGTGCCTGACCAGCCGCATGTCTGCCTGATCGTCGACAATCCGCTCCGCGATCTTGAGGGTTTGGTTTTGCTCGGACGGCAGCTTGCGACGCGAGACGTGAAGGTCACCCTCGTTCCCATGTATGAGCAGGGATTCGACGTTCCGGCGCTGCAACCCGATCTGGTGCTCTTGAACTACACGCGACCGAACAATGCCGATCTGATCAAGCGTTACAAGCGGGCGGGTATCCTGGTTGGAGTACTGGATACAGAGGGGATCGGCGGCAACAATGCCGATCAGTTTGCCGAACTGGTCAAAGCCGCGGGTTGTACTGACCTGGTCGACGTTTATTGTGTGTGGGGACAAGCGCAGCGGGATGCCTTCCTCAAGCACGGGACCGTACCCGCGCATATCCTGCATGCGACCGGGTGTCCGCGGTACGATTTTTGTGCGGGGCCGTGGCGCGCGGCGTTGTCCAAGCCATCGATCGGTTCGGACTATGTGCTGCTCAATACGAATTTTCCGAGCGTCAATCCGCGTTTTTCAAACGGTCCAGGTGATGAGGTAGAGACCATCGTCAACGCGGGTTACTCAAGGGACTACGCAAATCAGGTTATCGTCGAAGCCAAGCATGCCTATCAATCGACGCTCGCGATGTCGATGAAGCTCGCCAGGCATTTTCCCGACGTCCGTTTCGTGCTGCGCCCGCACCCGTTTGAAAACATCAAGTCTTACGATGCATTGGCTGACCTCCCGAATTTCGAGGTGCGGCAGGAAGGTACGTCGATCGAATGGATCAATGGGGCGCGCCTGCTGATCCACCAGAATTGCTCGACGGCAATTGAAGCGACGATGCTGAATGTGGAGCCGCTCAGCATGGAATGGTTCAACACGCCTTCCTTGCGGGTCCAGGCCGCCGCCCAAGTCAGCCGTCCGGTCGCGTCGGAATCCGATCTGATTGCGCTGGTGAAGGAGGCGATGGAAAGCCGGCTGCCGTTGGTTGCTGCGGAAACCGCGCAATTCCGCCGCCAGATCATCAGAGATCTCTTTACAGCCATCGACGGCGCGAGCTCCATCCGCGTTGCCGATGTCATACTCGAGACGATCGCGGCGGCCCGTGGCAAAGCGCGTTCCGGCACCTTGCCGCCACCTTCGTCCCGCGGCCGTGCCGTTGCCATGGCCCGTACCGTGCTTGGATACAAGGCAAGCTCCGCCCTGCGCCGCCGCTTTGGCTCGGCGGAGATCGAGCGTCGCCGTCTGGGCAAGACGTTTGCGTTGGACATGGTCGGTGCCGTACTGGGCAGGATAGATGCTGCTTCCGTGGATGGCCGACGATTTTCCGTCCGCAGAGTCGTCGGTGACACGCGCCGGATGGCCAGGGTTGTGAGCGGCGCCAGCCTGCAATTGACGGAAGCGAGTTGATCGCTCTTCCTCACAAGGAGATGCGGCGGCGCTGCAAGCGCCCGAAGTTTGCCAACCGGATAGCGCAGATGCTTCACCCCGACGGAATCCGGATAGCTTCAATCCACGACCCGATGTCCATTGATCCCTTTCGCGAGTAGCCAATGCAGAAATATCGATGCGTTCCCTCCTTGTATGGTCACTCAGCCGACCCGATGCCCACGATCGAGGAGATCGAGAAGCACTATCGCGAATCCTATTATCAGGACCCGACCGGGCAATATAAGAAGGCGTACGATCAAGCAGAGCTCGACTATTTCGACGATCGAGCAAACGTCGCACTCGACTTCTCGGCCGCTCACGGTGTTGCCAAGGGAAATGCGATTGATCTCGGGTGCGGTGAGGGGTTCTTCCTGAAGTCGGCGCAGCGACGCGGCTTCGACGTCTTCGGTGTGGACCATTCTCTGGTGGGCATCGAACGGCAAAATCGCGATCTGATCGACGGCGATCCTGGCCATTTCGTCGCTGGCGACATCGGATCTCGGCGTCATTTCGAAGGCGTTACATTTGACCTGGTCTACTGCAAGAACGTCATCGAGCACGTCATCGATCCAGACAGCATCATGACGCGCATTGCGTCCTACCTGTCTCCCGGAGGATTGGCGATTATCGAGGTGCCAAACGATTTCTCGAAGCTTCATTCGACCATATTTGGCGATGCCAGCAAGGAAGAGCTTCCCATCTTCGTGCCGCCGGTACACCTGCATTACTTCACGACGAAAACGCTTCCCGAGCTCGGCAAACGTAACGGCTTGTCCGTCATCGACTGCTTTGGCGACTACCCCATTGACCATCTTTTGATGGAAGAGGCGTTCAATTACTACAAGGACAGAAAACTCGGTTCTTCGGCGCATTCATTGCGACGAAAGTTCTTTCGCTATGCGTGTAGTATCGACGTTGACGCCAGGCTGGCATTGTTCAGGTCGATATTCATGGCAGGGCTGGGCAGAGATATCTGCATCGTGGTTCGACAGTGAACGGGCGGGCCGGTGGCAGGCGTGCATGATGGTTCCATGCGTCTGCTCTGCGGCAATAGCCGCTTGATCTTTGCCGACAGGCGCATTGGTCGGCCGATCGAGAAGTTTCAACCACTCAGCCGCGCCATCAGAGCGTCTTCCTTGCTCGGATGGGTTGATTTTGCTAAAGGATCCCCCTGTACCAGGGGGTGCAGACGCTCGGGCCACAGCCCGCGTCGTTGACGCAGAGGATGTCCGAAGATGGGTTTGGTGTCGCGGGTAATTTGGCATGTGAACCGCTCGCCGCTGCGCTACGCGGTGAAAACGGGTTACAGCGCCTTGCATCTCAATGAAAAGCGCGAGCGCCGGCGTCAATTGAAGCTTCTGAACGTCTCTGCGGCCGAACGTGCGAAGGCCGACGATCTCAATCGCGATGGATACGCGATAGTCACCGAATTGATGGATCCATCCATTCAGGTTGAGTTCGCCGAGGCCGGGCGAACCAGGCTCGACAACATTGAAGCCGCGCAAGACAAGCAGACGTCGACCTGGAAGAAGTTCTGGGTCCGTCTGCTGGATGCCGAGATGGAGAACGGTCGCCTGAGGGCCGACAACGTCTTTGTGCGCTATGCGCTGCAGCCTCCGGTCATCAACGTCATTGCCTCGGCTTTGGGTGAAATTCCGTGGCTCGATTATGTGCTGCTATCTTATTCCCGTCACACCGGCGAAGAGCTCCAGTCTTCCCAGCTGTGGCACCGCGACCACGACGACGTTCGCGTGATCAAGCTGTTCAGCTATTTGACCGATGTCGAGACGGATGGCGACGGACCGTTCACTTTCTTGCCGCGTCAATCGACCGACAAGTTCGGTTACCCGCTGCTGGGCAGCCATTTCCCGGACGAGCGAATTTTTCAGAAGGTGCCACGCGAAGACGTCAAGGTGATGAAGGCGCCTCGTCTGACGTCCTTCATGGTGGACACGGCGAAATGCCTTCACATGGGAAGCCGTATGGGACCGGGCCGCGGGCGTCTGCTTTACACCGCCACGTTTTTCGCGTTCCCGATCATGTATCCTTTCGAGAGACCGCGACCATTTTTGGCCACGCCGGAGACAACACCGCTGCAAAAGCTGGTGATGGGACTCTGAGGCGGGCGCCGGCTGCGGATGCACTCCAAGGGATCGCGAGTCGATTCCGAATGCCGCGAATTTCAGCCGATGATAACTTCATCGGCGCTGCGATACATCCGTATGCCGGGTGACGGCGCACGATAGTCTCCGATGGGGAGCCCACGCGACTCCAGTAACGACCAGATGAAGTCGTGAAAGCCTAGCTTGTCACGGAAGCGGACCGTGCTCGAAAAGCGTGGATTGATCTCAAACACCTTCGGGCCGTCGGCGGTTAGTCGCAACTGCACGTTAATCGAACCATTGAGCTCAAGCGCGTCTGCTATCCCATGCAGCAGCGGGCCAAATGGTGTGCTATCGGCGACCACGGCTGCGCCAGTTAGTCCGCCCTGCAACCGACGTCGAAGCACGATCATGCGGGTTTCCCCGGTGCGGCTGCGGTACAGGCCACAGGTGTATTCCTGATCCTCGGGCAGCAACAACTCCTGCCACAAGTCGCCGGCCCGCGTCTGCCTGGTGATCTCGACTTCGTCCTCGGTGGTGACCAGACGTAGATCTTTGCTGCCCTGGCCGCGGCGGCGCTTGAGGATGCACGGCAAGGTTAGTGGCCGGGCCTCCCCAACGATCCGGGTCCACGGCACCCCAAGTTGGTGCGTGGCAAGTCGATTGAAGGTCGCATACTTGTCGAGACCGGTCTCGATGGCGAGCTTGTTTGCAGTAAGGACCGGTACTCCGGCGAAAGTACCCAGGCGTCCGGCGGCGAGTAGGACCGCGATCTCCGCCTCCGACATGGGTACGATCACGTCCACGCCGTGCGCTGCAACGATTCGTTCGAGCCCTTCGACGTAGGTGCTCTCATTTGCGCGTGGCAGCAGTTCGCACGTGTCAAAGAAGGCGGCTCCGGGATGATCAGCATGGATATCGCAACCGATCAGCCGACGGACTGCGTCAGCTTCTCGCGCAATGCGGGCCAGCGCCAAGGCGATATCGCCGCCGCATCCGGTTATCAGCATGGTTTCGTAAATCATCTCGCGGTCCTCAGTCTGCGCCGGCGGCCGTGGGATTTCCTCGTTCGAGGACATCCGCGAGGTAGGGGAGATGGCGGTCCCGCCGTCGTGCTTCTTCAATGAGTGGACGCGTGTCGTAGGGGGTACGCTCCAGCACCACGGCGCGTGTGTCGGTATCGACGCGGCACCAGCACGCAAGTCCACCGCGGTCACGTGCCTGACCCACCGAGCCGGGATTGAGGAGCAGAGGGTTCTCTCCGACAAGCATGGGATAGTGAGTGTGTCCCATCAGCACGAGATCGGCCCCAGCTACTCGACAAGCTTCCAGCGTCGCAGCATTCGCATCGGGGTAGACGTACTCGTCGGGATCGCGTGGCGAGCCATGGCACAGCTCCAGCGCAATTCCGCCGAGCCGCACGCTTGCCCGGTCGGGCAGGCTGGTCAGCCAATTGATATCCTGCGGCTCAAGCGTTGCTTCTGCCAGGTCCAGCGCGCTGCCATATCGTTCGCGGTACGCTTGCATGGAGCTGTCATTCTCGAGGGCTTCAGCGAGCATCCGCTCATGGTTGCCTCGGATCGCAAAGAAGGGCCACTCCCTCAATTGTTCGAGCACTTCGCGGGCGGCATAGTAATAGCCGATAATATCACCGAGCACGATCAGATGCTCAACGCCGCTCTTGCGTGCCTCGACGAGAGCCGCGCCCAGAGCCCTGGCATTGCCATGGATATCGGCGAGCACGGCAATCTTCATAGTAAGCCGGCTCGCGTGAGGATATCGCGGGCAACATCGCGAGGATGTCGCAGTTTGCCTTCGGTCTCGAATTTCAGGAACATTTGGCGTACCGGCAAGGCTGGATCATCGGTGCTGCGCAGCAGGCTTTGCATGTCGGTGTCGAGAACGCCCGGATCGATATGCTCGATAGCGACGTCGGGTCGCTCTTCGGTGAGGCAATCAAAGATCATCGCGGCTGCTGCCTTACTGGCGCAGTATGCGGCAAGTCCCGGCAGCGGGCGGCGCGCTGCCCCCGTGCTGATGTTGAGAATGCGCAACCGTGTCCTTTGCGCGTCGGCCGTCGCGAGAAGCTTGCGTGCCAGGATCGCAGGAGCCAGAGCATTGACCGCGAACGCCTTGACAAGCGACGCGGCATCGATGAGGCCGAGCGTGCCGATGGGTTCAACAACACCGGCATTGCTGATCAGGACGATCTCATCGGCGGCTTGTGGCAAGGAGCCGGCGAGATCGATTTGATCCAGGCTCGGCAAGACGGCTAAATCGGCATGCACGAAAACACAGGCGTTCCTGGCTGTGGCCGCCTCGTGGCGGGGATCAAGACGTCGGCCTAACGCGATCGGTCGTGCGTCGGCTTCAACAAGTAGATCGAGCAGCTCAAAGCCGAGCCCGCGTGAGGCACCGGTGATAATGATAGCGCGCTGTTGATCCATGCGGCCCTCCTTTCGCACATTCCTCGCTATTCTGTCGACAAGAGCCGCTCTGAAATACTCAGTCGCGGTGCTCTGCGGTGAGTTGCCGGGTGTGCTGCAAGACGAGGGGAGGCGTCCATCGTATGGAACACCGCTTCATTGACCGCATGCGAACGGTAGCTCGCGGCCATGTGGGTCTCGGCTGTAAGGGGCACCTGCCACTGAGGGACTTGCTATTCGGGTATTATAATACCGCGAAACGATGCGTGCGTGAGTCGGCCCGAACTGAAATTCCACAAAAGCCACGGAGTGATAGCAAGCTGGAAAAGCTTGATCCTTGCCTGCTTCTCTCCGGCAATGATGCTAAAGGGTGATCGAGTTGGGCGATGCTGGCTGCCCGTTCTGAATAGCTTGCTGACGAGGCGAACTAATCCGTGCCTTGGAAATTCCTGCATAACACAATCGCTTCCGCGATCGCCTACCGCATTGCCGGCGTATCAGGCTTTCTTGCCGTCGGCCGCGCGAGGCTGCTGTCTGCCGAGGCGGACTGAACGTGCTGCGGAGATTTCTTCGAAACACGACGATCTCGGCAATCGCCTATGGTCTTGCCGGTGTCCTGGGATTGTTTGCCGTCGGTCTGATCGCGCGCTCCTACGGTTTGGCGGTCCTTGGCCTGATCGTGCTCGTGCGGGCTTTTCTGCCGACTGGATTTCTGGCGCTGATTGACTTGGGGGTCTCCGAACTCACCACGCAATGCGTGGTTCGGGGTAGGATGGGCGACTGGGGGTCCGCTCGTGAGAAAGTATCGCTGCTCACGGTGATCTCCGCTGCGACGGGGATCATTGCCGGAGTAGCGCTATGGCTGTTTGCCATGCCGCTTGCCGTAGTCTTCAAAGTCACGCCGGATCAGACTCAATCCTTCGTTTCCATCCTGCTTGTCACAGCGATGGTGCTTCCGATTGCCTTCGTGGGACTTGTGGCGGAGGGAGCGCTGAAAGGATTTGAGGAGTACGGATGGTTGCGATTGACTGAAGTCGGAAGCAACGTGGCCTATGTCGCTTCGATCTATGTCGTCTTTTGGTACGGCGGCGCCTTCGATTGGCTTGCCTATTCCTATCTGGCCACGATCGTCGCAAAATATTTTGTGCTCGCTGCTGTCACCCTGCTTCTGACGCGTCGAACGCCGTTGCGATTCTGTGCATGGAGTGCAGACACCCGACGCGATATCGTCCATCGTTGTTGGCTGATGTTCAACAGCCGGATCGTGGGCTCATTTCAACAGACGTTGCCTCCGCTTGCTATCGGGATTCTCTTCGGTCCGGCTGAGGTCGGCGCTTTTGATCTGATTACACGCCTGCCCCGGTTTATCAAAACCACGATGGCGCCGCTGTACTCGGCGATCCTGCCGCTCTCGACCCGAATTGACGAGGCCACCGACACGCGGCGGTTGCAGATCCTAGGGCGAAACGGATTTATTCTTCCCGCCGCCGCCATCATTCCGGCGCTGGTTGTTATGGCCTTGTTTTCGGAGGACATCCTCAAAATATGGGTGGGGCCGCGGCACGCAGACCAGTGGCCATGGCTTGCGATGTCGCTATTTGTTCCTGCCGTTTCGTCGATGCTCGGTGTGGGTCAAGCCGCGTTGATGGTGCGGCCGGATTTCGTTGGTGTGAATAATCGATATCTCTATCTTCAGGTGCTCCTCCAATATGTTTTGACGGCAATAGGCCTCGCTTGGTTCCAAGAGCGAGCCTTCGTCTTGGGATGGGCGATATCCCCTGTCGTCTTCGCGCCGCTCATTGCGCGCCACATGCTGGCTTTCATGGAACTGCCCAAATCGCTGTTCTGGGAACAAGTGGGACGCCAGGCGACGGTCGCGGCCATCATCGTGGCGGGCGTGGTATGCTACAAAACATATTCGACGCCCGAGAGCCTTCCAGGTCTTGCTCTCGTCGGAGGGGCCGGGTGCATCGCGGCGTGGGTTCTCAGCTTCACCCTGATCCTGTCGCGTGGTGACCGCGAGATGTTCGGTAGGCTAGCGAAGGAAATGACCCACCGGCGACAGGGGGTTTGAAGTGAGACTTTGCAAGCCGCGGGGCGATTCGGTCCGGCAGGCGGCCATGCCCTATTCTTGCCCGTACGGGGTAACTTTGCTATGCCATCGGCCAGCGGCGGGAACGGGCCGATGCCGCATTGCAGCTGCAAATTCGGATGTGTTCAATATGGGGATGGTGTCCAGAGCACCTTGGCATGTGAACCGCTCGTCCCAGCGTTACGCGGCGAACACGGTTGCGAACGTGTGGCATCTCAATGAAAAGAGCGAGCAGAAGCTGGTGGTGCGCCTTTGATGCACATTGCCACCTGCCGACTCGATAGCGTAGCCATTTCGAAATGAGCCAATCGAGATTCAGACCCGACGTCCGGCCCGCATCGCGAGTCGATTTGGCGGGGGCCTATACGAAGGATATCGCGCACAGTCTTGCGCGGATGGTGCTGAAGCGTCGGCACCGAACCAGCGATGTCGTCGATTCCGAGTATAACTCCGGCACTTGGAGCAAGATTCTCAAAGATCGCAGCTGGCTTCTTGCACCAACGCTGGAGCAATTTCTGGTTGGGGATAATGCGGACGCGCGCCTTGCGAAGGTGGATGGTCGGATCGTTCAGCTTTCGTATCGTGACTACTACCGCTATCGGATCGATGCGTTGTCTGAATTGATTGCACGGCATGCTGCCGCGACGGACTCGCTGTTGGAAATCGGTACCGGTTTCGGGTATAATCTCTTTGCGCTCAGTCTGGATCCACGATGGCGACGGCTTCGTGGATTGGACATTTCCGCCAACGGAATTGAAGCAGGCCGACAGATCGCGAGCCATTTTCGGCTTTCCGATCGGGTGACCTTTGGCGGAATCGATCTGACAGATTCAGCTGATCCCGGTTTCGCCGAACTCGCTGGCGCGACGGTTCTCACCTATTTCTGCCTGGAACAGATTCCGCATTTAGTTGAAAAAGTCATCGAGAACATCCTGCGGGCGGGGCCGGCGCGCGTCGTGAATATCGAGCCTTCCATCCACATGCTCAGCCTCACGAAGCCCCGCGATTTCGCCAGCCGCGTCTACATCGAGTCGATGGATTATCAGACGCGTCTTTTCAAATTCCTTGATGAACTGAATGACAAGGGTGAGATTCGAGTCGTAGCTCGCGAGCGAATGGAGTTCGCGCCGACATTGCATAATGATGGATTCCTGTATGTTTGGGAGCCCGCCAACATTGTCTCCGCGCGGTAAACCTCTCTACTGCGAATGGCGACCCGTCGATCCCGTCGGGTCTTACATCAAGCGCTTGAAATTCCTGATAAAAATGCCTCTTGCATGCGAAGGCCTTCTTTATCTACAACCTGACGATATCGAACGGGAGTAGCAAGATGTCGATATCCAACCTGGCGAAGAAGTTCCTGGAACCGCCCCGGTATCATTCCGGGCCGGTCGTGGCCAATTTATTGGGCTGGCAGCTTGCGCGCGTCCTGACTCATCACGGCGCACATGCCATGCGACGAGAGCCGGCACCTCTGGCGGAAACGAAAGAACTGATCGGCCAGGGAATCGAAGACGGCGTTGTCATCATCCCGAATTTCCTTCCAGCCGATGAATTCGAAAGACTTCGCAATTACTGCGCTACGCTTCGCTCGGGCCCGGCGACGAGGTATGAGGCAAATCGCGGCGGTACCGGTCTTGATTTTACGACCAGCCCGATTTCCCGGGACGATCAGGGCGATGGTGCCTTTGTGGTGGAAAAGATCGCCAACGATTCCAGGCTGCTCAACGTCGTCTCGGCAATGTCGCGCCATCAAATAAAGCGACCTCCGCAAATCGGCTATCAATTGCTGACGATGAGAGACAATGAGGAGTTCGTGCCGGATGCCGAAACAATCCTGCACGCCGATCGCCACTATCCCACTATCAAGGCCTATTACAGCCTGAACGGCTCCACTCTGGAAAACGGGGCCTATGTTTGGGTGCCGGGGAGTCACAAGCTTACAGCAGCGCGTTTACGCTACGAATACGCCGACAGTATTCGTGTTGCGCGCTCTCCCGTGAAGCATAATCTGGAAATTCCAGAAACACACCTGAAGGACATGGGCGTTGTCGAGAACCATATCCTGACTGAGCCGAACACTTTGGTGATCTCCAACAATTTCGGTTTTCATCGCCGCGGTCATTTCGCGCCGGGGGCAGTGCGTGAGCAAATCAGGCTGGTTTTTCACTATCTTGAGGAGCCGTTCTATGCGACCTGGGCGTGGAACGTTCTGCGCGATTTGAACAAGCGAAAAATGCTTCCTGAGAAGGTGCGGAGAGCCGTCCAGTATCGCCTGACATGAGCTGCTAGGTTGGTGAGGGCACAGAAATGAAGCAAGTCGAACCTTCCTTCGAACGTTCGATGCCTGGAGCGCAGGCGGGGGGGCCGCAACGGAGAGCTGTCGTGGGGCGGCCCATTATTCTGATCAGCGCGGTTGGGACGCGGTCGGGGGAGGCGTTTGCACTTGCTAGGTTCGTGCAGGTCGCCCGCACATCGACATGCCAGAATTGTCGCTGACATCCGATCCAGTCATTTTCGCGTCGCTCAGCGTGTTGGCTGCTTGCCTCGTCCTGTCGGCAATGGCTGCCGTTTTGCTGTTGCGGCCAGCGCTGGGGCTACTTTTCTTTTTTGTTTTCTTCGTCTTCGCGTGGCGGCTCTGTTCGGTACTCTACATCGATATCTGGGGCCCTGTTTTCTCGGAACAGCTGGAGAGAACTATCGGTCCCGGCATTTCTGTGCTGCCGATTGCGCTGGCGGAAGGAATAGTCATCGTCGCGCTGCTTTGCTCGTTTCGGCCCGCGCGGTTACAGAAGCTTTTTGCCAAGGTACGTCCGGCATTTGGCGACGGGACGTCTGCTGGGCGGTTCGATCTTCTTGATGTGGCGTTCTGGCTCGTGATCTCCTTCGTCGCCGCGCTGTGGCTGGAATTGCTGGCGGGGGGGCCGATACCTCTGTTCGCCAGTATGGAGCGCTTCGACTATGCACGTCTGTACGGCGGGCCGCTGCATGGCCTGCTGCTATTTTGGGGACCGATGTTGGCATTTCAACTTGGGGTCTTCCTGGTTGCACCAACCTTTCGTGGACGCTCGTTGGATTGGCGGTTCGGCGCTTTGCTTGCGAGTTTGATCCTTTACCTCTTCCTCGTAGGCCACCGTTTTTCGTCTCTCTATACCTACAGTTTGTTCTTCGCGATGCCGATCGCTATCGCAATTTTGAATCGCGGAACTTCGTCGGGGCGTCCGATCGCTTCGAAGGCCGCGCTGCGCGGTATTGCGTTCGCGGCGGCTGTCCTTTGCCTTCTCGTCATAGGTGCCATCGCTTACTCGTACACAGTCGTCCGCAAATTCGAGGGCGCCGAGCTATTCGCGAAACTATCACAGCGCATCCTCATCCAGCAGGGCGAGATGTGGTGGATGACTTATGAACGAGTATTCCTGCAGGACAATTGGAACGGCTTCCATGCGGCATACAAGTTGTTCGTTGACCCCTTCGATCCCGGCCGTAATTCAACGATGCAGTTCCTGATGGAAGCTGCGCTGCCTCAGGGTCGCGCCCATTTCATTCTTGAGCAGGGCTCGACCTATGCCGGTGGCTGGCCGGAGATCCTTTTTGAACTTGGTGGTCCTGTTGGCGGTTATGTGCTGGTTGTTCTATCAGCGGCTATCTTTTCCGAGTTCATGTTCCTCCTGACACGCTGCATCGTGGAGGAGCGCTTCGCGACATGCTTTTTTCTCACGCCCGTTTTATACGCCTTGTGGGTCAATATCGCAGCAGGGATGGTGAACTCGTTCATTCAGCTCACCTTCATTTTGAAAATCATGATAGCTTTGCTGATATATGTCACCGAGGCACGGTGGCGTTGCGACAAGCCCGTGCTGCAACCACTGAGCCCTCGGCCCACGCCCGTAGTTTGAAGGACTCGTAGTCTATGGCAGACCGGGGTGAGATGGTTTCGGCAGAACGGTATCTGGGCGGATTGGCCATGTTGATATACCGAGCGTGCCGGCCCTACCTGGCTTGGATGCTCCTCTCCGCGTTCGTCGTTGGTGTACTGGTTTACCTCCTCGTTCCAAGAGCGGCGCCGATGTATGGAGCAGAGACCCGCATTCAGCTCGGTGCGGTGGACGGGGTGGCACAGATAAGCGCGGATGCAGGGGCTGACAAAATAAACAGCCCAGAATTCCAGAGGCTCGTGGTGGATGCAGTCGGGGCCAAAGACGCACGTTCAACGCGGATCATCACCGACAGCCTATACGCGCGGCCGCTGGGGGGAGACATGATCGCTGTTCGTGCTCGCGCGCCCACCGAGCAATTGGTTCGGCAAGTTCTCGAGACCGTGCCTCGGCTCCTGGAGGAGAGGCAGAAAAATCTGCGCGAGCAGGCGCTTGCCGGCGTCAATGGCCAGCTGGCGGCGATTGATAACCTTCTTGCTGGCTTGTCGAACATCGAGAGGCAGCTTTCGGATCTGGCAAAGGCCTCTGCAGCGGACGCGTCGCCTTCGCTGGGAGCCGCGCCGCTCCTGGAACTTCTGTTCAAGATCCAGCAAGAGCAATCGACCACGAGGTTGAAGAAGATTGATTTAGAGACGCGACTGGGCCCGCAGAAGACTTACCCTACGAGGCTTGGCGAGGAGAACATCAAGGTGGCGCTGGTGGCCGGGCCAGGACGCCCCTTGCGTTCGGCCGCACTCGCGGCGGGAGTCGCGCTCCTCGCATTCATGTTGTTCGCGGTGTCATTCGGTCAAAGGACTGCCGGCTAGAACGGGCTGACCCCAGGCCAAGGTGGTGGTCACATTGCGGAGATCGCGGGTCCTATGATACTCATCGCCTCGATATCAATGAATTCGACTTGAGATCTTCACGTTATGTGTGGTCATTTGGTCTTTAGCCTCGTCAAGAGGGCTCTGTGCTGAGGCAAGCCGTCATTCTGGTCGGCGGACTTGGGACGCGACTGGGGGAGCGGACAAAGCTTCTTCCCAAGCCGCTATTGGAAGTGGGGGGAAAATCCTTTCTGGACTATCTCCTCGACGAGGTGTCACGCTATCCCAGCATCGAGAAGATATTGCTGCTGGCGGGTCACCGCGCCGATCAGGTGGTCGAGCGCTACGACGGCAAGACCTGGCGTCATGCTGCGGTCTCGGTCGTGTCCGAGCCGGCGCAACTCGGCACCGGCGGGGCGCTGAAGCACGCGGGCGCGCAACTGGAGCCGCAGTTCCTTCTGATGAACGGCGACTCCTTCTTCGACTTCAACCTGCTCGACCTTGCAGCGTCTGGCTCGTCGGCGATGGTGCGCATCGCCTTGAAGAAGGATCATCCCGGCGATCGCTATGGCCGCGTTCTACTCGAGCGCAACAGTGTGAAGCGCTTTCTGCCGCCGGGAATGCAATCCATCGGGCCGATCAACACGGGCGTCTATCGCATCGATCGCAGCATCCTTGACCTGATTGACGAGCTACCCTGCTCACTCGAGCAGTCCGTTTTTCCGCGGCTGGTCGAGATGGGGCAGCTGGAAGCCGCCCTCTATGACGGCTTCTTCATCGATATCGGTATTCCCGAGGATCTGGATCGCGCGCAGCGCGAGCTTCCCGCAAAAATGCGGCGCCCTGCGGTGTTCTTCGATCGCGATGGCGTGCTGAACGTCGACAAAGGGTATGTGAGTAAGATCGAGAATTTCGACTGGATCCCCGGCGCGCGCGAAGCCATAAAGCTGTGCAACGACCGCGGCTATCTCACCTTCGTGGTAACCAACCAGTCAGGTGTTGCCCGCGGCTACTACGGCGTCGATGCGGTTCACCGCCTGCACGATTGGATGAGCCACGAGCTGGCGGAGGCCGGCGCTCATATCGACGAGTTCCAGTATTGTCCTTATCATCAAGACGGAACCGTCGAACAGTGGCGCCGTACCAGCGACCGACGCAAACCGGCGCCCGGCATGATCCTGGACTGCCTCGGCGGCTGGCCGGTCCAAATTGAATCGAGCTTTTTGGTCGGCGACAATGCGCACGACGTCCAAGCGGCGGTTGCGGCCGGGATAGCAGGGCATCTGTTCAAGGGCCCAGATCTCGAAGCTTTCGTCCGGCCGCTGCTCGGCGTCGGTTAAGAGGTTGTCGAGGAAACCTCTGCGACGGCGCGGAACATGAACTCCGCTTGCTCCCAGTCTTCCTCCGTGTCGATGTCCTGCACCAGCACGCGCGGTAGCACCACGCCGATCGATCGTGGCGAGAACACGGGCACGTCGTCGAGGAAGGCGCGCGCGGTGCCCCAGTAGAACTGACCCGCATCGTGAAAGGCCGGCTCGAGGTCCTGCGATCGCGTCATGCGGTGTTCCGGATAGAGCGAGTCGACCCGGCCGTCAGAGGTCAGACGCACAGCGCGTTGAATCGGAAACGCATAATGAGCGATGGAGAAAGCGAACGCGGCGTCGGAGTCGATCAGGCGTTCATAGCCCTCGCGGATGAACCGGTCCTGGATCAGTGGTGCGGTCGCATAGATGCAGCAGGCATGCGTAACATCGGTTCCTCGCTCCGCGAACCAGCCGATCGCATGCCTGATCACGGAATTGGTTCCCGTGAAATCGTCGGCGAGTTCGCTCGGCCTGACGAACGGCGTCGTGGCGCCCAAACCGCGCGCGACCGCGGCAATTTCCTCGTCGTCGGTCGAGACGACGATCTCGTCGAACAGCGCACTCTTTTTCGCCGCGGCAATCGAATAGCCGATGATGGGCTTGCCGCAGAACGGCCGGATGTTCTTGCGCGGGATGCGCTTGCTTCCGCCGCGCGCCGGGATGATCGCGATCTTCACGCGAGGATCTTCGTGAGTGCCGCGACGACGGCGTCTTGCTCGGCATCCGTCATCTTCGAGAACAACGGCAGCGTGATGGCGTCCTGGTAGTAGCTCTCTGCCTCCGGGAACATGCCGACACTGAATCCAAGGCGCTGATAGTAGGGCTGGGTGTGTACCGGAATGTAGTGCACGTTGACCCCGATGCCTGCGGCGCGCAACGCCTCGAAGACCTGGCGCCGACTGTGCTTGATTTCGTTCCGCCGCAGCCGGATCACGTAGAGGTGCCAGGCCGAATTCGTGTCCGGATGTTGCCATGGGCAGATCACCGGCAGTTTCGCAAGAAGCGCGTCGTAACGCGCCGCGAGCTCGCGCCGGCGCGCGACAAAGGCATCGAGCCGGTCGATCTGGCTGGCGCCGAGCGCGGCTTGGATGTCGGTCATGCGGTAGTTAAAGCCGAGCTCGACCTGCTCATACATCCAGGGACCATAGCGGTCCTCGTTCGAACGCCGCGCGTCGATCGGATCGCGCTGCACCGGGCGGACGATGCCGTGAGTGCGCAGGTAGCCAAGGCGCTCCGCCAGTCCCCGATCGCTGGCGAGTATCATGCCCCCTTCGCCGGTCGTGATGATCTTTACCGGGTGAAAGCTAAAGATCGCCATGTCGCTTAGCTGGGCGGCACCGATCTTTCGTCCCAGATATTCGCCGCCCACCGCGTGCGAAGCGTCTTCAATGATGCGAAAGCCGTAGCGGTTCGCGAGGGAACGGATCTCTGTCATCTCGCAGGACTGGCCGGCAAAATGCACGGGAATGACGATCTTTGGCAACCGTCCCTGGGTGCTTGCCTGCGCGAGCTTCTCCGTGAGCGCCGTGACGCTCATGTTGTAGGTCCGGGGATCTATGTCGACGAAGTCGACGCTGGCTCCGCAATAGAGCGCGCAATTGGCCGAGGCGACGAACGTGTTCGGTACGGTCCACAAGATGTCGCCGGGACCGAGATCAAGCGCAAGGCAGGCAATATGAAGCGCTGCAGTCGCATTCGAGACCGCGACGGCATGTTCTGCGCCGCAGTAACCGGCCATTGCCTGCTCGAAACGTGGCCCAGCCTGCCCTTGGGTGAGCCAGTCCGACTTCAGCACCTGAGTGACAGCATCGATATCCTGTTCAGAGATATCCTGGCGCCCATAGGGGATCATTGCACGGCAATCTCGTTGAATTCCCTGATCTCGGCAACGTCGAGGAAGTGATCGTTCTTGCCGGAGTTATATTCGAATCCGTCAGACACCGCCTCGCCGCGCTCACCGATCGCGTTGGCGAGATAGTCGACATCCCGGCGGAAAAACTTGATCGTCGGTTTGATCACGAAGTGATCGTGGAATTTCAACGTCAGGTGCGAGTCGTCGGTCGGGCACATGACTTCATGGAGCTTCTCGCCCGGGCGGATGCCGATCACCCGGGTTGGAAGTGCGGGGGCCATGGCCTTCGCCAGGTCGGAGATGCGAACCGAAGGGATCATCGGAACGAAGATCTCGCCGCCCGACATGCGCTCAAAGCTCTTGGTGACGAAGTCGACACCTTGCTGCAGCGATATCCAAAAGCGCGTCATGCGCGGATCGGTGATCGGCAGATGATCGGCACCGGCCGCGATCAGCTTGTTGTAGAGCGGTACGATCGATCCACGGGATCCGACGACGTTGCCGTAGCGGACGACGCTGAACATTGTACGGTGACCGCCGGCCATGTTGTTGGCAGCGATGAACAGCTTGTCCGATGCGAGCTTGGTCGCGCCGTAGAGATTGATCGGCTGCGCGGCCTTGTCCGTCGATAGCGCGATCACCTTCTCGACGTCCGACTCCAAGGCCGCCTGGATCACGTTCTCCGCGCCATGAATGTTGGTCTTGATGCACTCCATGGGGTTGTATTCGGCAGCGGGAACCTGCTTCAACGCCGCGGCATGGACAACGAAGTCGATCCCCTTCATTGCGGTGCGAAGACGCTCGCCGTCCCGTACGTCGCCGATGAAATAGCGCATCTCAGGCTGATCGAATTCCTGCTGCATCTCATATTGCTTCAGCTCGTCGCGCGAATAAACGACGACGCGACGCGGCTTGAACTCCTTGAACAGGCAGCCGACGAACTTCTTCCCGAACGATCCTGTACCTCCGGTGATCAGAATAGCTTTATCATTGAACATGTTAGCTCTTGCGCCAGACCGGTTTTTCAGAAAATGGGGGAATGGCGGTGGTTACCACACACTCCTGCCGCCGTCTATGACCAGGTTCTGACCGGTCATGTAGCTCGATGCGTCCGAGCAGAGGAACTGCACGGCGGAGCGGTATTCGTCGACCTCGGCCATGCGCCCCATGGGGATCAGGCGCGTCAGCCGATCGACGAAAGCGGGGTCCTGGTTGTTGAAAACACCGCCCGGCGAGATCGCGTTGACGCGCACGCCGTGGTCGGCCCAGTAGGTCGCCAGATATTTCGTCAGCCCGATCAAGCCGTGCTTGATCACCGAGTAGGTCACGGGTTTCACCGGCTGTTCTTCTTCGCGCGTCACTTGTGGCTGCCGATAGAGCCGCTGATCCGGCGCGATCACGCCGAGATCGGAGGCGATGTTGAGGATCACGCCGCGCCCGTGTTTGGCCATCTCGCCGCCGAACACCTGCGCGCACAGCATCGCGCCGGTCAGGCCGACGGCGATCTCGGTCTGCCATTGCGGCACCGGGAACGCCTCGAAGCGCGAGGAGTGCATGACGCCCGGACTCGACGTCACCTTCGGGTCGATGGCGGCGTTGTTGACGAGGATGTCGACGGTGATGCCGCGGCCTGCGAGCTGCTCGTTCGCCGCACGCACCGAGTCGAGCGAGGTGACGTCGATCGCAAGCGCGATCAGATCGGCTGAAGCGGCGATCTGCGTCAGCGCGGCGACGGCGGCTTCGGCCTGCGCCAAGCCGACATCGGTGACGACCACGCGCGCGCCGGCTTCGCTGAGCGCCGCAACATGCTGCTTGCCTAATAGGCCGCCGGCGCCGGTCACGAGTGCGGTCCGTCCGGTCAGGTCGTAGCGGGAGGAGGGGTTTGCCATCGGAGGCTCCTGTTCAGCTTCTGAGCTGGCCGCCGTCGGCCACCATCACGCTGCCGGTGATAAAGGCGCTACGGGGCGAAGCAAGGAAGGCGACGACATCGGCGATCTCCTCGGGAGTGCCGAGCCGGCGTAGCGCCACCTCGCGCTGGAGCATGTCGTCGACCGCCTGCTTGTTTTCGGCGATCTTGCGCGCCCAGGTACCGTCCGGGCTCATGATGTTTCCGGGCGCGACAGCATTGATACGAATGCCTTCCAGCGCCAGCGGCCGCGCCAGCCCGCGCACGGTCGCATTCAGCGCCGCTTTGGCGGCGTAGTAGGTGACCGGCGCGCCGAGTGCAGCCATGCCTGCGATCGAGGAGATGCAGACGATGGCGCGGTCGCCGCTGCCACGCGCCATCAGCGGCCGGGCCGCCTCGATCATGTTGGTGGTGGCGAAGAGATTGAGGTCCATCACCCGCGACCACTCCGTCGCGGTTTCCTGGCCCGGGGGCACGGACGCGCCGCTACCGACATTGCAGACGAGGATGTCGAGCCGGCCCCACTGCTTTTCGACGTCCTGAACAAGGCCCGTGGCGGCGGCGGGATCGGTGACGTCGGCAACGTGAATAGAGTTCCGCCCGCCGACGGCCGCGCGCGCGGCGTTCAGTACATCGGCGCCGCGTGCCGCAAGCGCGACCTTGGCGCCTTCTGCAGCGAGCGTTGTCGCGATTGCAAGCCCGATCCCGCGGCTGGCGCCGGTGACGAGAGCGACGCGATCGTCGAGCTCGAGCTTCATCGCGCCGCGTCCTCGATCCAGCGAACCGTCATGTCGCGGTATTTTGCCAGCGCGCCGGCGTGGTCGCCGTCGGCGGCACGCGCGGTTTGCAGGATGTATTGGCCCTTGTAGCCGGATCGCTCGATCAGCCGGATCGTCTTGGCAAGGTCTGCGTTGCCGGTGCCGAGCGGCACGGTCGTGCCGCCGCGAACGCGGTCTTTCACGTGCACATTGAGGATGCGCGGCGCGTAGGCGCCGATTTCCTCGTCGCTGTCATAACCGAGCGAGGCGCTGTTTCCGCTATCGTAGTTGATGCCGAAGACGTCGGCTGGATATGCCTCCATGAACCGGGCGAGTTCGCGCGGCGGCAGATCGGATTCGAAGACGATCTTGACGTTCCGTCTTGCAAGCTGCTCGGAGCGAGCGAGCAGCACGCGCTTCAACGTATCGCTGTCGCTCTCGCGCTCGATCTTGCCGTTGTCAACCAGCGGGATCACGACGAATTCGATGCCGATGCGGCTGCAGGAAGCGATCAGCAGATCTAGGTCGGCGACCAGCGCGTCGCGCACGACGGCATCGACCTTCCAGAACGGCGCCTGCATGAAGCAGTCGCCGGTCAGGCTCGGTATCCGCACGCCGTTCTCGCGTGACAGCGCCAGAATGTCCTGTTGGCCCGGCTCGGTCGTCAGCGGGTTCTCGCGCAGCCGTTCCTGATCGATGGTCCATTCCATCCGCGTCAGGCCGAGCGCCTTCGCACGCGAGAATTCCTCGCGCCACTCGTCCCAGGGGAATGCCTGGATCTTGCCGTCGACGAGAGCCGAAAGCCTGCCTTGCATGAAGCCGATGCGTTCGAGCGTTGCGGTCACGGTTGCTTGTCCGAGTTGATGGCGAGGCCCTTTGTGGTCCAACCGCCGTCGATGAAGAGTTCCTGTCCGGTCACATAGGCGGAGGCTTCCGACGCCAGGAAGACGGCGGCTCCCACCATGTCGGCGGGCTGTCCCCAACGGCCGAGCATCGTGTGGCGGCGCCTCGCCTCGTGCATGTCGGGATCGGCAAAACTCTTCGCGGTCATCTCGGTCGCGACATAGCCGGGTGCCAGCGCGTTGACGCGGATGCCGTCGGGCGCATAGTCGGCAGCGAGCGCACGGGTTAACCCGGCAAGACCGGCCTTCGCCGCCACGTAGCCGGGATTGCCGGGAAAGCCCCGGACCGAATTGATGCTGGTGACGTTGATGATCGCGGCAGAGCCCGCGTTCTTCAGAAGCGGATGGGCGGCAAGGATGGTAGCGTAGACGCCGGTGAGGTCGGTTGCGACCGTGGCACGGAAGCGCGTGAGCTCGCTCCCGGCGCTCTGGGCCGGCAGGCTGATACCGGCGGCGTTGACCAGCGCGTCGATGCGTCCGCCTTGTGCGGCCACTGTGCGGAATGCGCCCTCGATCGCCTCGTCATCGGAGAGATCGCAGGCAATCGCGCTCACGCCCTGTGGTGCGGTCCCGGAACGGCTGAGGCCGAACACTGTAGCGCCCGCATCCTGCAGGCCCGTCGCGATCGCAGCGCCAATGCCGCGGGAGGCGCCGGTGACGACCGCGATCTTGCCGGCGAGAGAGAAGGCGCTGAGGTCAGGCATATCCGTAACTACGCATGATGGCGGCGCAAAGCTTGACGTCCTCGGGACGATCGATCTGGAACATCTTGTGACGATCCATCACGTGAAAACCGATCTTGCCGCCGAGACGATTGTTCTGCTCGCGCAGGAGTGATGGGATCAGGACGTAGAACGAGCCGTTCTCCAGGTAGCGTTTCTCGATCTGCTGCCGCATGCGCCGATTGTGATAGTCGTAGTTGATCGGCTCCGGCCCGCTCGCGCCGATACGCCAGTTGAAGTAATCCTCGACCTCGCAAACCGAGAGCAGGCTGTCGAGATGGTCGCGATCGAAGGTCGCAAGCGCGTCCTCGATGTCGCTGGACTCGCGGATCGGCGACGTCGCCTGGAGCGCAACGATCCGCTCGAACCGTCCCATCCGCTCGTCGATCGCGTTGAGCGCGTGCAGCCAGGCGGATTCGGAGGAGGCGAGGTCACCCGAGATGTCTTCGGGGCGCCGCACGCCGACGGCGCCGGCAGCTTCGGCCGCGGCAAGGATGTTGTCGCTGTCGGAAGAGACTGCCACGACGTCGACGCCGCGCGCCGCGCGTGCCTGCTCGACCGTCCACGCGATCAACGGCTTGCCGCAGAGATCGAGCAGGTTTTTGTGCGGAATGCCCTTGGAGCCGCCGCGCGCAGCGATCACGGCCAGTGTCTTGCGCGCCATCAGATGTGCCCCTCTAGACGCTCGAGCGCGATCCAGAAGCCTTCACCCATGTTCTTGTGGCCCTGCCAGATTTCGGGAATGAAGGACGCTGTCGGCGCATGCTTGCGCAGCACCCGTCCGATCTCGTCGAAATCGATCTCGCCTTCGCCGACCTGGAGCCCTTCGCCGTCGAGCCCCTTGGCATCCCCGAAATGCAGATGCGCAGTGTGCGGCCCGAGCTGCGCCAAGCCTTGTGCGAAGTCGAAGCCGAAATGGTTGGCGGCGAGCTTGGTGTGGGAGATGTCAACGCACATCCGCAGATCATGTTTGGCGCAAAACGCGGCGGATTCCTCTGGGAAGATAAAGATGTTCTGGTGGCGCTGGCCGCCGAAATGCCAGGGGAACGGTGCCATGGTCTGCGGCGTCAGCTCGACGCCGTCCATGTCGAGCTCCTTCAGGCTTTGGGCGAAGATGCGGTAGCGCTCGGCCTTCTGCTCCGGCGGCAATGGCTCGTCCATGGTGAAACCGCCGATATTGGCGACGATGGGCGGGCGCTTCGTCTTGGGAAAGAATTTCTTCAGGCCGCGAGTGATGTCGATCACGGCCTGGGTCTGCTCAAGCGAATACCGCCGCAGCGCCTCGTCGGGGGTTGCGAGGTCCATCAGCTTGGAGCCGGCAAACAGCTCCGGCGCATGCACGACGAAGCCGAGATCATAGGTGCCGGAGAGATACGTTGCTGGATCGCGCTCCATGTCGCTGTAGCTGAGATGGAACTCGATGATATCTGGCTCGCAGATCTCCAGGAAGCGCTCGGTGTCGTGATAGCGCACCGGCACGCCCCAGGGGCGGTCGAAGCGGTAGCGCCGCGCTTTTGCGATGCCTTCATCGAGGTCGCTCTGGAAGAAATAGTCATCGGCCGCCATCGTCCGTGTCAGCTTGCGGCCGAGCAGGGCCGGCATCTTCAGCGGCGACAGCCCTTGCCCCGGGCTCTTCACGGCGATGTCGCTGTCGGAGATCACGGTGCCGGCCGGAAGGTTGCGGGCGGCCACCAGGCTCTTGGCAAGGTTTTCACGGTTGATCAGCTCACCCTGGCTCAGCGCGCGCTCTGCCAGTTTCTCGCCGCGCGCCGCCTCCACCTCGCGGATGCCCGAGACCAACGTCTTGAATTCCTCCGGCTCGAGGCTCGCGGCGTGGTCCGGACCTTCCATCCCGCGGTCGAGCGTAATGTGGCGTTCGATAACGACGGCGCCAAGCGCCACCGCGGCCGTCGAAACTGCGACGCCGCGCTCGTGCCCCGAATAGCCGACGACCGGATGGATCTCGCGCAACGTCTCCATGAAACGCAGATGGATGTTGTGGAGCGCGGCCGGATAGGTGCTCTGGCAGTGCAGCAGCACGTAGCTCGCATCGCGGTCGTCGAGGAATTTCGCCGCGGTCTTGATTTCGTCCGTCGTGCTCATGCCGGTCGAGACGATCAGCGTCTTGCCGGTGGCGGCAAGGCACGCGAGCAGCGGCAGATTGGTGAGATCGGCGGAAGCGACCTTGTAGGCCTGCACGCCGAAGCCTTCGAGCACGGCGACGCTCTTTGCGTCCCAGGGCGTGCAGAGATACTGGATACCTTTTGCCGCGCAGTACTCGGCGATCTTCTTCTGCTGCGCGGTCGGGAGTTCGAAGCGGCGCAGCAGATCGAGCGTATATTCGACGGCGAGGTCGTCGTCCTTTCCGGACAGGCTCGAAGCGCGATAGACCTCGTCGAGCTTGCGCATCTGGAATTTGGCGCAATCGGCACCGGCCGCGACCGCGGCATCGACCAGCGCAATGGCGCGATCGAAGTCGCCATTGTGGTTGTTTCCGATCTCGGCGATGACATAGCAGGGTTCGCCATCGCCCAGAAGACGGTTGCCGATGCGGACGGGGGCAGGCTGGTTGGGCGGTGTCATCAACATTCTCGTCTCATATCGTCAGGCGAATCGCGCGGGAAAGCGCGATTTCCACGTCCGCAGCCCGTTTTCTTCGAACATGATGCGCGAACAGCTGTGCCCCTGCTGTTCCAGTGCGGCAATGAGCTGGTAGCGCTCGAACGGACGCACGAAGAACATGAAGTAACCGCCGCCGCCGGCGCCCAGTAGCTTGCCGCCGACCGCGCCGTGCTGTTTGGCGAAATCATAGATCGCGTCGATCGCGTCCGACGAGATCTTCGAGCTCAGTTTCCGCTTGGCGTGCCAGGCGTCGTCGATCAGCCGACCGCATTCCAGCAGCTGGCCGCGCAGCAGATGCCGCCGGATGTCGCGCGTCACTTCCTTCTGCTTGGCGGCCGCAGCGACGGCGTCGCTGGTCTCGTGCTGCGCCTTCTGGTCGCGGTGGATGGCGCCGGAATCGCGGCCCGAGCCGGTGTAGCAGAGCACGAGGCTCTCCTCGAGTTCGGCGATGATGTTGGGATCGAGACGAAGCGGCACGATGGTGTTCTGGTCGGAGAAGAACTCCATGTGATTGAAGCCGCCGAACACGGTGGCGTACTGATCCTGCCAGCCGCCGGGAATGTTGAGCATCAGCCGCTCGGCCTGGAACGCCATCTCGGCGACCTCGTGACGGTCCCACTGGTCGCCGCGAAATTCGTTGAAGCAGCCGATGATGGCGGACGAGACCACCGCCGAGCCGCCGAGGCCGGAGCCGACCGGAAAGTCGGCGGACACTTCGAGTTCGAAGCCGTAAGTCGGCTTGATCAGGCGGACGACCGACTTGATCAGTGCGAGCTCACCGCCCGAGCCGAGTTCCGCGAGATCGTCGACCTCGATCGTACAGCGGAAATCATGCGAATAGATCCGGATGCTAGGATCGCTCCGTCGTCGCAGCGTCGCATGAGCGTACATCTTGATCGTGGCGTTGATGACGGCGCCGCCGTCATTTGCCACGAAATAATGCGTCAGGTCGGTGCCGCCGCCGGAGAAGCTGATCCGCACCGGCGAGCGCGCGCGCGCGAACACTTCGCTCTCTTCCGACAGGTTGAACAGCTCGCGGCTGAACACGTCGACCAGCCTTCCCTCGCCATCGAGGATCGGCACCACGTGCACGCGCTGGTCGAGCAGCTTGAGAATCTGTTCGCGCGGCCCGCCGGCATGCGCCCAGGCGAAGTTGCGATTGACGCAGGTTGCTACCCGGTCGTGGATCGTGACGCCGGTCAGCATGCGCCTGCGGATGTCGCCGTCGGTCACCGCGCCCACGATCCGCCCGCCGGCATCCTGAGCAAACAGGATGCCGAGCATGTTGGCGTTGAGGCGCCGAAACGCTTCTTGAATCGTCTCGGTCTCGGCGATGATCACGAGGCTCGTGTCTATCAAGGTCGCGGATCCAAAAAGGTTAGGTAATTCCGGTCCTTATCCCGGCCGAGCCGTTAGAAAAGGTCTGAACCACGGCCTTGATACGCCAAGGTGGGCAGACGACGCAAGTTGCCCCTCAGGCGCAACTCATGATTGCCGCAGAGGGTGTCGATCTGAGTGGTACAAGCCCGACCTTCCAGGTGTTTTTCGGAACGGGCACTGGTCGCAGTGCCCGGAATTGGCTATTCGGCGTCCCGTGTCGTTCCACGATTAAGCGCCTCCCAAATCGGCATGTTGAAGGGTCGAGCCTGCATGTTTTCTCCCGCGGTCCCACAGGAAGTGCTGGATCGGGCTTCCGGGCCGAGCCAGGCCTCGTCTGAAGCAGTTGCCATTTGCTTCGCGGCGATCTTCACATGCGTGATGTCAGCGACATCGGCCATGGCATGCGCAATCGTGCGTTGGCCATTGGGAAGTCCCCACGGGTTTGTGTTTGTGAAGGCGTTTCTGCTGTTGGCGGCGGCAGTCTCCTGCCTGATGATCCTGACCACGAAACGCCGGCATCAGCTCCGCACGAGCCATGCCAAGGTGGTTCTCTCGGTTATTGCGATCATTTTTCTGCCGTGCCTCGCCTGGTTCGGTCCCGTCTTTGCCGACATCATCGTCTATCCGATTTTGCTTGGAACGGTGTTCCTGGGCCTGCAGCGCACCATCGTGCTGGTGCGCGACATGGCACGACCCACGTCGATACTAGCCGTTGTTTGCGGTTGCGGTGCGGGGATCGGTTATTTCTTCGTAGTGAACTCAAAGGGGTACGCCACTGTATTCACGCCGGAACAGGCATTGACGGGCCTGCAGCACCTCGACACGCTTTTTCATGCGTCGATTGCCAATATGCTCGTCAACGGCGGGCATTTGAGCACGGGATTGGACGGTTTCGTGCCGATCAAGTACCACGTGCTGTCCCACATATGGATGGCATGTGTCGGCCTGTGGCTTGGCGTCACGACGCTTGAGGCCTACTATCTCGCAGCGCAAATCATAGCCATCCCGTTGTTGTTCTTCGCCTTGATCATGGCAGGCTTGCTGCTGCGGCGTCGGGCAGGGGGATTGACTGACAGCGCGCTCGTCACGTTGGTCCCGCTCCTGCTCTTGATGGTTGCCGATCTCTGGGGGGCGACTTCGTATCTTGTTTCTGAAAGTTATTTGGTCTCTCTCCTTTTGCTCTTGCTTGCGATGCCGCTGCTTGCAGAGCTTGCCGATGAGAGGTCATCGCTCGGGCCTCCCCTGATAGCCTTGGCGATCGCGGGAACGGTGGTTCTCTTCGCAAAGATTTCAGTCGGCGTGATCTTTTGGGGAGTCGTGGGATTCTTGCTGTGGCGACGATTAGGATTGACTCTTCTGAATTTCATCAAAGTTGCGGCACCCATTGCGCCACTGGTCGGGCTTGCTAGCGTCATCAGTTCCCCCGACGCCGGCACTTATGTCCTTGCGCTGAGTCCGCTCAGTTTTGTGCGTGAGTATCCGCGCGCAGCGCTTCCAAACATCGCGGCCAATCTGGTACTGCTTTATGGTGCCGCGCGCCTTTGGCTCGCCGGGTCGCTGGGCGAGAAACGGCTGGCGGAAGCGTTTGCACTCTTTGCGATGGGAAGCCTCGTTCCAGCTCTCCTGCTCGACATTGCGGGCGGCTCGGCGTTCTATTTCGCGAATGTCGGGACCTTTGTCTGTATCGCCTTCTTGACGGCCTATGGCGCTCCAATGCTCGAAAGGCTGCAGCTTCGGGTGTTGACTCCCGGCATGGTGCTGGTCGTGATCATCTTGGTGGCTCTCGCCACGAATGAGAAGAGACGCAGTCCTGTCGAGTTCGCGAAACAGTTTCAGGAGTTGCGCGCTCGGGCCCATGTGCTCGCCGGAAGGGGCGATGCGGCGCCGTTGCCGGCCCTGCGTGCGATGGCGGCGCTGTTTTCGCCCGCCGGTAGCGTTCGCCGAGAGATCGGCGATGACGTGAGGCATACGCCGGGAGCGCAGTCGATACAGACGTTGCTTTCATTGAGTGCAGGGCAGACGCACCGTACCGCCGTGTTCGTCGCGCCGGATGATCGGTCGTTTTGGACGAACAATATCGACTGTCGAGGGGACCCGTTCTTCGTTCCGGCAATCCTCGGCCTGCCGATGTTGAAGGGGCTCAGCCCTCCAGAATTCAAGTGTGCAAGGGATATCTATTACACGACCAGCTTCTACCAAAACGATGCGATTTCGGAAGTCGCTGGCGACGCGCAGCTTTGCGCGAGGGCCTCGAGATTCGGGCTGAATACGGTTCTGGTCCTGTCGGCTCCGCGCGAGGGTCGGAGAATGAACTGCCCCGTCTCGAAACAGTAAGCTCCGCGGACGTTAGCGTCCGCCTTTTACGATAATTCTGACCATTCCGGTGTTCCTTGCGCAAAGCCCCGCCGCGCGGGATGCCGGGATCGGCGACGCCTGCTCGTCGGACACAGCGCCGGAACTCGCAACACGCGCGACACCTGCGACGTGGCTTGCCTCAACCAGCAACCAATTGCACGTCGAGGAGGGAATGTTGTTCAGGTCGATAACGAACTGGTCAGCGGCTTTCGCTATCGAAACCGGCCCCCAGAACGAGAAGACATACTGCTTGCGCCGCATGGAATCTGGAACATGGATTCCTCCGCGCTCCAGGGCAGGTGCGTCGAGAGGCCCGTCGGAAACCGGCCCCTTCGCATCACGCATCCGCCCGATCAGTTCGGCGAGCGCCGCCATCTCGCCATGCTCCGCCATACCGGGATGCGAGCCGTCGTCGGGACGATCCGCGCAAGCTTCACCGGGCGGAGGCTCGCCGTGTCGCCAAAAGCGATAGCCACTCACCTCTGTGCCGCCAAGCCCGACGTAGCAGAGGCGGCCGTCTGCCCGCAAACGACTGAGGATTCCGCTTTCGATTGCGCCGAGGCCGGAAGGGTCGCGCCGCAGCAGCACGAGATCGCCTGTCGCGGCTCTCACGGGTGCGGCGAGGATCCGCTCAGCCAGCGCGGGGACCAATTCGTCGGAGAAGGTGAAAGACCGTGGCCACGTATGCCACTTCCGCGCATACATGAGCGCGATGTCGCTGAGCATCTGATGTCCGCCGGAACTTGCACCCAATAGTACGGTGATCTTTGCCCCGGCACCCGAAAAGCGTTCGATAAGGTTGCGCGCTTCGGTGACCATCCTGCGGTCATAGTCGGTGAGCGCCCAGACATTGGTGCCGGGCGGTAGTGTCAGTTCCTGGCGCGTTGCGTCCGCTATACGGCGCCCAAGTGCGGAGGGCGTGCAGCGGCCCATGTCGCGGCACTCGTGAACCAGCAGCGAATAGGGCGAATCGACACGAAACACATAGAGGCAGGAGAAGATCGAGGCCCAGAACACTGTCGCAGCGGCGAGGGCCGCCAACCAGGTTGCCACACGATCCCCACCAAGCGCGCGGCCTGCCAGCCAGAGCGCAGTGGGCACGAACAGGAGGGCGAACGGCAAAAGTGCGATGACGACGGTGAAATCGACCGACCGGCCGGCGAAATAGGAGCCCGTAATGGCCGTGAGTATCGCCGCAGGTAGCGCGTGGCTCAACCAGGCATCGCTCGTGGCCTGCAACGAGCCGCGCTTGTTGTCGATCACCAGCAGCCAACAGCCGGCGACCGCGATCGCGACCGCGGCCAGGATAGGCATCCAGCCCCAGAAAATCGCATCGAAGGGCACGGACCAGAATTGCGCAACCGGATTATAGCTCGACAGAAAGCTGAGATAGATATTGAAGGCCGGCCACTTGCCCGCCGCCAGCAGAGTGCCGATCGAGAGCGCAGCAGGCCCCGAAATCATAGGCAGCGCCGCGATGGCAAGGTCTTTCGCTAGCTTGGCGTAGGTGCGGTCGCGGAAATTGCGCAGGGTGAGCGAGCCGGCATAAAGGGCAAGCGCTCCGATGAAGGCCTCGATGCTCCACACGCCGGAAAGAAATCCGGCCAGGAACACCAGCGGCGAATGCCTGGCACCGCCTCGCGCGCCGAGTCCGACGGCCATAAGCAGGATAGGAAGATAACGGGCTCCCAGCACCGAAGGCGCAGTATTCACGTTGCCTTGGCCGCTGCCCCACCCGGACAGCCAAAACAGGATGAACACCAGGCCAAACCAGACCGCGCTCATCCGAGTTCGACTGGATTGCCACAGCGCGAAGATGAAGAGGGCGTAGAATATCAGGTTGCAGACCTGGATGGCGATGTTGGCGGCGGCGAAGGACGGTGGCCCAAGCTGGAACGCGAGGTATGCAACGAGGACGGGACCCGGTCCGTACTGAGAGAAGGTGTCGACCATCAGCGTGCCGCCATGCATGAGATGCAAGGCAGGACCAACAACAGTCATGTAGTGAAACGGATCGCTGGCGAGCGAGAAGTCGAAACTCAGGACGGAGCTGGCAAGGAGGGCGATGGCCAGTGCGGCCCGCTGAGCGGAAGGAAGTCGGGCAGGACGGCTGGCAATAAGCCGCCGTTCGAAGATCAGAAGGCCTGCGCCGACCGCCACGAGGAGGCCTGCGCCCAATGTCGCGAGCAGCAGGCTCGACCGATCCGGAAATCCTCCGGGCAGGCTCGGAAAGAAGAAGCTGAAGACCGGATTGAAATGGCGATTTCCCGGCTCGATCTTGAACAGAGCGATCAGAGCGGCTGCAAAAGCGAACGTGAGCGCAACCGTTTGCGTCGATCTTGAACTCCATCGCGTAAGGACGGCGCTAGCCCGATCAAGGAAGCCTTCCTTTCGGCACGCGGAGCGCAGCCACGCGATGAGCACGATATACCCGACACCCGAGGCCTCGGCTACGTGCAGCGCGGCTCTGCGCCAGAATTCCACGCCCCCCTTGCTGGCCCAGGCTGTGATGGCGACGAGAGCGAGGCTCACCAGCGCGGAGACAGCGCACCAGACATTTGCGGCCTCCAGCAGACGACCTGCCTCGGGCGAACGACGATCGAGCCCGTGCTGCAACGTCACGGTACATACCGGCAGGATCGAAATGCCCGAAATGAAGACCAGCATGGTTCGCAGTCGGGATTCAGCGCCTAACTGCTTGGCAAGCGCGATTTCGAACAGAAGAACAAGCAGCGTCAGAGCTGCGCTCGACAGCAGCGGGGCCACGTCGTCGAGCCAGGCGCCCGATCGTTGCCGCACCACCTCGTGGCGATGCTCATGCGTGGCTGATGTCATGACATCGTCCCGAAAGCCTCAGACGGGCGAGGCGAGACGGTGATGGACCGCGCACCTTGCCCCGACTCTGGGCGACGCGGGCTACTGCCGCGCTGTGCTCGGCTGATGTACGTCACGAGGGCACATGAGCGGCCATGCAATATTGCGCGCCGAGCGGCAGCCAGCCGAAGCTGGCATCCACCTTGTGGAAAAAGGGTGTGTCGAACGGGGTGAATATGATGAACTGCCGTTCCAGATCGACCATGCCGGCGGCGCGAAACAACTTGGCGAGCCGACCAGGGCGGAGCAACACGGCGTTCTGGTCGAACGGGCAGCTCCTGACGATCTTCTGCGTCAGCGGATTGAGCGGATTGTGCTCGATGATGACGACGAGGCCTCCCGGCCGGACCACGCGAGCGGCTTCGACGAGAAAGGACTCCCAATCGTCGGGCGGAACGTGATGCATGACGGCTATCGCGTAGGCGATGTCGAAGCTACGATCCTGGTAGGGAAGCCGCGTGCCTTCATAGACATCGTAGTGGACGTCCGGATTGGTGGCTTTTGCTTCTTCGATGACCGTACCGGCGACGTCGATTCCGGTCAGCTTGATGCCGGATTGCGCAGGCCTCAGGTGCGGATGAATCAAACCCTGCCCACAGCCGATATCCAGGACGTCGAGCGGTCGCAACGAAATATCGCTCTGCGAGCGGAACTTGGAGAACGCATTCAGCAGGTAGCGCGCCTTCGCGCGGGTGAAGAAATCCTGCGGCTGGCCGCTGAAGGCGATCGCGCTGTCGATTTGCGTGCTGTAGCCGTCACGATACTGGTCGAATTCCGTCATGATGGCTGCTCCGTCCCGGTTCGGCGGGAGATCTCGGCTGGTGCTTTTCGGACGCCCGCCGCCGCCGGCGCTTGTAGTGCAAGACGTTCCAGGGATGCATCCGGCAGATTGACGCTGAATTCAATGACCGTCGTCGGCCGGGAGCGTACCTGATTGTAGATGCGTCCCACATACTCGCCGATGATGCCAAGAAAGATGGCATTGAGACTGATCCCGAACAGCAGCAGCACTGTTGTCGTGGCGAAGCCCGCCGGCCAGTTGATGCCGAAGATTAACCGCGAGAAGATGTAGAAAAAACTCGCGAGGCAGGTCAGTACCGAGATTCCCAGCCCAATGAAGGCGGCGAGGCGAAGCGGGAAAATCGAGTGCGTAATCAACCCGTCCACTGCCAGGGATATCAGCTTTCCGAGCGGAAATTTGCTGACGCCGGCTTGCCGCGCGTGTCGGTCGTAAGCCACGCCGATCTGCTTGGTCGCGAGCAGCGACGTCAGACCGCGCGTATAGGGCGCGACGTCGTTGATCAGATGAAGCTGATCCAGCACGCTGCGGTCGATCAACCTGAAATCGCCGCTGTCGAGCATCAGATTATCGTCGGATAGGCGCCTGAGCAGCCGGTAGTAGACCCGTCGCGCCCACTGTAGCAGCTTGCTTTCCTGCCGGAAGCGCCTGATACCCACGACCACGTCGTGACCCTGCTCCCACAGCTCCAGAAATCTAGGGAACACTGTCGGTGGATCCTGGAGGTCGCAGTCGATCTGGATCGCGGCGTCTCCGGAGGCCAGACGATAGGCCGTGAGCACGGACCTCTGGAAGCCAAAGTTTCGGGCAAATCGTACCGCGCGAACGCGCGGATCGGCTGCCGCCAGTTCGGAGATGATAGCACTCGACTTGTCGGTGCTGTGGTTGTCCGTGAAGATGATTTCGAACGTATAGCGATCATTCATTTGTTGGAAGACATGGCAAACGGCGTCATAGGCCCTGCGGATGTTGCCTTCCTCATTGAAGACAGGAATCAAAATGGAAATGAGCTTGCGTTCCGTGTCGGCGGGCTTTCCGCGCATTTCGTTTGTTGTCCTGTCCGTGTAATCGGTATTCGTCGAGGGTTGCTGTCAGCTGAAAAATGCTAGTACCAGATGCGGCGCATCGCGCAAAGCCGCCCGGACCTCTCGCGGGCAAATTACGTAGTATTCCGAAGGGCATATGCTTGATTAATGGGGGGCTTTCCAGTAAGGCTCGCCCGGCGCGTTCCATGTCGCGCCACCGCTCGGGGGGATCGCCTCCCGTGAATCGGCTGTATCTCGTTGTTGCAATTAAGGTTCCGAATGCCCCACGCCTCATATCATGACATCCCAACCGGGAAGCTGACGCGCTGTCAGGTCTGCGGCTCCGAGCGGCTCGAGCTCGTCATCGACCTTGGACATCAACCGCTGTGCGACTCGCTGCCGTCGAAGGCGCAGCTCGACGGTCCCGAAACGAGCTACCCGCTTCGTCAGGTGTGGTGTCGCGATTGCTCGCTGTCGCAGATCGACTACGTCGTTCCGCCGGAAGTCGTATTCCACCCCGAATATCCGTACCGCTCTGGCATCACCAAGGAGCTCGCGGTCTATCAGGACGCGTTCGTGCAGGATGCGGTGGCAGACCTCGGGCTTAAGCCGGACGAACTCGTTGTCGACATCGGGTCCAACGACGGAACGCTGCTCTCAGGATTCAAGCGGCGCGGCATGCGCGTTCTCGGCATCGAGCCGACCAACATCGGACGCATCGCGCAGGAACAGGGCATCGACACGCTGCAGGCGTTCTTCGACGAGGAAACTGCCCGCAAGGTCGTGGAGACGCACGGCCATGCCAAGGTCGCCACCGCCACAAACGTCTTCGCGCATGTGGCCCAGCTCGGTGCCTTCATCCGCGGCCTGGAGCGCCTGCTTGCGCCCGACGGCGTCTTCATCCTCGAAAACCATTATCTGCTCGATGTCATCGAGGGCGGGCAGTTCGATACGATCTATCACGAGCACCTTCGCACTTATTCGCTGAAGTCGATCGTCAAGCTGTTCGAGTTCTTCGATTTCACCTGTGTCGACGCGCAGCGCGTCAGCCGTTACGGCGGCAATATCCGCGTGTACGTGGCCAAGGGCAGGGGGCGTCCGGTCAAGCCCGCAGTCGCTCAACTTCTGAAGGCCGAAGATGATTTCGGCCTCTCGAACCCCGAATGCTACGCGGCTTTCCGTGCACGCGCCGAAAAGGTCAAGCGCGACCTCCTCGAGCTCGCCCTCGACTGCAACAAGAAGGGCCTGAGCTTCGTCGGCAATTCGTGCCCTGGCCGTTGCAGCACGCTGCTGAACTATGTCGGCATCGATCGCACGCTGATGCCGTATATCTGCGAGCAACCCACCTCGCTCAAGCTCGGCCTGCATTTGCCCGGAAAGCAGATTCCGATCGTCGACAACGAGCGCCTGATCCGCGAACAGCCGGATTACGTAGTACTGCTCGCCTGGCACTATGGTCAGCCGATTGCCGAACAATTGCGGGCAAGAGGACTGAAGTCGAAACTGGTCATGCCGTTGCCCGAAGTCCGCATACTTCCGGATTGAGCGTGGACCGGACGTCAAGCCGGCGCGCCGGGCCGCCCTCGGTAGGAATGGTGTCATGAAAGCGATGATTCTGGCGGGAGGCCTCGGCAGTCGCCTCAGCGAGGAGACCTCCGTTCGACCGAAACCGATGGTCGAGATCGGCGGTCATCCGATCCTCTGGCACATCATGAAGATCTACTCGTCGTTCGGCATCAACGACTTCGTGATATGCTTGGGGTACAAGGGCTACCTGATCAAGGAATATTTCTCACACTACCTGCTGCATACGTCCGACGTCACGATCGATCTCAAGAACAACCAGATCGACTTTCACGCTAGCCGGTCGGAGCCGTGGCGCGTGACGCTGGTCGACACCGGCGCCGAGACCGAGACGGGAGGCCGCATCAAAAGGGCGCTCCCCTTCGTGCAAGACGACGATGCGTTCTGCCTGACCTATGGCGATGGCGTCGCCGATATCGACATCGCGAAGCTGATCTCGTTTCATCGTTCGCACGGCAAGCTTGCGACCGTTACCGGCGTGCGTCCGCCAGGTAGGTTCGGCAGTCTCGAACTCGAGGACAGCGTCGTGAAGGGTTTCAACGAAAAACCCCTCGGCGACGGCGGATGGATCAATGGCGGGTTCTTCGTGCTCGATCCACGCATCGCCCGGCTGATCGCCGGTGACTCCACGACCTGGGAGCGGCAGCCGCTCGAGCAACTGGCCCAAAGCGGCGAACTGCGTGTGTTTCGCCACGAAGGGTTCTGGCGATCGATGGATACTCTGCGAGAACGCAATTTGCTCGAGGCGCTCTGGAAGGAGAACAACCCGCCGTGGCGTATGTGGACGTAAACCCGGAGTTCTGGCGTGGCCGGCGCGTTCTGGTGACAGGACACACCGGTTTCAAGGGCGCCTGGCTCAGCCTGTGGCTATCCGCCATGAATGCCCGAGTTTTCGGTTTCTCGCTAGCTCCACCGACGACGCCGTCCTTGTTCGACCGGGCAGAGGTCGCGGCCGTCGTGGATGACGCGCGCGGCGACATCAGGGATATAGGGGCACTGTCGCATGCGTTGGCGACCACCCGGCCTGAAGTGGTGTTTCACCTCGCCGCGCAATCCGTCCTGCGCGAATCCTATGTCGATCCGATCGGCACTGTCTCGACCAACGTGATGGGTACGGTGAACCTGCTCGAGGCGGTGCGTCAGTTCAATCTCAAGGCAAAGGCGGAGGGGACGGGTGACGGCGTCCGTTCGTTCGTCATCGTCACCAGCGACAAGTGCTATGAAAATCGCGAGTGGGTGTGGGGTTATCGCGAGAATGAGGCGATGGGGGGCCACGATCCCTATAGCACGAGCAAGGGATGCGCCGAGCTGCTGCTGACGTCGTATAATCGCAGCTTCGCGGAGCCGCCGGCGGCTTCGGGACGTGCGGGCAATGTGATCGGCGGTGGCGATTGGGCGAAGGATCGCATCGTGCCGGACGCGATCCGCGCCTTTGCGACGCAACGTGCACTGGAGGTGCGGCGCCCGCGAGCCATTCGCCCCTGGCAGCACGTGCTTGAGCCGCTTGCCGGATACCTGCTCCTGGCCGAGGCTTCGTTCAGGCAAGGCGCCGCCATGGCTGAAGGCTGGAACTTCGGCCCAGGGCCGGAAAGCGAACAGCCGGTGGCGCGCCTCGCCGACACGCTGGCCGCGATTTGGGGCAATGGCGCGCAATGGCAGCATGTGGGCAGCGACGACTTGCACGAGGCGACCTTCCTGAAGCTGGATTCCTCGAAGGCGCGAACACTGCTTGGCTGGCGGCCCCGGCTCGGATTTGACGACGCGTTGAAAATGACAGTCGATTGGTACAAGGCCGATTTGGAGCGGTCGGCCTCCTCAATGCGTGATTTCACGCTCGGTCAGATCCAAGACTATTGCGGCGCGACCTGACCGGACGTTTCCGACAGCTCACTCCGTGCGGAGGTGAGGAAAGTTTCGATGAGCGGGCTCACGGTGGCTTTGGTCGGTGGCGGACGATGGGGGCGTACGCACGCTTCCATCTTGGCACAGCTTTCCGACCGTGTCGGTTGTGTGCTGTGGGTGTCGCGCCACAATAGCGAAGCCCTCAATGCGTTTCTCGCTGAGCGCACAGGAGCGCCTCCTCGGTTCACGCTGCTCGCGAGCCTTGACGCTGCGCTGGCTCTGGGTCCCGACGCCGCCATCGTCGCGACACCTGCCGCCGATCACGCCGCGACTGCCGAGAGCCTGTTGCGCGGGGACGTGCCAACCCTGGTCGAGAAGCCGCTTGCGCTGAGCATCGACAGTGCAAAGCGCCTGGTCGATCTGGCGGCTGAGCGCAACATCCCGCTCCTTGTCGGCCTGCATCTGCTCAGTGCGCCGTTCTTGCGTCATTTCCTGGGTTTGTGCGCAGGGCGTGAAGTCGCTGCCATCGAATTGGAGTGGCTGGATGCTGAGCAGGAGGTCTGGCACGGCATGGCCAAATTGTCCAACGTCACGACGCATAAGGTCGACGAGATCATTCCTCATCTTTGGTCGATGCTGCATCTGATCGACGACGGCGCCGAGCCGCAATTGCGCGAGGTGAGGCCGTTGCCGCAAGGTGCGGTCGAGGTGGAGCTGGGCTTGAGGCAATCGCTTGCCGTGCTTCGGTTCGGACGGAGGGCTGTGGCGCGCAAGCGATTGATCCGCCTCGAATTTCGCGATGGCGGTAGGGCCGAGCTTGATTTCACCATCGAGCCCGGCGGGATCTTCATCGACGGCGTCGAGTTGCCAGGCTTGGAAGTCAGCGGCAAGCTCGGGCCGCTTGCGACAGAGCTGGCTGGCTTTTTGGACCTTGTCCGCGCGGGTCGGGAGTTCGCGTCATCGCCCCAGCTGGCGTCCCGTTGCATCGGTGCCGTCGAGCTGGCTGATGCGGTGCGGCCCCGCTTGATTGCAGAGGAGGCGAAGGCAGTGTCAGCCCGTCTCGCGCGCGGGGACACGATGGGGGATCCAGACGTCTTGGCCTGGATCATCGATAATGTCGCCCCGCTCCTGGATATTCAGGAACCGCGTACCAGCGACCTGAGACGGGAGCTTACAGACGTTATCGTCGATGCGCTCGAAGCGGTTGACTCGACGGCTCACGTCCACGACGACAGGCTGCGCGCCGTGATCGCAACGATACGGCAATCGGACTTCTTCGCGCATCTGACGCTGGGTCGGTCGGCTTGAGCGGCACGGCTCACGTTAGGCTAAGGCCGCTGCGGTTTCTGGATTGAAGCGCGAACACCCCGTCACGAAACGTCGCGGATAGACTTTGGGCACCAACGCGGCCTTCGCCTGATTGCATCGTCATCGCTCGTCCGCGATCACCTTGCCGTCGTTCGGTAGCGCACCGGGCCTCACCAGTTCAACCTCGCCTCCAAGTTTCGTCACGGCGCGCAAAGTGCCTGCAATCTCCTCGCGCAACGCATCGTTCGCGGCCGCGGTCTCCGCTTTCAGCGTCATTGCATCGGCCTCGCCTCGGCGCGTGACGACGAGGCGTAATCTTCCGAGCGCGGAATGGCGCTTGCCGATCTCGGCGACCTGCTCGGGGCGGACGAACATGCCCTTGATCTTGGTGGTCTGGTCGGCGCGGCCCATCCAGCCCTTGATGCGCATGTTGGTGCGCCCGCAGGGGCTGGTGCCCGGCATTGCCGCGGTGAGGTCGCCGAGAGCGAGCCGGATCCAGGGATGGTGCGGGTCCAGTGAGGTCACGACGATCTCGCCGACGTCGCCGGGCGCCACGGCCTCGCCGGTCCCAGGCTTGACGATCTCCATGATGAGATCCTCGTTCACGACCATGCCGTCGCGCGCGCTGGTCTCGAAGGCGATGAGGCCGAGATCGGCAGTGCCAAAGGCTTGGTAGGCATCGATGCCGCGCGCCTTGATCTCGGCCTGGAGCGAGGGCGGGAAGGCGGCGCCCGAGACCAGCGCGCGCTTGATCGAGGAGACGTCGCGGCCCGAGCTTGCGGCAGCATCGAGCAAGATCTTCAGGAAGTCCGGCGTGCCGCTGTAGCCGACGGGACGGTAGGCCTCGATCAGTTCGAATTGCTGCTCGGTATTCCCTGGACCAGCCGGGATCACGGCGCAACCCAGCGCGCGGGCCGAGGCATCGAAGATGAAGCCGCCGGGGGTGAGATGGTAGCTGAAGGTGTTGAGCACGATGTCATCGGGCCGGAACCCGGCCGCGAACAGCGCCCGTGCGCCGCGCCAGGGGTCGGCCTGCCGCCCCTCCGGCTCGAAAATCGGCCCGGGAGAGGTGAAGAGGCGGGCGAACGAGCCGGGCGCCGCCGCGACGAACCCTCCGAAGGGCGTGGAGGCCTTGTGCAGGGCCGGCAGTTCCGACTTGCGCAGCACCGGCAGGCCCGCCAGTGCCGCCCTGGAGGTCACGGCAGCCGGATCGACGCCTTTCAGCCGATCGGCATAGGCGGGCGCGGTCATCGCAGAGCGCAGCACGCCGGGCAGGCGGGCGAACAGATCGACCTCGCGCGCGGCTTGCTCGCGCGTCTCGAGGGCGTCGTAATGGGCGGTCATGGCTGGTCTTTCCGGGTTGGCATCCGTTGCGCGCCGCCGCCGGCATGGGTATCAGACGGCCATGGACGAGGTTTGAAGGGGACGCGATGGCGGACGAGGGAATCAGTGCGGCGGACGAGGCGGCGGACGTCGTCGCGCGCCTGAAGCGCCGCATGATCGACGAGGCGCTGCCGCTGTGGTCGACGGTCGGCTGGGACCATGGGGCGGGTGGTTTCATGGATCGGCTGCACCGCGACGGCACGGCGGACGTGACCGCGCCGCGCCGGGTGTTCGTGCAGGCCCGCCAGATCTGGTGCTACGCCAAGGCTGCGCAGATGGGCTGGTACCCTGACGGGCGCGCCATCGCGCTGAAGGGGCTCGAGCATCTGCTCGCCAAAGCAAAGACGCCCGACGGCCGGCCCGGCTACGTGCACCGGCTGACGCCGGAGGGCGCGGTGCTGGACGGCCGGCGCGACGCCTACGACCACGCCTTCATCCTGTTTGCGCTCGCGGCCGTCTATGCGCTCGACCAGGACGCACAAATTCGCGCCGAGATTGATGCGCTGCTCGCCTTCCTCGATGGCCATCTGCGCTCGCCGCACGGCGGCGTCCACGAAGGCCTTCCGGTCTCGCTGCCGCGCCGGCAGAACCCGCATATGCATCTGTTCGAGGCGATGATCGCGTGCTTCGACGCAACCCACGATTTGTCGTTCCAGAACCGTGCCGGCGAGTTCTTCGCGCTGTTTCTCGCCAATCTCTACGACAAGCGGACGCGCGCGCTCGGCGAATATTTCGAAGAGGACTGGTCGAAGATCGCGCCGGTCAGCGTCGAGCCCGGCCACCAGGCGGAATGGGTCTGGTTGCTGAAGGGGTTCGAACGCATCACGGGCTGCCCGACCGGACAGCGGCGCGCCGAGCTGCTGGAAACCGCGCTGCGCTATCGCGACGAGGCCACCGGCTGCCTGATCGACGAGGGTGACGATGCAGGCAACATTCGCCGCACTACGCGCCGGCTGTGGCCACAGACCGAGATTGCGAAGGCGTGGATCGCTCAGGCCGAATCCGGCGAGGCGGGCGCGGCGGACGAGGCGCGCATGGCGCTGGCGCGGCTCGAACGCCATTATCTCAGCCATCCCGTGCGGGGCGGCTGGTACGACCAGTTCGAGCGCGATGGCAAATCGCTGATCGACACCATTCCTGCGTCGTCGTTCTATCATGTTCTCTGCGCAGTCACGGAAGCGGAACAGGTATTGGAAGGCTAAAGCCAGCGCTTGCGCCGCTTGAAGCTCTTGAGGTTCTTGAAGCTCTTGCGCTGGTCGCCGGCGCCGCCGAGGTAGAATTCCTTGACGTCCTCGTTGTCGCGCAATTCATCCGCGGTGCCGTCGAGCACGACCTTGCCCTGCTCCATGATGTAGCCGTGGCTTGCCACCGACAGCGCAGCGCGGGCGTTCTGCTCGACCAGGAGAATGGTGACGCCGAGGTCACGGTTGATCTTCTGGATGATCGAGAACACCTCTTTGACCAGCAGCGGCGACAGACCCATCGAGGGTTCGTCCATCAGGATCATCTTCGGGCGCGCCATCAGCGCGCGGCCGATCGCGAGCATCTGCTGCTCGCCGCCGGAGAGATAGCCGGCCAGTCCGGTGCGCTCCTTCAGGCGCGGGAAATAGTTGAAGACCATATCGAGATCGGCGCCGACCTCGCGGTCCCTGCGAGTGAAGGCGCCGAGCTTGAGGTTTTCCAGCGAGGTCATGTCGGCGACGATGCGTCGGCCCTCCATGACCTGGAAGATGCCGCGGCGGACGATTTTGTCGGGGTCGATGCCATTGATCCGCTCGCCTTCGAACACGATTTCGCCACGCGTGACTTCGCCGTCCTCGGTCTTGAGCAGCCCCGAGATCGCTTTCAGCGTCGTCGACTTGCCGGCGCCGTTCGCGCCCAGCAGTGCCACGATCGCGCCTTTGGGCACGTCGAGGCTGAGGCCGCGCAGCACCAGGATGACGTCGTCATAGACGACCTCGATGTTGCGCACGCCAAGGAGAGGCGGCGCGGGTACGACGGTCGGGGAGGGGCGAGCTGCTGCTTCGTGAATTTCGGTCATGCCTCATACTCCGCTGTCGTGGGGGGGGGGGGGGGGGGGGGCCCCGCGCGGGGGGGGCCCGGGGGGGGGGCGGGGGGGGGGGGGGGGGGGGGGTTGGTGTATTTTTTTAAGTAAGGTGGGGT